>NZ_CP156079.1:5013569-5319575 GCF_040892545.1 Paracidovorax avenae
GCGCCTCCAGCTGGGCACGGTTCCATGCCACGCCCTGCGGCATGAAGCGCCGGGACGGCTCGAGCACGGCATCGGCATCGTCCTTGCTTCCCACCCGCCACAGCAGGCTCTCGGTCTTCAGGCGCGCACCGCCGCAGGTCGGGCATGGCGTGTAGCTGCGGTACTTGGACAGCAGCACCCGGATGTGCATCTTGTAGGCCTTGCTCTCCAGGTACTCGAAAAAGCGCCGGATGCCGTACCACTGCTTGTTCCAGTTACCGTCCTTGTAGCCCGGCGTGCCGTCGATCACCCAGCGCTTCTGCTCTTCCGTGAGCTTGTACCAGGGCGTGTCGCGCGGGATGCCCGCGGCCTCCGCATGGCGCATGAGGTCGTCCTGCGCCTCCTTCCAGGCCGGCGTCTGGATGGTCTTGATCGCGCCGGCGCGCAGCGTCAGCCGGTCGTTGGGAATCACCAGGCCGTAGTCCACGCCGATCACCCGCCCGAAGCCGCGGCAGGACTCGCAGGCGCCCACGGCGGAATTGAAGGAGAACATCGACGGGATGGGCTCGGCATAGCGCAGGTCGCTGTCCGGGCAGTGCAGGCCGGTGGAGAAGCGCCACAGCTCCGGCTCGCCCTCTTCGTGCAGCCGGTAGACGTTCAGCCGCCCCGTCCCGCGCTTGAGCGCGACCTCGATCGCCTCGACCACGCGGGCGCGTTCGGCATTGCCGAGCCGGAAACGGTCGGCCACCACATCGAGTACCTTGCGGGGGCCCGTGGGCGTACCGACCTCGCGCTCGGCCTGCACCTTCGTGAACCCGCTGGCGGAAAGCCACTGCTCCACCTGCTCGGCCGACGTATGGGCCGGCAGCTCGACCGGGAAGGTGAGCACCACGCGCGGATCGCCCGCCTCCGCGCAGCGGCGCTGCAGTTCGGCATAGATGGTGTCCGGCGTGTCGTGGCGCACCGGCTGCGCCGTCTGCCGGTCGAAGAGCTGGGCAGCACGCGCGAACAGCAGCTTCAGGTGGTCGTTGATCTCCGTCATCGTGCCCACGGTCGAGCGGGACGAGCGCACCGGATTGGTCTGGTCGATGGCGATGGCCGGGGGCACGCCCTCCACCTTGTCCACGGCCGGCTTGTCCATCCGGTCGAGGAACTGGCGCGCGTAGGCGCTGAAGGTTTCCACGTAGCGGCGCTGGCCTTCCGCGTAGAGCGTGTCGAACACCAGGCTGGACTTGCCCGAGCCGCTGGGGCCGGTCACCACCGTGAGTTCGCCCGTGCGGATGTCGAGATCCAGGTTCTTCAGATTGTGCTGGCGCGCGCCATGGATGCGGATCAGGCCCTGGGTCATCGGGAGGAGCTTTCGGAGGGGAGGCGGGCCATTCTAGGAAAGGAAGATGGCCGGCCGGAGTCGGAGAGTGGCTTATCCATATGGGGCGGTTCCCGCCATTGACAACCGCTCCCGCAGGGCAATCCCCTGCGCCCAGGGTTGTCACCTCTTGTCACCATGGCAGCGTTCGGGCATCGTCCCCCGCTCCCATCGAACCACCCCACGCCTTTCCCGGAGATTCCACCATCATGGCCCATTCCTGGCAGACCACCGGCGCCGCCCTGGCCCTCGCGGCCGCTTCCCTGTTCTCCCCGGCCGCCTGGAGCCAGCTGCTGGTGGGGCAGACGGCCGGCTTCACCGGCCCGGTCTCGTCCGGAGTGCAGGAAACCACCGAAGGCGCGAAGCTCTACATTGACGCGGTGAACGCGCGGGGCGGCGTGAACGGGCAGAAGGTCGAACTCGTCTCGCTCGACGACAAGTTCGATCCCACCCTGGCGCAGGCCAACGCGCGCAAGCTCATCGAGGAGCAGAACGTGCTCGCGATGTTCCTCACGCGCGGAACGCCCCACACGGAAGCCATCATCCCCCTGCTCGACAAATTCGACGTGCCCCTGGTGGCCCCTTCCACGGGCGCGATGGTGCTGCACCGCCCCGTCCGCCGCCATGTCTTCAACGTACGCGCGCCCTACCAGCGCGAGGCCGAGAAAGCCATCACCCACCTGGCGTCGATGGGCATTTCCCGGATCGCGGTGGTCATCACCGACGACAGCTTCGGCGCCGACGGGCTCGCCGGCGCGCTCAAGGGCTTCGAGGCCGCGAAGCTCAAGCCCGTGCTGGAGGAACGCTTCGACCGGACCAAGCCCGATTTCTCCGCCATCGCGCCCAAGCTGGTGCAGGCGCAGGCCCAGGCCGTGCTCATGGTCGCATCGGGGGCCGCTACCGCCGAAGGCTACGCGGCCTTCCGGGCGGCCGGTTCGAGCGCCCAGCTCGTCACGCTCTCCAACAACGCATCGTCCGGATTCGCCAGGAGCCTGGGCGCGAATGCGCGCGGCGTCATCGTCACGCAGGTGTTCCCCAACGAACGTGCCACGAACTACCCGCTCGTGCGCGAAGCACACGAGCTGGCGAAGGCGCGCGGCAAGGAAGTGAGCCCCGCCATGCTCGAGGGCATGGCCGCTGCCAAGGTGCTCGTGGAAGGGCTGCGCCGCGCGGGCTCCAAGCCCACGCGCGAACGCCTGCAGGCGGCGCTGGAAGGCATCCAGAAATTCGACATCGGCGGCCTGGAGGTCAACTTCAGTCCCGAAGACCACACGGGCCTGGATTTCGCCGACCTGTCCATCATCGGCACCGACGGCAAGTTCCGCCGCTGATTCCAGCGCTGGCCCCGCGGGGCCAGCATGAAAAAAGCCCGCGTCGCGGGCTTTTTTCATTGGACGCCCCGAAGGCGCAGGCGCCACCGGGACTTGCCGGAAGCGGACTCATGGAGCGCGGCTGGCAGCGGACGCCGCCGATGCCGGGACCGCGGCAGGCGCGGCGGTGTCCGGAGCATGCACGGCATCCGCGCCATGCTTTTCCCCGCTCATGTCCACCTTGTCTCCTGCTTTCATGATGACGAACAACGACAGGGCGGCGAACAGAACGAAGCCCACAACGATTTTCCACATGCTTTTTGTCTCCTGACGGGATGGAAAAAAGCCCCACGCCCTTGCGGGAGTGAGGCTTCATGCTGGATCACCCGGTGCCGGAGGCCCATGCGAGCCCCGGCAGGTGCGGCGATCAGAAGTTATGGCGAACGCCGAGACCGAACGTGCGGGGATCGGCACCCGTAGCCAGCGTGTTCGTGCCGTTCACGAAGCCATAGGCGTAGTTGGCAGCGGACTTGTTCTTGACGTACGTGTAGGCAGCGTACACCTTGGTGCGCTTGCTCAGGTTGTAGTTGTAGCCCAGGATCAGCTGCTGAGCGCCGGAGTCAGCCACGTTGTTCCACTTGCTGGCCCAGATGTAGTTGGCCACCACTTCCGAAGCGCCGAAGGCGTACTGGGCAGCGATGCCCACCGAGTTGCGGGTACCCACCAGCTCGTAGTCGTTGCGCTGGTAGTAGGCGCCGAGCTGCACGGGGCCCATCGTGTAGTGGCCGCGCACGCCGGCGTCCCAGTTGTCGCCCAGCTTGGCGTAGCCAGCGCCGAAGGCCAGGTTGCCGCCTTCCCAGTTGGCAGCGACGTCATAGGCGTTCTTGGTGCCTGCGTTCACGCCGAAGGGGTTCGTGCGAGCGGCGCGCTCGTGCATGCTGACCGTGGCTTCAGCCCAGAAGCCGCCCAGCATGGGGGTGCGATAGCCGACCTTGTTGGTCTTGCCGAAGGCCACCGAGGTGTACAGCTGGTTGGAGAAGTTGCCGGTGTCGTGGTTGGGCTGGTCCTGCACGCCATAGTCGGCGATGGCGTAGTACGACTCAGGCGTCCAGTTGCCGAGGCGGACCATACCGAAGCCACCGGACAGGTTCACTTCGCTCTGGCGGCCGAAGAACTGCTGTGCGGCTGCGCCGGTGGAGCTGTCGAAACCGCTTTCCAGCTGGAAGCCAGCCTTCAGGCCACCGCCCAGGTCTTCCACGCCCTTGAAACCGAAGCGGGACGCGTTGTTGTTCACACCGGACTGCGACAGATCACCCACCTTGGAATGTTCGACGCTGGTGTTGACGCGGCCGTACAGCGTCACGCTGCTTTGCGCAAATGCGGCGGTGCTGCCCAGAAGGGCCAAGGCGGCGAGAGCCAGACGATGGGTCTTTTGCATGTGATGTCCTCGGATACTTTGTTCGGAAGGTGGAAGTAGGCACCGCGCAGGCTTGTGGCAACAAAATGCAAGTGCAGCTACCACTCAAATTCTAGATGTAACAACCTCATTAGCACGGTTGAAAGTCGTCTTGATAACGAAGCTGACGCTTAACTGCCACACTTTGGCGCTTTTTCCCCACACTTGGCGACCTTCCGGCCGCAAATCACGGGGTTTTCATACAGCGCCCCCCGTCCGCCGGAAGTCATGGCGTCCGCCACGCAAAAAAACACGGGATCCCGTGCCGGTAATCGTTCAGGAAGACTTCTGCATAAAGGGACGACGCCGGGTGCACTTGATTGGTGCGCGCCCGGCTCCACCGTGTCGTGCCATTTGTCCGCCCGGGGGGTGCTGGCGGCCCGCAGGGAACCTTGCACTGCCCGGGAATACCGCCACGCCAGTGGGCCGTATTCCCGGGAAAGCGCGTTCAATCGCCCTTTCAATCGCCCGCGTAGATGTCCACGTCCTTGGTTTCGCGGATGAACAGCGTGCCGATGATGGCCGTGATGCCCGCGATGATGATGGGATACCAGAGGCCGTTGTACATGTTGCCCGTCTGCGCCACGATGGCGAACGACATGGTGGGCAGCAGGCCGCCGAACCAGCCGTTGCCGATGTGGTAGGGCAGGCTCATCGAGGTGTAGCGGATGCGCGTCGGGAACATCTCCACCAGCATCGCCGCGATCGGGCCATACACCATGGTCACCAGCAGCACCAGATAGGTCAGGATGACGATCATCATCACCTTGTTCATCTTGGCGGGGTCGGCCTTGGAGGGATAGCCGTCGGCCTTCAGCGTCTCGGCCACGGCCTTCTTGAAGGCGGCGTCCTTGGCCTTGGCTTCGTCGGCGGACAGGCCGCGGGCGGCGTAGCTCGGGATGGTGGTCTGGCCGATCCTGATCACCGCGGGCGTGCCGGCCGGCGCGGCTTCGTTGTCATAGCTCACCGAGCTGGCGGCCAGCACCTGCTTGGCGACGTCGCAGGAGCTGGTGAACTTGGCCGTGCCGGTCGGGTTGAACTGGAACGAGCACTCGGCCGGGTCAGCCACGATCACCACCTTGTTCTTCGCCTGAGCGGCGGCCAGGTCGGGGTTGGCGGCTTCGGTCAGCGCCTTGAAGACGGGGAAATACGTGAGCACGGCCAGCACGCAGCCCAGCATGATGATGGGCTTGCGGCCGATCCGGTCGGAGAGTGCGCCGAAGACGACGAAGAACGGCGTGCCGATCAGCAGGGCGGCGGCGATCATCAGGTTGGCCGTGACGGCGTCCACCTTGAGCTGCTGCGTCAGGAAGAAGAGCGCATAGAACTGGCCCGTGTACCAGACCACGGCCTGGCCGGCGGTGAGGCCGATCAGCGCCAGGATCACGATCTTCAGGTTCTTCCATTCCCCGAACGATTCGCGCAGCGGCGCCTTGGAGGTCTTGCCCTCGGCCTTCATGCGCTGGAAGGCGGGAGACTCCGACAGCGAGAGCCGGATCCACAGCGACACGCCCAGCAGCAGGATGGAGACGAGGAACGGAATGCGCCAGCCCCAGTCGGTGAAGGCCTGCTCGCCCATGGCGGTGCGGGTGCCCAGGATGACCAGCAGCGACAGGAACAGGCCCATCGTGGCGGTGGTCTGGATCCACGAGGTATAGGCGCCGCGCTTGCCCTGCGGCGCATGCTCGGCCACATAGGTCGCGGCACCGCCGTACTCGCCGCCCAGGGCCAGGCCCTGCAGCATGCGCAGCACGATCAGGATCACCGGGGCGGCCACGCCGATGCTGGCATAGGTCGGCAAGACGCCCACGATGAAGGTGGACAGGCCCATGATCAGGATGGTGACCAGGAAGGTGTACTTGCGCCCGATCATGTCGCCCAGCCGCCCGAACACCAGGGCGCCGAAGGGCCGCACGATGAAGCCCGCGGCGAAGGCCAGCAACGCGAAGATGAACGCGGAGCCCGCGTCCAGCCCGCTGAAGAACTGCTTGGCGATGATGGCCGCGAGCGAACCGTACAGGTAGAAGTCATACCATTCGAAAACGGTGCCCAGCGACGAGGCCAGGATGACTTTTCTTTCTTCCGGCGACATGGGCCGGGGAGCGACGTTGGTAGCCATGGTGCTTGTCTCCATGAGGTGGTGGTTGCGACTGCTCCGCGCACCCCCTCCAGGGCACCGCGTGCAACCTGGGTCGCACTATCGAACCGCCATCTGACCGAAGTCTGACAAGCACGGCACCTCCGGGGAAAACCCTTCCCCGGGACAAACCCGCATGCACGGGAATCAGAAGCTACTTCAAACCGGAGGGGATTTCCGCCACCGCGTCCCATCGCGGCCCCTCGAACCACGGGTCGCCTTCCAGGCGGGCGCGCAGCATGGGCAGGCTGTCGAGCCCCCAGAAGAGCTGGCCGTCCACCACGAAGGCGGGCACGCCGAAAACGCCCTGCGCGGCGGCCGCGTCGGTGTTCGCGCGCAGCAGCGCCTTGGATCGCGCGCCCGGCTCTTCGCCCGGTGCTTCCGCACGCCGTTGCGGCGAGAGCACCAGGGCAAGATCCTCCAGGCGCCCGGGGTCCAGCGCATCGGCACCACCAAGCCATACGTGGCGCAGCACCGTGCCGGCCACGAAGCGGTTGATGGACCCGTCCTCGCTGCACGCCAGGGACTGGCGAAGCAGGGGCAGCGGATTGAAGGGATGCCACGCCGGCACGTCCAGCCCCGTTCCCAACGCATGGCCCAGCCACTCGGCATGGCGGTAGGTCCAGGCACGCTTGGGCGCGATACCCGCGGGGCCGGGGTTGCCGTGCTGCTGCAGCAGCGCGCCGAGCAGCACGGGGCGGTACTCGACCGAATGGCTCAGGCCCTCGAGCACCTGCGGGAGGCGCTCGAAGGCCAGCCACGCGTAGGGCGACACGAAATCCAGGTAAAAAACGATGTGCTTCATGGGGATGCCTCCTTCGTGGGTGCGTCTTCGGCCATCGCCTTGCCCTTTCAGCCCCTCGGCCCGGCGGGCTCCAGCCCCGCGCGCTGCAGCAGCGCGGCCCAGACCGCACGCTGCCGGACCGGCGGGGCGGCCGACCAGTCGCGGATCTCGTCGAGCGTGCGAAAGCACCCTTCGCAATGGTGGCCGGCCGCATCCATGCGGCAGACGCCGATGCAGGGCGACGGCACCGGTACCCCGCCCTCCACCGCGAAGCCGCCCGCGGCGGCGACCTGCGCGGCTCGTTCCGCGAGCGCCTGCAGCGCCGTCCGGCTCATGCGCCCGCGGGCGGCTGCACCACGTCCACGACGGGCGCGCCGGTGAGTGCCTCCAGGTCCTGCGGCCGCAGCAGAAACACGCCGTGGGGGTGGCCCGCCGCGGCCCAGATCTCGTCGAAACGGAACAGGTCGCGGTCGATCAGCGTCACCGGCGGCGTGGCGTGCGCCACGGGCGAGACGCCGCCGATGGTGAAGCCGGTCCTGGCCTTGACGAACTCGGCATCGGCACGGCCCGTCTTGCCCACCAGCGCATCCACCTTCTTCTCGTCCACCCGCCGGTCGCCCGAGGTGACCACCAGCACGGCCGCGTCGTCGCTCTTGCGCCGGAAGATGATGCTCTTGGCGATCTGCCCGACGGCGATGCCGAGCGCGTCGGCCGCTTCCTGCGCAGTGCGCGCCGAGTTGTCGAGCATGCGCGGGGCATGGGGATGGCCTTTGGCCTGCAGGGCAGCGGCCACGCGCTGCACGCCCTCGGGCAAGGTTCGGAGTTCGGCACCACACATGGTGAAAGCGTCCTGGTCGTTCGGGAAGGTGGAGGGAAAGCGCCCATCTTAGCGAGCGCGCCCTCCCAGCGCAGGATCGCCTGCCACGCGACAGTCAGGCGCTCACGCGGCGCGCTCCCGCATCACGGCCGGCCCCTGCTCGGCCAGGTCCCAGAACAGGCCGGCCATGATCTCCAGCGATTCGCGCGTGACGTCGGCCAGGATGTGTTCGTTGGGCGCGTGCTGCGAGCAGGCCGGGTAGGAATGCGGCACCCACAGCGTGGGCAGGCCCAGCGTTTCGGAGAACACGTCGTTGGGCAGGGAGCCGCCCAGGTTGGGCAGCAGTGCCGGGCGCCGGCCGGTGGTGCGTTCCATCGAGGCCAGGCCCCAGCGCACCCAGGCGTCGTCCGGGTCCAGGCGCGTGGCGGCCATGTGCACGTCGGTGCCGCGCACCTCCACGTCGTCGAAGCCGTGCGCGGCCAGGTGGGCGCGGATGTGGTCGAGGAAATGCGCCGCATCGCTGCCCACCACGTAGCGCATGTGGCAGTGCGCCCGCGCCGTGGCCGGAATGGCATGGACCGGCATGGCGGGGTTGCCGCAGGTGAAGGCCAGCACCTCCAGGCTGTTCCAGCCGATGACGCGCTCGGCGGGCGTGAGGCCGGGCTCGCCCCAGTCCGGGTCGATCTCCGGGTCGCCGGCGCTGCCGCCCACCTCGATGTCGCGCAGGGCCACGCGCACGCTCTCGGGCAGTTCCTCGGGCAGCAGGCCCGGCACCCGGATGCGGCCCTTCGCGTCCACCAGCGTGGCGATGGCGTGGGCCAGGCGGATGCCCGGGTTGCGCAGCAGCCCGCCCCAGTTGCCGGAGTGGTGGCCGCCGTCGCGCAGATCCAGATGCAAATCGAAGTTGAAGACGCCGCGCGAGCCCAGGAACATCGTGGCCCGCGAGGCGGACACGCGGGGCCCGTCGGAGGCGAGGAACAGGTCGGCGGCCAGGAAGTCGCGGTGCAGCGCGCAGACTTCGTCGAGGCCGGGCGAGCCGTCTTCCTCGCCCATCTCCAGGACGATCTTCACGTTGTAGCCCAGCACGCCGTCGCGGGCCTGGAGCACCTGCTCCAGCGCCGTGAAGTTGATGGTGTGCTGGCCCTTGTTGTCGGCCGTGCCGCGGCCGTACCAGCGGTTGCCGTCCACCACGATCTTCCAGGGCTGCAGGCCTTCGCGCCACTGCGCGTCGTAGCCGCGCACCACGTCGCCATGGCCGTAGGTGAGCACGGTGAAGGCGGCGCCGGCCTCGATGCGCTCGGCCAGCAGAAAGGGGCTCTTGCCCGGCACGGGGTTGTCCACGATCCGGCAGCCGAAACCCAGCGAGTGCAGCAGCGGCACGATCTCCTCGCTCAGGTAGGCGTACAGCTGCGGCAGGCTGGCGGCGTCCTGGCTCTCGGTGCGGAAGGCGACGCGGCGGCCGAGCGTTGCCTGGAAGCGCCCGTCGTCGAAGACGGCGACGGTGCGTGCGATGGCGGATTCACGGGTCATGGCGGGCTCTCGGGTGGCGGTGGTGGGGGAGAAGGTGGCGCTGCACATCAGGCGAAGGCCTCGCGGTCGATGTCGGGCAGGCCCAGCCCGGGCTCGGGCGTGAGGGCCGAGGCCAGCAGCATGCGGGTGTAGGGGTGCTGCGCGGCGGCGAAGATCTGCTCGCGCGTGCCCTGCTCGACGATGCGGCCCCGGTGCATCACGGCCACGCGGTCCACCAGATGTTCGACCACGCCCAGGTCGTGGCTGATGAACAGATAGGTGAGGCCGAACTCGGCCTTCAGGTCCAGCAGCAGGTTCAGGATCTGCGCCTGCACCGACACGTCGAGCGCCGAGGTGGGCTCGTCGCAGACCAGGATCTCCGGCCGCAGCACCAGGGCGCGGGCGATGGCCACGCGCTGGCGCTGGCCGCCCGAGAGCTGGTTGGGGTACTGCCGGTGCGTGCGCTCGGGCATGCCGACCAGATCGAGCATGGCCTTGACGGCGCGCGTCTGCTCGGCAGCCGTGCCCACGCCGTGCAGGCGCAGCGGCACGCCGACGATGTCGGCCACGGTGCGGCGCGGGTTGAGCGAGGAGTACGGGTCCTGGAAGATGGGCTGGATGCGGCGGGCCAGCGCGCGGCGCTGGCGCGGGTCGATCTCCTTGCCGCCGATCAGCACATTGCCCGAGGTGGGCGGCAGCAGGCCCAGCAGCATCTTGGCCAGCGTGCTCTTGCCGCAGCCGGACTCGCCGACCAGGCCCAGCGTTTCGCCCTTGCGGATGCGCAGCGACACATCGCTCACCGCCTGGATGCTGCCTGCGGGCTTGAACAGGCCGCGCTTGAGCTTGAAGCTGCGGCTGAGCACGCACAGCTCCAGCGCGATGTCTTCGGAGCCGCCCACCGCGCCCGGCGAGCCGGATATGGCGGCGGGCGCGGGCAGGTTCCAGGCCCTGGAATCGGTCATGGCGTTCATGCGGCCTCCGCCAGGGTTGCGGGATGCGCGGCGGTGACGCAGCGCACGGCGTGGCCCGGCGCCACTTCGGCAAATGGCGGCGCCACGCTGCAGGCCGGCCGGACCTGACTGCAGCGGTTGGCGAAGGCGCAGCCCTGCACCTCGCCGACGAGACTGGGCACCACGCCGGGAATGGCCTGCAGCCGGCTGCCCGGCAGCGTCTTGCCGCGCACGGGAATGCAGCGCAGCAGGCCCTGGGTGTAGGGGTGCGAGGGCTGATCGAAGAGCTGGTCCACGGGCGCCGTCTCGACCACCTCGCCCGCGTACATCACGGCCACGCGGTCGGCGATGCGCGCCACCACGCCCAGGTCGTGCGTGATGAACACCACGGCGGTGCCGAACTCCTGCTGCAGTTCGCGGATAAGGCGCAGGATCTGCGCCTGGATGGTCACGTCCAGCGCCGTGGTGGGCTCGTCGGCAATGATGAGGTCGGGCCCGCACATCAGCGCCATGGCGATCATCACGCGCTGGCGCAGGCCGCCCGAGAGCTGGTGCGGGTACTGGCGCAGCCGGTCAGCCGCCTGGGGCACGCCGGCGCGCTCCAGCAGGTAGAGGGCCCGCTCGCGCGCTTCGGCCGCCGTCACCTTGCGGTGGGCGCGCAGCGCCTCGCACAGCTGGTCGCCCAGCGTGTACGAGGGGTTCAGAGAGGTCATGGGCTCCTGGAAGATCATGGACATGCGGGCGCCGCGCAGCCGGGACATGCCGCGCTCGTCCTGCGCCTGCAGGTCGATGCCGTCGAACTGCAGGCGGTCGGCCGACCGCCGGGCCCTAGCGGGCAGCAGGCCCATCAGCGCCAGCGAGGTCATGGACTTGCCGCAGCCCGACTCGCCCACCAGGCACAGCATCTCGCCGCGCCGCACCTGGAAGTCGATGCCGCGCACGGCATGCAGCATGCCGCGCTCGGTGGGCAGGTCCACGCGCAGGTTCTTCACATCGAGAAGGATGCTCATCGGGGGTTCTCCTCGGTTGCGTTCAATGGCGGCCGTCGGGAGCGGCCACGTCGCGGATGCCGTCGCCCACGAGGTTGATGGCCAGCACCAGCACCGCGAGCACCACGCCCGGGATCATGATCACCCAGGGCTGGAAGAACATGTACGCCTTGCCCTCGGCCACCATCAGGCCCCACGAGGGCGTGGGCGGCTGCACGCCCAGGCCCAGGAAGGAGAGCGTGGATTCGAGCAGGATGGCATGCGCCATCTCCAGCGTGGCCACCACGGTGAGCGCACCCATCAGGTTGGGCAGCAGCTCGCGCACCAGGATGTAGGGCGTGGAGGCGCCCAGGCTCTTGGCGGCGGCGATGAACTCGGCATCGCGCAGCTGCTGCGTGGCCGATCGCGTGACGATGGCAAAGCGGTCCCACAGCAGCAGGCTCAGCAGCACGATCACCACCTTGAGCGAGCCGCCCACCAGCGATGCCATAGCCAGGGCCACCAGCACCACGGGCATGGCCAGGCGGCAGGTGATGACGTAGCTCACCACGGCATCCACCCGGCCGCCGAAGTAGCCGGCCAGCACGCCCAGGGTGGTGCCGATCAGCCCGGCGACGAGCGCGGTGACGAAGCCGATCACCAGCGACACGCGCGCGCCATAGAGCAGGCGGCTCAGGTAGTCGCGCCCCAGCTTGTCGGTGCCCAGCACGTGTTCCCAGGTGCCGCGCTCGTGCCACACGGGCGGGATGAGGCGCTGCGTCACGTCCTGCGCGAAGGGATCGTGCGGCGCCAGCCAGGGCGCGAGCACGGCGGCCAGCACAGCCAGGGCGAGCACGATGCTGCCGATCAGCAGGCCGCGGTGGCCGGCCGCGCGGCGCAGCGTGCGGCGCCAGGCCGGAACGGGCAGCGCGGCCAGCGCCGCAGTGCCGGGCAGGGGCAAGGAGGTCGTCGTCATGGAATGCCTTCTTTTCTCAGCGGGTGCGCATGCGCGGGTCGAGCGCGGCGTTGAGCACGTCGGCCACGAAGGTGAGCGCGATGTAGAACGTGGCGATGATGAGCACCACGGCCTGCACCACCGGGTAGTCGTTGCGGGCGATGGAATCCCACGCCAGCTGGCCCAGGCCCTGCAGCGAATAGACCGACTCGATCACCACCGAGCCGCCCAGCATGAAGCCCAGCTCCACCGCCGCCAGCGCCACCACGGGGATGATGGCGTTGCGCAGCGCGTGCTTGAACACCACGCGCGCCGGCGACAGGCCCTTGGCGCGCGCCGTGCGGATGTAGTCCGAGCCCATCACGTCCAGCATGCCGGCGCGGGTCAGCCGCATGAGCGAGGGCATGGCGTAGTAGCCCAGCGCCACGGCCGGCAGCACGAAGTTCTGCCAGCTGGCGTTGCCCGCCACGGGCAGCCATTTCAGGCCCACGGAGAACACCACGATCAGCGCCAGCGCGAACCAGAAGTTGGGCATGGCCTGGCCGATGGTGGCCACCAGCAGCGCCAGGCGGTCCACCCAGGTGTCGCGGTAGAGCGCCGCCGCCACGCCCAGCGGGATGGCCACGGCCACGGCCAGCAGCAGCGACACGGCGCCCAGCTTGAGCGTGATCGGCAGGCGCTCGCCCACCAGCTCCATCACCGTGTTCTGGAAGTAGAACGAGCGGCCGAAATCCAGCTGCAGGGCCGAACCCAGCCATTCGAAGAACTGGGTGACCATGGGCCGGTCCAGTCCGTACTGCACGCGGATCTTCTCCACGTCGGCAGCGCTCGATTCGGGACCCGCGATGGCCGTGGCCAGATCGCCCGAGAGGTGCAACAGCAGGAAGCTCACCACCGCGACGGTGAGCATCACGGCCAGCGCCACCGCCAGCCTGCGCAGGATGTAGGTCAGCATGGTCTTGTCAGCGTGGGGGTTGCGGGGCGTTCGCCGGACGCGCGGCGGCCGGTCACTTCCAGCGCGCCTGCGCGAAGCGCGGCAGCTCGTCGGGCCAGGCCTCGAAGGCCAGGTCCTTGGTGAAGGCGTAGTTTGTCGAGTAGGAGAAGATCGGCGCCCACATCGCCTCCTTGCTGATGCGCTCCAGCGCCTGGCCGTACTTGGCGAGGCGGTCGGTCTTGTCCGTGCTGCTGTCGGCGGTCTGCAGCAGGGCGATGGTCTGCGCGTCCTTGGCCGTGTCGTCCGGCCCGCCCTTGAAGAAGTTGCCGACGAAGGCGGAGGCATCGCTGATGGAATACGAGCCCCAGGCCTGGAAGGTGAGCGGCGCGCGGCCGGAGCGGACCTCGGTGCGCAGCGCCGGGTACTGCACGAAATGCAGCCGGGCGCGGATGCCCACCTTGCGCAGGTCGCCGATCAGCGCCTCGGCGTACTCGCGCTCGCGGTAGGCCCACAGGTCGGTGTCGAAGCCGTTGGGGTAGCCGGCCTGCGCCAGCAGTTCCTTGGCCTTGGCCGGGTTGTACTCGTAGCGCACCACCTTGCTGGTCACGCAGCCCACCTGCATGCGGAAGCACGGCGCGTACACCGGCTGGCTGCCGCCGCGCACCAGGCTGTCGGCGAAGCCCTTGCGGTTGATGGCGTAGTTCACGGCCTGGCGCACGCGCACGTCCTTGAAGGGCGCCGATTCGGGCGTGGTGCCCACGTTGTTGATGGTGACGAAGCCCAGGCGCATGGTCTCGCCGCTGAGCACCGTGATCTGGGGCATGGTCGCCTTCATGGACTCTGCCTGGTCGGCCGGCACGCGCCAGATCCAGTCGATCGCGCCGGTCATGAGCTGGGCGGCGCGGGCCTCGGGGTCGCGCACCACGACGAACTTCACCGTGCCGATCTGCGGCTGCCCCACGGGGCTGTCCTTGAAGTAGGCCGGGTTCTTGACCATGGTCACGCCCTGCCCGGGCACCACGGCCGTGATCCTGTAGGGGCCGGTGCCGACGGGCGCCTTGCTGAAGCCTTCCAGCCCCACCTTCTTGAAATAGGCCGCCGGGTAGATGGGCGTGGGGCCGGCCAGGTACTCGAGCGCGGCGGGGAACGGCGTCTTGAGGTGGATGCGCACCTGCAGCGGGCCCACCACCTCGACGTTCTTGATCCAGTCGGTGTTCTGGCGCGTGGCGATCTTGGCGTCGGGGCCGTTGACCACGTTGAAGGTGAAGGCCACGTCCTCGGCGCTGAACGGGTCGCCGTTGTGGAACTTCACGCCCGGGCGCAGCGTGACCAGCAGCGCCGTGGGGGACTCCCACTTCCACGCCGTGGCCAGCTGGGGCTTGTGCTCGCCGGTCTTGGGGTCGCGGTAGATCAGCGTGTCCCAGGCCATGTTGGCCAGGATGACGCCTTCGCGCATGTTGTTGTGGTAGGGGCTGACGTTCTCGACCTCGTTGTCCGAGGCATAGACCAGCGTGTCGTTGGCCTTGCCCGCATGGGCTGCGGCAGCGAGGGACAAGGCCGTGAAAACCGCTGCGCAGCCGCGGCGCACCAGCGTGGAGGAAAGATGACCCATTTCGAAAACTCCTTCGTCAGACAAACAACGCGATGCGTGTCGAGAAGCAAGAATGGGACACAAAGGCCGTTCGCACTATTACCGTTTTCGCAGCCCTGCGATGCTGCCGCGGCAACGGTCCATGTCGACGGGTGCCGCCATCCGGAATGACCCGCAGGCGCGCTGGCACGGTGCGTGCAACCATGCCGGCCCATGAACCGCACCCCGCTCATCGCCCGCCAGCTGCAGGACACGGCGCTGCGCTACTTCCTGGAGGTCGTGCGCTGCGGCTCGATCAGCGAGGCCTCGGCGCGGCTTTCCGTGGCGGGCTCGGCCATCAGCCGCCAGATCGCGCAGCTGGAGGGCGTGCTCGACACGGCCCTCTTCGAGCGCCATGCGCGCGGCATGGTGCCCAGCGCGGCCGGCGAGCTGCTGGCCACGCACGCGCTCAAGTCCGCGCACGATGCCGAGCGCGTGGTGCAGGAGATCCAGTCGCTGCAGGGCATGCGGCGCGGGCGCGTGCGCATCGCCGCGACCGAGGGCTTCGCCATGGAATTCCTGCCCCGGCTCATCAGCGAATTCCACCAGCTGCACCCGGGCGTGCAATGCCACCTGAGCGTGCATGCGCCGGGCGAGTGCACGCGGCGCGTGCTGCACAGCGACGCGGACATCGGCATCGTGATGAGCCTCCACAC
The DNA here is from genome assembly GCF_040892545.1 of Paracidovorax avenae. Taxonomy (NCBI): domain Bacteria; kingdom Pseudomonadati; phylum Pseudomonadota; class Betaproteobacteria; order Burkholderiales; family Comamonadaceae; genus Paracidovorax; species Paracidovorax avenae. Next base: position 5,029,021 of record NZ_CP156079.1, read on the forward strand.
CGCAAAGGACATCAAGGTCGAGCAACTGCAGCCCGCGCCGCTCGGGGCCGCCATGCGCCAGGGCCATCCGCTGTCGCGCTTCCGGCAGATCAGCCTCTCGCAGCTGCTGGCCTACCCCATCGCCCTGCCCGAGGCCGACACCACCGTGCGCCAGCTGTTCGACATCGCCTGCAGCCGCCAGCGCCTGGCGGTGGAGCCGACGCTGACGAGCAACTACATCGGCGCGCTGTTCGGCTTTCTGCGCCACCGCGAGGACGGCGTGACCATCTGTGGCGAGATCTCCGTGCGCAACCAGGTGGACCGGGGCGAGCTGGCCTTCGTGCGGCTGCGCGACAAGGGACTGGACCTGCGCAACATCGAGGTGCAGACCCTCATCGGCCGCACGCAGCCCAGGGCGGCGCAGGCCTTCCTGGAGCACCTGCGCCAGGGGCTGGGCGGGGCCGGGCTGCGTTGAGCGGCGCCGGCGAACCGCCGTCCGTCCGAAAGGGGTCAGCCCGCGCGCTTGTTCAGCAGCGCCGTGGCCGCGCGCGAATTCGGCTTGCGGCCGAGGAAATCGCTGATGTAGGCGCCCGCATCGACCAGCGCATCCAGGTCGATGCCCGTCTCGATGCCCATGCCGTGCAGCATGTACACCACGTCCTCGGTGGCCACGTTGCCCGTGGCCCCCTTCGCATAGGGACAGCCGCCCAGGCCGGCCACCGATGTGTCGAACTGCCAGATACCCATCTCCAGCGCGGCCAGTGTGTTGGCGAGCGCCTGTCCGTAGGTATCGTGGAAGTGCCCGGAGACATCATCCACGGCATAGTGCGCGAGCGTCGCCTCGATGGCGCGCTGCACCTTGCGCGGGGTGCCCACGCCGATGGTGTCGGCCACGCCGATGTGCTGCACGCCGATGCCTTTCATGAGCCCGGCCAGGTAACCCACGCGCTCCGGCACCACTTCGCCTTCGTAAGGGCAGCCCACGGTGCAGCTCATCGCACCGCGCACATGGATGCCCGCGGCACGCGCGGCCTCCACCACCGGGGCGAAGCGCTCGATGCTCTCGGCAATGCTGCAATTGATGTTCTTCTGGCTGAACGCCTCGCTGGCGGAGCCGAACACCACGATCTCGTCGGGCCGGTCCAGCACGGCCGCCTCATAGCCCTTCAGATTGGGCGTCAGCACTGAATAGCGGACGCCCGGGCGCCGCTCGATGCCGGCCATCACCTCATGGTTGTCCGCCATCTGCGGCACCCACTTGGGCGAGACATAGCTCGTGACCTCGATCTCGGTCAGCCCGGCAGCCTGCAGCCGGTGGACGAGGCCGACCTTGACGCTGGCCGGCACGGGCGATTTCTCGTTCTGCAGCCCGTCGCGCGGGCCGACATCCACGATCTTGGCGCGGGTAGGAAGAGAGGACATGGAAAGTTCCTGAAAAGGTTCGTGGGATTCGGGGGGGCCTCAATAGCCCCGCGCCGGATCGACCTCGCCGCGCACCGAGAACGCGCCCTGGCGCAGCGCATCGATCTTGCGCGCGATCTGGGCGATGCTCTCCGCGCGCAGCGTGCGTGCCGAGGTGTGGGGCGTGACGGTGACGCGCGGATGCCCCCAGAACGGATGGTCCGCCGGCAGCGGTTCGGTGCGGAAGACGTCCAGCGTGGCACCCGCGAGATGGCCGCTGTCCAGCAGGGGCAGCAGGTCCTCCTCCACGAGGTGCGCTCCCCGCGCCACGTTGATCAGGTAGCCGCCCGGCAGCAGGCGAGAAAGCGTCTCGCGGCGCAGGATGCCCGTCGTATCGGGGGTGAGGGGCAGCAGGTTCACCAGCACGCGGCTCGCTGCCAGGAAGTCCTGCAGCCCATCGGCCCCGTGGAAGGTGCGCACGTCTTCGACCGCCTTGGGCGAGCGGCTCCAGCCCTGCACGGGAAACTCGAAATGCGCCAGGGCGCGCGCCACGCGCTCGCCCAGCACGCCCAGCCCCATGACGCCCACCGGGAAATCCTGGCGCAGCCGCGGCTTGCGGAAAGCCCAGCGGCCTTCGCGCTCTGCGGCCTCGTAGGCATCGAATTCGCGGAAATGGCGGATGACGGCATGGCAGACATATTCCGCCATCTGCACGGCCATGCCCGCGTCGTCGAGCCGCACGATGCGGCAGCCTTCGGGCACGCGCAGCTTCAGCAGCGCATCCACGCCCGCGCCGATGTTGAACAGCGCCCGCAGCCGCGGCTGCTCGTCCAGGAACTGCTGTGGCGGCGCCCACACCACCGCGTAGTCGGCCTGGGGTGCACCGGGCTCCCACACCGCGACGCGGGCATCGGGCAGGGCGGAGCGCAGGCCTTCCAGCCAGGGCGCGGGCGGTGTATCGGTACAGCAAAAGAGGATGTCGGTCATTCTCCGGAGCCTATCGCAGAGGGCATGGTCCGCGCTGTCACGCAGGCTTTCCGCGCCGTCATGCCGCCGCGGCCAGGCGCAGCAGTTCGGCCCCTTCGCTCACCTGGTCCCCGGGCGCATAGAGCAGCTCCTCCACGGTGCCGTCGGCGGGCGCGGCAATCGTGTGCTCCATCTTCATCGCTTCCATCACGGCCAGCGCCTGGCCCCTGGCCACGCGGTCGCCCGCGCGCACGGCGAAGGACACCACCTTGCCGGGCATCGGGGCGGTGAGACGTCCGCCTTCGGCCTGCGCCTCGCCCGCGTGGGCCAGCCGGTCGATGGCCGTGAGTTGCGCAGCGCCCCGCGGCATGAAGACGTGGCGAGCCTCCCCGCGGGCATGCACCGTGGCCCGCGTGCGCTCGCCGGCGAAGGACAGGTCGATGGCCCCGCCCTCCCCACCCGTACCGCCAGAGCGCCCGAAGACCAGCGGCCCCTCGGCCAGCACGGCGCCGCCGGCTTCCACCCGGAGCAGGGGCGCCTCCCCGGGCCGGTAGCTGAGCGTCGCGGAGGCTGGCTGTCCGGCGCACTCCACCTCGAAGCGCCGGAGGCTGTCGCCCCATCCCTGCCAACCGTCACGGCGCCCGAACGGGTCGCCCGGCTGTTCGGCAGCCTGCTCGGCCAGCAGTGCATGGGCCACGGTCGCGGCCAGGGCCAGCGGAAGCGGCACCGGCGACTGGTGGAAAAGCACCGCCTGCTCGCGCTGGATGAGCGCGGTGTCCAGGCGGGCCTTCGCGAAGGATTCGGTGCGCAGCACATGCCGCAGGAACTGCACGTTCGTCGCCAGCCCCACGATGTGCATGCGCGAAAGCGCCTCGTCCAGCCGCGCCAGCGCCTGCTCGCGCGTATCGCCGTGCACGATGAGCTTGGCGATCATCGAGTCGTAGAACGGACTGATCGCATCGCCCTCGCGCACCCCGGCATCGATACGCACCGCGCCGCGCTCGAAATGCGTGCAGGGGCCATGGCGATAGACAGCCAGCCGGCCCGTGGCGGGCAGGAACTGGTTGTCAGGGTTCTCGGCGCAGATGCGCGCCTCGATCGCATGGCCGGTGATGCGCAACTCGTCCTGCGCCAGCGGCAGCGGCTCGCCCGCGGCCACCCGCAATTGCCACTCCACGAGATCCTGGCCGGTGATCGCCTCCGTCACCGGGTGCTCCACCTGCAGGCGCGTGTTCATTTCCATGAAGAAGAAATCCATCGCGCCGCCCTCGCGCTGCTCGACGATGAACTCCACCGTGCCGGCGCCCACGTAGCCCACGGCCCGCGCGGCGGCGACCGCCGCCTGGCCCATGCGCACCCGCATCTCCTCGGCCATGCCCGGCGCGGGCGCCTCCTCCAGCACCTTCTGGTGGCGGCGCTGCACGGAGCAGTCGCGCTCGAAAAGATAAACGCACCCGCCGTGCGTGTCGCCGAACACCTGGATCTCGATATGGCGCGGTCGCTGCACGTACTTCTCGATCAGCACCGCGTCGTCGCCGAAGCTGTTGATCGCCTCGCGCTTGCATGACTCCAGCGCCGCCGCGAAGTCGGAGGCCTTCTCGACCGCCCGCATGCCCTTGCCACCGCCCCCGGCGCTGGCCTTGATGAGCACCGGGTAGCCGATGCGGTCGGCCTCGCGCTGCAGCAGCGCCGGATCCTGGTCGGCGCCGTGGTAGCCCGGCACCAGCGGCACGCCGGCCTTCTCCATCAGTTGCTTGGATTCGGCCTTGAGCCCCATCGCCTGGATGGCGGACGGCGGCGGACCGATGAAGACGAGCCCGGCATCCTGGCAGGCCTGCGCGAACTCCTCGTTCTCCGACAGGAACCCGTAACCCGGATGGATGGCCTGCGCCCCCGTGCGGCGCGCCGCCTCGAGGATGCGCTCCCAGCGCAGGTAGCTCTCCTGCGGGGCACTGCCGCCGATGTGCACCGCCTCGTCGCAGGCGGCCACGTGCCGGGCCGAGGCGTCGGCATCGGAATACACGGCGACGGTCTTCACGCCCATGCGGCGCGCCGTAGCGGCCACCCGGCATGCGATTTCCCCGCGGTTGGCGATGAGGATCTTGTCAAACATGGGAGTCCTCCGCGGAGAAATCGCCTGCGCACGCTGCGCGTGCCATTCCATTTGCAGAAACGCCTGCCCGGCAGGCGATTTCCCCGCGGTTGGCAATCAGTATCTTGTCAAACATCTTTGCGTCTCACTCCAAAATCAGGCCGCCCGCACTCATCTCGTGGCCGGGGCCGCAGGCCGGGAAAACAAAGCCGAGAGCCGCCGCAGCACGGCGCGCAGGAACTTCAGCAGCACCACCAGCACCAGCACCGACAGCGCCACCATGCAGGCCAGCGCGATGCCGAAAGCCACCGGATGCTGCGTGGCCAGCCAGACCACCACCACGACCAGGCCGTCCTCGAAGAACGACAGCAGCCAGTTGGACACGGGCTCCGGCGACGTGTTGGCGGCAGCCCGCGCGGTCATCTTGGTGGCCAGCGCCGTGGCGGACAGCGAACCACCCAGCAGGCCGGCCGCCAGCGCCATGCCGCCGTTGTCCGGGCCGAACACACCGGCGGCCAGCAGGGCGCCCGCGGGCACGCGGATCACGGCATGCGCGGCGTCCCACAGGCTGTCGAACCAGGGCACCTTGTCGGCGATGAACTCCACGCACAGCAGCAGCCCGCTCACCAGCAGCACGGCCGGGTGCTGCAGCATGCGCAACCCTTCCGGCAGCGCGAGCCAGCCTCCCGCTCCCATCGCGCCGACGAGGAAGACCACCGCATAGAGCCGGAAACCGCTGGCCCAGCCGAGCCCGGCGGCGAGCGCCAGCAGGCCCGGCATGTCCAGTGCGCCCGTGGCATGACGCGCCTGCTCCGCCACGGCCCGGGCCGTGCCCGCATCCACGTGCAGCCCGGCGGCGTGCAGCCACTGGACGATGTGCAGCCAGAGGGCATCCATGGCAGCGGGCCCGCAGGGGCGTCCTCAGTCGCGAGCCGGCAGCCAGGCCGGCTTGCGCTTCTGCAGGAAGGCCTGCACGCCCTCGCGCCCTTCGCCGCTCGCCCGGATGTCCGCGATGGACTCCACCGTCGAGGCGATGAGTGCATCGTCGATGGGCCGCCCCGCGATGTCACGCACCAGGCGCTTGCCCGCGGCCACGGCCTGCGGTCCGGCCGCGGCGATCGCCTGCAGGACGGCATCGAGCTTCTCGTCGAGCTGCTCGAAATCCACCACCTCGTGCACCAGCCCCACGCGCAGCGCCTCCAGCGCGCTGAAGCGTTCTCCGGTCACGACATAGCGGCGCGCCGCGCGCTCGCCCATGGCCTGCACCACGTAAGGCCCGATGGTGGCGGGAATCAGCCCCAGCCGCACCTCGCTCAGGCAGAACGCCGCCGTGTCCACGGCCACCGCCACGTCGCAGGCAGCCACCAGCCCCACGCCGCCCGCATACACATCGCCCTGGATGCGCGCGATGGTCGGCTTCGGGCATTCGTTCAGCGTGCGCAGCATCGCCGCCAGCCGGCCCGCGTCCGCGACGTTCTCCGCACGCGAATAGTCGGCCATGCGGCGCATCCAGTTCAGGTCCGCACCCGCGCAAAAGGCCGGGCCTTCGGCGGCGAGCACGATGGCGCGCACGTCCTCCTGCCGGCCCAGCGCCTCGAACACGCGGGTCAGCTCGGCGATGACCTCGTCGCTGAACGCGTTGCGCACCTCCGGCCGCGCGAGGGTGACGCGCGCGATCGATCCGGCCTGGCCGACGTGCAGATGGCGGTATTCGGTGGTCGTCATGATGGATTCCTCCTTGTGCTGTCAGGATGGGCGAGCCCCGGGGCGCTCACATGCGGAAAATGCCGAACTTCGTGTCCTCTATGGGCGCATTGCGCGCGGCAGCCAGGCCCAGCGCCAGCACGCGGCGCGTGTCCGCGGGGTCGATCACCCCATCGTCCCACAGGCGCGCCGTGGCGTAGTAGGGGTGGCCCTGTTCCTCGTACTGGCGGCGGATCGGCGCCTTGAACGCCTCTTCCTCCTCCATGCTCCAGGTGCCGCCCTTGCCCTCGATGCCGTCGCGCCGCACGGTGGCCAGCACGCTCGCGGCCTGCTCGCCGCCCATCACCGAGATGCGCGCGTTCGGCCACATCCAGAGAAAGCGCGGTGAATAGGCGCGGCCGCACATGCCGTAGTTGCCGGCGCCGAACGATCCGCCGATGACGATCGTGAACTTCGGCACCGCCGCCGTGGCCACCGCCGTCACCATCTTCGCGCCATTGCGCGCGATGCCTTCGTTTTCATACTTGCGGCCCACCATGAAGCCGGTGATGTTCTGCAGGAACACCAGCGGGATCTTGCGCTGGCAGCACAGCTCGATGAAATGCGCGCCCTTCAGGGCGGCTTCCGAGAACAGGATGCCGTTGTTGGCGATGATGCCCACGGGCATGCCCTCGATGCGCGCGAAGCCCGTGACCAGCGTGGTGCCGTAGCGCGCCTTGAATTCGTCGAATTCGCTGCCGTCCACGATGCGCGCGATGATCTCGCGCACATCGAACGGCTTGCGCGTGTCCACCGGAATCACGCCATACAGCTCCTGCGCCTCGAGCGCAGGCGCCTGCGGCGCCGCGCAGCCGGCGGCAGGCGCACGCTCGCGGTTCAGGTTGCGCACCGCATGGCGCGCGAGCTGCAGCGCATGCAGGTCGTTCTGCGCGAGGTGGTCGGCCACGCCCGACAGCCGCGTATGCACGTCGCCGCCGCCCAGGTCCTCGGCGGTCACCACCTCGCCCGTGGCCGCCTTCACCAGCGGCGGGCCGCCCAGGAAGATCGTGCCCTGGTTCTTCACGATGATGGACTCGTCGCTCATCGCCGGCACATACGCCCCGCCCGCCGTGCAGCTGCCCATCACCACCGCGATCTGCGCGATGCCCTGGGCACTCATCTGCGCCTGGTTGTAGAAGATGCGGCCGAAATGGTCCCGGTCGGGAAACACCTCGTCCTGGTTCGGCAGGTTCGCGCCTCCCGAATCGACCAGGTAGATGCACGGCAGACGGTTCTGCTGCGCGATCTCCTGCGCGCGCAGGTGCTTCTTCACGGTCATCGGATAGTAGGTACCGCCCTTCACCGTGGCGTCGTTGCAGACCACCATGCAGTCCACGCCGCTCACCCGGCCGATGCCCGCGATCAGGCCCGCGCCCGGCGCCTCGTCGCCGTACATGCCCAGCGCGGCCAGCGGCGCGATCTCCAGGAACGGGGAGCCCGGGTCCAGCAGCTCGCGCACGCGGTCGCGCGGCAGCAGCTTGCCGCGCGCCGTATGCTTGGCGCGCGCGGCCTCGCTGCCGCCCAGGGCCACCTGGGCCGCGCGGTCGCGCAGGTCCTGCACGAGAGTGCGCATCGCGGAAGCATTGGCCTGGAAGTCGGCCGAGCGGGGATTGAGGCGGGATTCGAGAATCATGGCAGGGCGGGAGGAAGATTTCAGGCGGTGGCGCGCTCGGTCAGGCCGAGCTGCTCCTTCATGGCATCGCGGATCTTGAATTTCTGGATCTTTCCGGTCACCGTCATCGGGAATTCGGAAACGAACCGGATGTGGCGCGGCACCTTGTAGTGCGCGATCTGGCCCTGGCAGAACGCCCGGATGCTGTCCTCGGTGGGCTGCTCGCCGGGTTTGGCGATGATCCAGGCGCACAGCTCCTCGCCGTACTTCTCGTCGGGCACGCCCACCACCTGCACGTCCTGCACCTGCGGATGCCGATACAGAAACTCCTCGATCTCGCGCGGGTAGATGTTCTCGCCGCCGCGGATCACCATGTCCTTGATGCGGCCTACGATGTTCACGTAGCCCTCGGCATCCATCGTGGCCAGGTCGCCCGTGTGCATCCAGCCCTCCGCATCGATCGCCTCGCGCGTCTTGTCCGGATCGCCCCAGTAGCCGTGCATCACCGAATAGCCGCGCGTGCACAGCTCTCCGGAGCGGCCGCGGGGCACGGGCCCGCCGGAATCCGGGTCGATGATCTTTACCTCCAGGTGCGGCTGCACGAGCCCCACGGTGGAGACGCGCTTGTCCAGCGGCGTGTCGGTGCTGCTCTGGCAGCTCACGGGACTGGTCTCGGTCATGCCGTAGGCGATGGTGATCTGCTCCAGGTGCATGTCGCTCACCACGCGCTTCATGACCTCGATCGGGCAGGGGGAGCCCGCCATGATGCCGGTGCGCAGCGTCGAGAGATCGAACTCCGCGAACCGCGGGTGCTGCAGCTCGGCGATGAACATGGTGGGCACGCCATGCAGCCCCGTGCAGCGCTCGGCCTGCACCGTCTCCAGCACTGCCAGCGGATCGAAGCCGTCGCTGGGATAGACGATGGTGCTGCCGTGCGTCACGCAAGCGAGGTTGCCCAGCACCATGCCGAAGCAGTGGTAGAGCGGGACGGGGATGCAGAGCCGGTCTTCCGGCGTGAGGCGCATGCACTCGCCGATGAAGAAGCCGTTGTTCAGGATGTTGCGGTGCGTGAGTGTCGCGCCCTTGGGAAAGCCGGTGGTGCCGCTCGTGAACTGGATGTTGATGGGATCCTGCGCGTCCAGCGTCTTCGCCACCGCATCGATGCGGGCATCCTGCGCATCTCCGCGCGCGAGCAGCTCCGAGAACCGCAGCATTCCAGGCTCTTCGATATCCCCCTGTCCCGGCGCGTCGATCCACACCACGGTGCGCAGGTGCGGCAGGCGCCGCGCGGCCAGTTGCCCTGGAGACTGCTGGCTCCACTCGGGCGCCAGCTCCCGCAGCATGCCCACATAGTCGCTGGTCTTGAAGCGGGCCATCGCCACCAGCGCCCTGCAACCCACCTTGTTCAGCGCGTACTCGACCTCGGCAGTGCGGTAGGCAGGATTGATGTTGACCAGCACAAGGCCCACCTGCGCCGTGGCGAACTGCATCAGCACCCATTCGGCGTTGTTGTGCGACCAGATGCCCACGCGGTCGCCCTTCTGCAGCCCCAGCCCCAGCAGCGCGCCGGCAAGGCGCCGTACCTCGGCATGCAGTTCCGCATAGGTGTACCGCAGTCCCTGGTGGCGGCTCACGAGGGCTTCCCGGCCGGGATGGCGCGCCGCCATGCCGGCGAAGAAATCCCCCAGGGTCTGCTCGATCAGCGGAACACGGGTGTCGCCGCGCACATGGCTGGCGGCGGGCGAAAGGACGGACGGATCGGACGGCTGGTTCACGGCAGTTGTCTCCTGGTCATGCGGTCTCTGGCGGACCGGCGGCCGGCGGTGCGCGGCGTATGCGGGACGGCATGCCGGCGGACACGGCCACACGGACCAAGCATACGCCTGCGAGCCGCCGTCCGGGCCACCGATCAGGCCACACAGGTTGCAATTCGCGCCACCGGACTGCACACTCCCTGCATGACGACAAAGCCACCGGCACCTGCCAGCGCCGCACCACAGCCAGTGGCGGCCACCCCCATGGCCTTTGTCAATGCCATCGTGCACGCCTATGTCCAGCGCGGCATGAGCCCCGCCCATGCCCTGGCAGCGGCACAAATCCCGCCACGCAGTCTGCAGAACCCACAGGCGCGCATCACCGCCTTGCAGATGGAGGCACTCTCCGCCGCCGCCATGCGCGAGCTCGACGACGAAGCCCTCGGCTGGTTCTCCCGTCGCCTGCCCTGGGGCAGCTACGGCATGCTCGCGCGGGCCTCCATCAGCTCACCCACGCTGGGCATCGCACTGCGCCGCTGGTGCCGCCACCATGCACTCATCGCGGACGACATCGGCCTGCACCTGGATGCCGTGGACGGTACCGCCACGCTATCGCTGTCCGAGCACCGCGACCTGGGCGTGCTGCGCGAGTTCTGCACCGTCTCCGTGCTGCGCAATGCCCTCGGGCTGGCCTGCTGGTTCATCGATTCCCGGCTGCCGCTGCTGTCCGCGGCCTTCCCGTTCCAGCCGCCGCCGCATGCCGCGGTCTATCCACTGCTCTTCGGGGTGGCGCCGCGCTTCGGCGCTCCCCAGGCCCTGCTGCGGTTCGACGCCCGCTACCTCGACCTGCCCCTGCAGCGCGACGAGGACGCACTGCGGCTGATGCTGCAGCGTGCCCTGCCCCTCACCGTGCGCCAGTACCGCCGCGACCGCCTGCTGGTGCAGCGCGTGCGGCAGGCGCTGGCCCAGGCACCGGAGTTGTCCCACAGCGCGCAGACACTGGCCGCCGCGCTGCACGTCTCGCCCCGCACCCTGCACCGCCAGCTCCGGGAGGAAGGCGCCTCGCTGCAGGCGCTCAAGGACGAGGCCCGCCAACAGCGCGCGCGGGACCTGCTCCAGCGCACGGACCGGCCCGTCAAGGCCGTGGCCCGGGCGGCCGGCTTCGCCAGCGAGAAGAGCTTCATGCGCGCCTTCCGGCAGTGGACGGGGATGTCCCCCACCGCCTACCGGCAGCACCAGCGCGCCTACAGGCCGTAGCAACGCCTCAGCCCGCCGTACTCGTAATAGCGGCTGCCGCCCGCATGGCGGGCCCCCTCGCAGGCCGCGGGGAAATCCACCTCCTGCTCGTTGAACAGCATCTTCACCAGGACTTTGCCGCCCGCGTCGCGCACCACGTCCCACTGCACATTCGTGGCCATCGGGGAGACATCCTCGCCACGCCAGGGATTACCGGGATAGGCATAGGTCTGCGCGCGCGGCACGGGCGTGGACGCATTGCGCAGCCCCAGGAGCGCGGCGAACGGAATCATCACTTCCGCATGGGTGAAGCGCAGCCGTGCCACCCGCCCCATCTGCCCCTGCGCGATGCGGCCCACCTCGTCGAAGAAGTCCTGCAGCAGCGCCTGCGTGAAACGGGTCGTGACGCCTCCGTACTCGGTCGCGGCCGGCCCCTTGCCGTAGAAATCGTCGATATCCTGCAGGTACGCGAAGGTCGGCGCATGCTCCGCGGGCATGTACGCGCCGAAATCCACGCCGCCGGTCTCCTGGCGCATGCCCGGCGCGATGATGTAGAGCTCGTAGAGCAGCGCTGCCGCGTCCACGATGCCCTGGATCTTCGTCTTGCCGTCCCCGGTCAGCGTGCTCGTGAAGCGGCCGTCTGCGCTCGCGAAGGTGTGCGTGCCATTGTTGGAGACGCTGTAGCTGCCGGCATCCAGTCTGTCGATGAAAGCCGCAGTGAACAAGCGCTCCAGCACCGCCCTCGCATGGGCCCGCACCTCGGGCGCGGCACGCGCCGCCGCCACTTTGGCCGCGGCCTCCGCACCGTAGCCGGCGGCATCCTTGCCGGCCGCGTAGCGCTGGTAATCCAGGCTGGCGGCCAGCACCGCCGCATGCACGGCGGAGCCGTCAGACACCGCATCGCCCGTGGCCGACAGCTTGTGCGGATAGAGCTGATAGCGGTCCACCACGGCAGGCACGATCGCTCCGGCCACGGCAGGCGCGGCGGCAGCCAGGGACGCTGCGAAGAACTGCGAACTGTCCACCGCCCGGTCCTGCCCGGAATGCAGCACCTCCACCTGACGGGGCCGCCCCTGGAAGCTCTGCCCGCTGAACAACTCGGCATCGCGCTGCGCCAGCCGCACCGCGAGCTGCCGATGCTCGGCGATACCCACCTGGGTCAGGTTGCCGTAGCCTGGCGTGCCGATGCCATCGACACCCCAGCCCAGCAGGAAATTGGCCCGCATGATCTTCTCGACATCCGGCCCGAGCTGGCGTCCCAGCGGGGTGAGCGCCCCGTCGGCCTGCGCCCGCGCCCAGAGATTCAGCACGGCATCGTCGTACTTGAGGCTGGACAGGCCCCGCGAGCCATGCCGCGCCACCAGTTCGGCATACACCTTCGAGAAACCCGGCGGAGGTGCCTCATAGCTGTCCGCGGACTGCCGGGGCTGGTAGGCGGTCTTGGTGGCATAGGCGCCGGAAGACGGCCCGGTTGCGAGGCTCCCTCCACCACCGCCTCCGCAGGCAGCGAGCGTCAGGGCAAGAAGCAGGGCCGAAACGGCCTGGCGGAGCGGAAAGCGGGCGGTGGACATGGCAGGAGGAGAAACGGCACGAAGCCGGCAAGGCTACGCGCTCCATGCGACAACCTCGTGAACGCAGTCGCCCGCACCGCTCGTCCTAATCCACGGCGAACCATGCGGACAACTGCTCCATCGCGCCGATCACCTCCACCGCCCCGGCCGCCCGCAGGGCCTCGGCGGGGTCGTGTCCCCAGGCCGCCGGGCTATAGCCCACCACGGTGGCGCCAGCGGCCACGCCCGCCGTGACGCCCGTCACCGTATCCTCGACGACGAGGCACCGACCGGGCGCCACGCCCAGCGCCGCGGCCGCAGCCAGGTACACGTCCGGAGCCGGCTTGGTACGAGGCATCTCGTGCCCGCTGAACACGCGCCCCTGGAAGTGCTGCAGCAGCCCTACCTTCGAGAGCTGCAGTTCCACCTTGTGCCGGTCGGCGCCGGATGCGCAGGCAATGCGCCCCGATGTGTGGGCATGCGCCGCCTCCACGGCCCGCAGCGCGCCCGGGATGGCCTGCAACTCCGCAGCCAGGGCGGCATTGCGCCGCGCGTAGAAAATCGCCATCCACTCGTCCGTCAGCGGACGGCCCGTCTCCACCTCGATCCGGGCGGCTTCGCTGCGCACGGCCTTGCCGATGAAGATGCGCATGCACTCCTCGAGCGTGAGCGTCCAGCCGGACTCCTCCAGCATGGCTCGCAGCACGCGATGGGTGATCGGCTCGCTGTCCACCAGCACGCCGTCGCAGTCGAACAGCACGGCATCGATCGGAGCAAGCGCCCGGGGGCGGGCGGAAGGGGGCAGCGACAGGGCATCGGAGGGCATGGCAGATATCCGTTGAAAGTGCGCACCAAAAAAAGCGGCGCCCGCCTGGAGCGCCGCAAAGCACACTCGAATCTACCGCATGCAGGCCTGCCGCCTGCGAGGGCCGGACCCCGATGCGCCGTCTGTCGCATAAAGGGACGGCAAGGCCGCGCGTGGCCCGGACACCATGAAGCGACCGGCACGGCCTGCCGTGGAAACGCCGCAGAAAGCGGACGCAAGGCATTGTCGGAAGAACAGGGCCGCTTCCGTACCCCACCGGAGGGGGGTTTTTGTTACCCGGCAGCACATCCGGAGGCGCGGCATCGCATCGCTGTCAGGTATCGCCCGGACGGAGTGCGCGGCTCGAACCCTCCGGAGCCGGCGGCTTCAGGATTTCCCGTCCAGCCAGCGCGCCAGCACGGAATGCAGCGTCTCCGGTGCGATCGGCTTGCGGAAGACGAGGTAGCCGTCCTCCTCGGCCTGCGCCAGCGGGGCAGCGTCATATTCGCCGCTGACCAGAGCCCCGCGCGCGGAGGGAAACCGTTCGAGCAGCGCGCGCAGCACGTCGAACCCGCTCTCTCCTCCGCCCAGGCGCTGGTCGCACAGCACCACATCCGGCGCCCTGCCGGACGCCGCGTGCTCCAGGGCCTGCGCTCCCGTCGCCGCCATCGCGACATGCAGCCCCCAGGACCGGAGCAGCTCCGCCACGGCATGGGCCACCTGCGGATCGTCCTCCACCACCAGGCAACTGCCCGACAGCGAACCCAGGCGCCGCTGCCACGGTGGAAGCGGCACCACCGCCGATCCCGCCGGGGAGTTCGCGCTCCGTGGACCGGCTTCCACCGCCTCCACCACCAGCCAGAAGCACGAGCCGCGTCCCGGCCGGGATTCGAAGCCGTACTCCGCATCAATCAACCGCGCCGACCGGGCCACCACCGACAGCCCCAGCCCATGGCCCGCGACTTCCTGCGTCCAGCGGGCCTCGCCCCGGTAGAAGGGCGCATAGATGCGGTGCCGGTCTTCCGGCGGCACGCCCGGTCCGGTGTCCCACACCTCGATGCGCCAGACCCCGCGCCGCATCCGCGCGCCGATCAGAACGCCGCCGGCCCGCGTGTAGCGCAGCGCGTTCTGCACCAGGTTGAAAACCATCTGCCGCAGCAGCGCCGCATCGGCACGCACGACAGCCGGCCGGTTCCGCGGCAGGTGGACCTCCAGCCGCAGGCCGCGATGGCGCGCATCCGGACCGAACACCGTGGACACGTCGTGCAGCACCTCCGCGAGAGAGACATCCTCCTGGACGACGGCATAGGCCCCGGACTCCAGCCGGGACAGATCCAGCAGCGCATTGAAAAGGAAAGTCAGCGAGCGGGCGCAGTCCTGGATCCCCTCCAGCACCGGCACCAGCCCCGCATCGGCATTGCGCTGCTGCGCCGACTCCACCAGCAGCCCCATCGCATGCAGCGGCTGCCGCAGGTCATGGCTGGCCGTGGAAAGAAAGCGGTTCTTCTCCTCCAGGGCGCGCTCGGCCTGCTCCTTCGCGGCGCGATAGCGCTCCGCCATGCGGAGCCTCTGCCGCTCCATCTCCACCTGCTGCACCGCAAATTTTCGGGCGCCCCAGGCATGCCGCGAAATCACCGAGCCATAGAGGATCATCAGAGGCAGCATCGCCTGCCACCGCGTCGGGAAGTACCAGGCCACGGCCAGCAATGCCGGCGCATAGGCGCATGCGAAGAACGGCACGAACACCCTCGGAGAGGGTGCCAGGAACGTGGTTCCGGAAGCGATCACCGCGCAGATCACCAGATAGACGACCAGCCGGAACTCCTGCGTCGCGGAGTGCATCGTCAGGAAGATGGGCACGGCCCACATCAGTCCGTTCAATGCGGCCAACGCCTGGAAGACCTTTTCCCAACGCGGCACGAGATCACTGTCCGGCAGGTGGGCGTCGCGCCGGAAACGCCACTGCAAACCCCACATCAGGCATGCGAAGACAGCGAAAACGGCCCACCAGGCCAATACCCGATGGGGATCTAGCCCGCTGCGTGCGTACAGCCACGTCAGCACGCCAGGAATGACCACGCCTGCAACTTCGGACACGCCGCGCGACGCGAACGAGTCCAGCAAGCGGCGGCGCACCGCCAGATCGAGCCCGGCACCGGATGCCTCGGTATCGTCGCCGCCCGCATCGCTCCACGCATCGGGATACAGGCTGTCAGGAGCAACGGACATCGTATGGCAATGAGTGGATGAAGGAGCGCGATGAAGGCCAACCCTGGGTGGAGCAGACCGGCATCAGCCGCGCGGAAACTCGCCATCCACGTAGAACCAGCGCCCGTCCTCGCGCACGAAGCGGCTCCGCTCGTGCAGGCGGTGGGCCCGGCCGCCCGCATCGCGCTGGCGCGCCACGAACTCCACCTCGGCCCGGTCCTCGCCCAGCGGCCGGTGCGTCCTCACCTCCAGGCCGAGCCAGCGCACGCCCGGCTCGAACGCCAACGATGGTGGCCGGTGTTCCGCGGCCCAGGTGGCGCGCAGGTAGTCCGCATTCACCAGCACGAAGGCGGTGTAGCGCGACCGCATCAGGCTTTCGGCATCGGGTGCGGGGCAGGCGTCCCAATGATCGATGTACCTTCCGCAGCAATCCGCATAGGGCAGCGGCGCGCGCCGGCCGGAAAGCCGCCCGCAAGGGCACTCGGAAAGGGAGGAAGGGAAACGGGACACGGCGACCACCGGCATGGGAACGGGACCGCATTCTTGCAGATGCCTGCCAATGCGCTACCAATGGCACACTCGCTGCCGGCGCGGCACGCATGCCGGGCCCTTCTTTTCCTGGAGATCGACGATGTGGGCTCTGAGCGTGCCATGGTGGGAATTCATCCTGCGCGGCGTGGTGGTGTATGCGTTCCTGCTGATGTTCCTGCGGCTCACGGGCAAGCGCCAGACGGGTCAGTTCGCGCCGTTCGACCTCGTGCTGCTGCTCATCCTGTCGAATGCGGTGCAGAACTCCATGAATGCGGGCGACAACTCGCTGATCGGCGGGCTCATCTCGGCATCCACCCTCATCTGCTGCCACGTGGTGCTGGCGCGGGCCACCTTCCGCTTCCCGCGGCTCGCCCACCTGGTGGACGGCCGCCCCCAGACCCTGGTGGACAATGGCCGCGTGGACCGGCTCCTCATGCGCCGGGAACTGCTGTCCGCGGAAGACCTCGCCGCCGCACTGCGCGCCGGCGGCTGCCTGCACCTGCACGAAGTGGAGCGCGCGACCATCGAGACCAACGGCCAGATCACCGTGGTGCTGCGCGAACGCAGCAGCGCCGGCGGCGGAGGCATCACGGACCGCGCGTGAGCAGCGCACCGCCATACATCGCGGCCTGCGCAGTCCGCGCTCAGGCCAGCGCGCGGGTGATGAGGATCTTCTGCACGTCGCTGGTGCCCTCGTAGATCTGGCACACCCGCACATCGCGATAGATGCGCTCCACGGGAAAGTCATTCACCACCCCGTAGCCGCCCAGCGTCTGTATGGCTGCACTGCACACGCGCTCGGCCATCTCGCTCGCGAACAGCTTGGCCATGGCGGCTTCCTTCAGGCAGGGACGCCCCGCATCCCGCAGGGCCGCCGCATGCCAGATCAGCTGGCGAGCGGCTTCAAGCTGCGTGGCGCAATCGGCCAGCCGGAATCCCACGGCCTGGTGCTGGAAGATTGGCTGGCCGAAACTCTCGCGCTCCTTCGCATACTGCACGGCCACGTCGAAGGCGCTGCGCGCCATGCCCACGCTCTGCGCGGCGATGCCGATGCGTCCCCCTTCCAGGGCGCCCAGCGCGATCTTGTAGCCCTCGCCCTCGGCGCCGATCCGGTTCTCCACCGGAATGCGGCATCCCTCGAACACGATCTGGGCCGTATCGCTGCTGTGCTGGCCCAGCTTGTCCTCCAGCCGCGCCACGACGTAGCCGGGGGTGTCGGTGGGGACGAGGAATGCGCTCATGCCGCGCTTGCCGGCGGCACGGTCGGTCACCGCGATCACGATCGCCACCTGCCCGTTCCTGCCGCTCGTGATGAACTGCTTCACGCCGTCAATGGCGTATTCGTCGCCATGCCGCACCGCCGTGGTACGCAGCGCCGAGGCATCCGAGCCGACGTGGGGCTCCGTCAGGCAGAAGGCCCCCAGCATCTCTCCGCGCGCCAGGGGTTCGAGCCACCGGCGCTTCTGCGCCTCGCTGCCATAACGCATCAGGATCGCATTGACCGGGCAGTTGGTCACGCTGATCGCCGTGCTCGTGCCGCCGTCGCCTGCCGCGATTTCCTCCAGCACCAGGGCCAGCGACAGGTAATCCAGCCCTGCGCCGCCATGCTCCTCCGGCACGCAGATGCCATAGGCCCCCAGGGCCGCGAGGCCCCGGTGCGCATCGCGGGGAAACAGGTGCTCCTTGTCCCAGCGGGCCGCATGCGGCCACAACTCCGTCTGCGCGAACTCGCGCACCGCGTCACGGATCATCTCCTGGTCCTGCGTCAACAGCATATTCTTGTCTCCATGTCGTTAGAAAGAAAAACGGTGCCA
The DNA here is from genome assembly GCF_040892545.1 of Paracidovorax avenae. NCBI lineage: Bacteria > Pseudomonadati > Pseudomonadota > Betaproteobacteria > Burkholderiales > Comamonadaceae > Paracidovorax > Paracidovorax avenae. Next base: position 5,046,712 of record NZ_CP156079.1, read on the forward strand.
GCGGGTGGCAGCACCCGGTCTTCACTGCGCCGCAGAGTGGATGTCCGGGCGCCGTGCACCGCGCAACCAGTCCACCAGACGGCGTCCTTGCCGTATGCAGGGCTTTTCCACGCAGTGCCATGAAAAAGCGGCCATGGCGAAAGTCAGCGCCAGCGAAAGCGCGAGGCAGACAGGCAAGCCCCACCCTCGGTGCAGGCATATCTCCGTGATCGCCTGCTGGATCGGGAAGGCATAGATATAGACGCCATAGGAGAAATCCTCGCGCGGGAAACCGTTCCATTGCCAGCGGCGCACTCCAGCGTGGGCCAGCCAGAAAGTGCCGGCCGCCACCGCCGCCCAGACCCCGATCTGTACCTTCCCCGCTCCGGTAGCGACGGACGCGATCCATGCGCCGCAGGCGGCTGCGCACCACATCCACGGATGGGTGCGTAGCCGGTACGCCGCGCAGGAGCAGCCCAGCAGGAACAGCACACCGAGCGCGGACACCTCGGACGCACCGAACAACTCGGACAGCCAGGCAGGCACCACAGTACCCGCGTCCATGCGGCGGGCCAGGAACCACCATGCCGCCATCCCCAGCGCCGCCACCGGAAAGATCCAGCGCCGCCGCAGCCCTCCCGCCACGCCAGCCGCCGACAGCAACACGTACATCAGCAGCTCATAGCGAATCGACCACAGCGAGCCGTTCACGGCCCGGGCGAAAGGATTGGACTCGAACACGCCCGGCAGCACCTGCACCGTCGCGATCCCCGCCGCATTGTTGAAGAAATTGAGCCACGTGCCTGGGTGTGTCCAGTATTCCGTGGTCGGCAATCGCGTCATGGCCCAACCCACCACGCACACGGAAAACGCGCTCGCGACGACCAATCCAGGAAAGATGCGTGCCACGCGCTTCACCCAGAAAGCGCCCAGCGCGGGCTCGCGCTCCCAGCTTTGGAAAACCAGGTATCCGCTGATGAAGAAGAAGCAATAGACGGCCAGCGAACCCAGGGTGTGCCCAGGGAACGGAACCGGCAGCGTCAAGCGGTAGAGAAATTCGCCGTGCGACAGCAGCACCGCGACGGCAGCCGCCAGCCGGAGCAGGTTGAAACGATTGTCCCCATGGGACACCGGCGCGCTCACGCGGCCACCTCCGCCATCCTGGCAGGGCCGGCATTCACCATTGCGCCGCCCTTCTTCCATCATGGTGCAGCAGCCGCCCACGGTCACCCGAAGTGACGCTTTCCAGAACGGTACGCATGCGCCCGACGCTCTCCGCCACCTCCAGCATGCCCCCCGCCCCACCCATGTCCGTACGCACCCAGCCCGGGTCCAGCGTGACGAGCGTCGCGTGGGGATAGTCGTGCTGCGCGGCTGCCACCGCCATGTTCAGCGCGGCCTTGCTCGTGCGGTACAGCCACGACCCGCTGTTCGGCACGCTGCCGATCAGCGACATCGAGGAAGAGAGGAACGCGAACACGCCACGGGCGTCCTCCACCAGGGGCGCCACCTGGGGCAGCGCCTGCATCGCGCCGAGCACGTTGGTATGCATCACCGCATCGAAATCCTCCTGCGTCGGCGGCGTGAGCGCTCCAGGGCGGCGGATCACGCCGGCCACGTACAGCGCCAGGCCGATCTTCTCGCCATCGAGCTGCCAGGCGAGGCCGCTCACGCTGGCCGGCCGGGCCACATCCACCGTCAGCACCTCGGCGCCCAGCGCGTCCACGCGTGCGCGTCCGGCCTCATCGCGCACCGTCGCGATCACGCGCCGCCCCGCCTCGCGGTACTGGCGCACGAACTCCAGGCCGATGCCCCGCGACGCCCCGATCACCAGCACGGGATGGCTGGAGCGATTCTCCGGCACGGAAGCACTCACACCAGTTCGATCGCCATGGCCGTGCCTTCGCCACCGCCGATGCACAGCGTGGCCAGCCCGCGCCGCTTGCCACGCGCCTTCAGCGCATGGATCAGGGTCACGATGATGCGGGCGCCGCTTGCTCCGATCGGGTGCCCCAGCGCGCAGGCTCCGCCGTTCACGTTCACGATGTCGTGGGCCACGTCCAGCTCCTTCATCAGCGCCATGGGCACCACCGCAAAGGCTTCGTTCACCTCCCAGAGGTCCACGTCCTGCACGTTCCAGCCGGCCTTGGCCAGCGCCTTCTGCGTGGCACCCACGGGCGCGGTGGTGAACCAATTGGGCTCCTGCGCATGCATGGCATGGCCCGCGATGCGTGCGATCGGCACGGCGCCGAGACGGCGGGCCGTGGACTCGCGCACCATCACCAGCGCCGCGGCGCCGTCGTTGATGCTCGAACTCGATGCCGCCGTGATGGTCCCGTCCTTCTTGAACGCCGGCTTGAGCGCGGGAATCTTGTCCAGCCGCACCTTGCCCGGTCCTTCGTCCACCGACACCACCGTCTCTCCGGCACGTGTCTTCACGGTCACCGGTGCGATCTCGGCGGCAAACGCCCCGGACTCGGTCGCCGCCTTCGCGCGCTGCACGCTCGCCACGGCGAATGCATCCTGCTGCTCGCGCGTGAATCCATACTTCGCCGCGCAATCCTCGCCGAACGTCCCCATCGAGCGCCCGGGCTCGTAGGCATCCTCCAGCCCGTCGAGCATCATGTGGTCGAAGATGCGGTCATGGCCCAGCCGGTAACCGCCGCGGCCCTTCTGCAGCAGATAGGGCGCATTCGTCATGCTCTCCATCCCGCCGGCCACGATCACTTCGTGCGTCCCCGCGAGGAGCATGTCGTGGGCGAACATCGCGGCCTTCATCCCCGAACCGCACATCTTGCTCAGCGTGACGGCTCCGGCGCTCTTGGGCAGCCCTCCCTTGAACCCGGCCTGGCGGGCGGGCGCCTGCCCTTGCCCCGCCATCAGGCAATTGCCGAACAGCACTTCGCCGACGCTCTCCGGCGCAATGCCCGCGCGCTCCACGGCCGCACGAATCGCCACGCCGCCCAGGTCATGGGCGGCCAGGCCCGAGAAATCGCCCTGGAAGGCCCCCATGGGCGTGCGTGCGGCACCGATGATGACGATGGGATCTTGCTGCATTCGGAGTCTCCTGTGAAAGTGCGGGATACGGATCAGGGAAGAACGGCGCGGCAGGCGAACCCGGCCGCGCCGCGCGGCATGGGATTCAGGCCGGCGAGCCGGTGTCGGCGCCGAAGCGCCGCTCGGGGTCGTAGGGAAATACGTCGTACATGTGTCCGGCCTGGATGCGCTCCTTGTGCGACTGCCAGAAGACCGGATCGAGCAGGTCCGCATGGTGGCGCATGAACACTTCCCGCACGGCATCGTTGCCCAGCAGGAAAGGGCCGAAGGTTTCGGGAAACACGTCGCGCGGCCCCACGGCCCACCAGACCTCGCCCGAAAGCTCGTCCTCTTCGTTGCGCGGCGCCGGCACCTTCCGGAAATGGCAGTCGGTGAGGTACTCGATCTCGTCGTAGTCGTAGAAAACGACCTTGCCGTTGCGGGTGACGCCGAAATTCTTCCACAGCATGTCGCCGGGAAAGATGTTGGCCGCCACGAGGTCCTTGATCGCATTGCCGTACTCGACCACGCTGCGCTCCATCTGCTGCCGCGCGCGCACGTCGTCCGGGCCGGCATCGAACGCCTCCTGCAGATAGATGTTCAGCGGAATCATGCGCCGCTCGATGTACACGTGCTTGAGGATCACCTCGACATTGCCGTCCCCGTCGCGGTCGCTGATCTCCAGCTGGCTGGGCGCGAACTTCTCGATCTCGGCGATCAGATCGTCCTCGAAGCGCTCGCGCGGGAAAGCCACCTCGCTGTATTCCAGCGTGTCCGCCATGCGGCCCACCCGGTCGTGCTGTTTCACCAGCAGGTACTTGCCCTTGATCTGCTCCCGTGTGGTGTCCTTCTGCGGAGGGTAGTAGTCCTTGATGACCTTGAAGACGAAGGGAAACGAAGGCAGGTCGAACACCAGCATCACCATGCCCTTGATCCCCGGAGCGATGCGGAAGCGATCGCTCGAGTAGCGCAGGTGGTGCAGGAAGTCCCGGTAGAAAAGCGTCTTGCCCTGCTTGGCCAGCCCCAGCGCGTTGTAGAGTTCCGCCCGCGGCTTGCGTGGCATCAGGCTGCGCAGGAACTGCACATACGCGCTCGGGATCTCCATGTCCACCATGAAATAGGCCCGGGCGAAGCTGAACAGCATCTGCAGATCGTCCTCGCCGAACAGCGCCGCGTCGATCACGTAGCGGCCATCGGCGCCGTGCAGGATCGGCAGCGCGAACGCGAGCTCCTGGAACCCGTTGATCACCTTGCCTACCAGGTACGCGCCCTTGTTGCGGTAGAACAGGCTGGACAGCACCTGGATCTGGAAATTCGCACGCCACTTCGCCGGCCCGAGCCGAGGGCGCATCACGTCCGCCACGCGCGCTGCGTCGCGCGCCAGATCCTCGAACTCGCCCTGCAGCTGGAAGTTGTCCACGACGCGCACCAGCGTCTCCTGCAACGTCTCCGGCGAAGGGTAGTAGGCCCGGTAGGTCGGCCGCGACCCGGGCTCGTCGTTCTCGAGGTACTCCGTGCTGATGGCCGGCCGCACGAAAATGAAGTCGTTGTGGAAGTGCGTGCGGTGCAGGATCTTGGTCGTGACCGAATTGAAGAACGTCTCGGCCAGCTCGGGCTGCCGGTGCCCCACCAGCAGGCCGATGTAGTGCAGCTTCACCTGGTGCCACACGTCCATCGGCTGCGCACCTGCGGAAAACTCCTTCTCGAGCCTGCGCACGCACTCCTTCACGCGCAGGTCGTAGAACTCGATGCGCTCGCGCTGCGCGCGCTGCTGGCTCGACCAGTCGGACGTCTCGAAGCGGTGCTTCGCGCGCGCCGACTCGGCACGGAACAGCCGGTAATGGCGATTGAAGCCGTCCATCATCGCCTGCGCGATGCCGTATGCGGCAGGAGAATCGAGACGCCGTGGAAACATGGCTGCTGGCTCCATCGACACGTTGCCGGAAAGTGGTGGCGACCTATCCCCGCAGGCGGTTGGCCACGCCCTGGATCGCCGCCTTGTACACGGAATCCAGTCCCTGGATGCCCGACACCGTCATGTGGAGGTTGTTGATCAGCCCATCCTTGAGGCCGTAGCACCAGCCATGCAGCGTCACCTTCTGCCCGCGGCCCCAGGCGTCGGCCATCACCGTCGTCTGCGCCACGTTCACCACCTGCTCGATGGCATTGAGCTCGCACAGCACGTCGAGCTGCAGATCTGCCGGCGTGGCGGCGATCAGCTCCTTGTGGCGGTCCCGGACATCCTTCACATGGCGGATCCAGTTGTCGGCCAGCCCCACGCGAACGCCCTCCAGCGCGGCGCGAACGCCACCGCAGCCATAGTGGCCCACGACCATCAGGTGCTCCACCTGCAACTGGTCCACTGCATACTGGATGGTCGAGAGACAGTTCAGATCGGTGGGCACGACCACATTCGCGACGTTCCGGTGCACGAACACCTCGCCCGGCTCCAGCCCCGTGATCTGGTTGGCGGGAACCCGGCTGTCCGAGCAGCCCACCCACATGTACCGCGGCTTCTGCTGCGCCATCAGCTCCGTGAAAAAGCCAGGACGCTCCCGCTCCATCTGTGCGGCCCATGCGCGGTTGTGGACGAACAATTCATCGATGCTGGGAGCGGTCATCAGGCTTCTTTCTGGAGCGTTGTACAAAAGTCAGGCGGTCTCGGCAAACAGTTCCCGGCCGATCAGCATGCGGCGGATCTCGCTGGTGCCGGCGCCGATCTCGTAGAGTTTCGCATCCCGCCAGAGGCGGCCGAGCGGATACTCGTTGATGTATCCGTTGCCGCCGAAGATCTGGATGCCCTCTCCGGCCATCCAAGTCGCCTTCTCCGCGCACCACAGAATGACCGAGGCGCAGTCCTTGCGCACCTGCCGGACGTGCTCCGTGCCGAGCATGTCCAGATTCTTCGCCACGGTGTATGCGAAGGAGCGCCCCGCCTGGAGCACCGTGTACATGTCCGCCACCTTGCCCTGGATGAGCTGGAACTCGCCGATGCTCTGGCCGAATTGCCTGCGGTCGTGGATATAGGGCACCACGTTGTCCATCACGGACTGCATGATGCCCAGCGGCCCTCCCGTAAGCACTGCGCGCTCGTAGTCCAGCCCGCTCATGAGCACCTTCGCCCCGCCGTTCACCTGGCCGAGCACCTGCGAGGCTGGCACCTCCACATTCTCGAACACCAGCTCCCCGGTGTGGCTGCCTCGCATGCCCAGCTTGTCGAGCTTCTGCGCAATGCTGAAGCCCTTCATGCCCTTCTCGATCAGGAAGGCGGTGACGCCGCGCGCCCCCAGTTCCGGCTCGGTCTTGGCATAGACCACCAGCGTATCGGCGTCCGGGCCGTTCGTGATCCACATCTTGCTGCCGTTGAGCAGGTAGTAGCCGCCCCTGTCTTCGGCCCGGAGCTTCATGCTGATGACATCCGAACCCGCGCCGGGCTCGCTCATGGCCAGGGCTCCGACATGCTCGCCGGACACCAGCTTCGGCAGGTACTTGCGCTTTTGCTCCTCCGAGCCGTTGCGGTGGATCTGGTTCACGCACAGATTGCTGTGCGCACCATAGGACAGCCCCACCGACGCGCTGGCGCGGGAAATCTCCTCCATCGCCACCATGTGGGCAAGATAGCCCATCTGCGCCCCACCATAGGCTTCGGAGACCGTGATGCCCAGCACTCCCAGCTCGCCCATCTTGCGCCAGAGATCCATCGGAAACTGATCGTCCCGGTCGATCTCTCCGGCGCGGGGCGCGATCTCGGCCTGTGCGAACTCCCGCACTGCATCGCGCAGCGCGTCGATGTCTTCACCCAATTGAAAGTTCAGTCCGGGCAACGAGGAAATGCTCATAGGGTTGTCTCCTTGAAGGGATGGGCAAAGGCTGCCTTCGGCACGCCTCCAACCGAGGCATGCTGCACAGCAGACACAATGACGTTTACGTAAACGTCAATTATGAGGCATTCCGGCCTTTGCCGGATTTCTCCACCTTGGAGAGCAACGATCGTGCTTCCCTTTCGTGTTCCCGGATCTCGTCGAGGTTCGCCTGCAGATCCGCCATCTGCTCCTCCAACTGCTGTCGATGGCTCGCCAGCACGTCCAGGAACTTCCGCAGCTGTACGCCGGTGTCCCTGGGGCTGTCATACAGGTCGATGATGGATTTGGCCTCCGCCAGCGAAAGACCCAGACGCTTCGCACGCAGCGTCAATCGCAGGCGCGTGCGGTCCCTGGCAGAGTAGATCCGGGTGCGCCCTCCCGGCCCGGAGCGCTCGGGCTGCAACAGCCCCATGTCTTCGTAGAAGCGCATCGCACGCGTCGTGAGGTCGAACTCTTTGGCGAGATCGCTGATGGTGTAGGTGACGGCCATGACAGGGACAGCAGAGATGTGGGAGCAGCAGGAAGCGCGCATCGCATTGACGCGCACGTCAATCCTACCGTAGCCCACACCGGCGCAAGTTGCGGATGTACCCGCTCATGATGCACATGCTTCAGGCCCGGCACAAAGACCGCAGGGGAAATCACGAAGGGAGAACTGCCGGGCCACCCGAAACGAGTGCCACGTCGTTGCGACGTGCAGCGGCTGCCACGCAAGTAAAAACGAGGTGGTTTGAATGCAAAAAGCAAAACGCCCTCAGATCTGAGTGGATCTGAGGGCGGTTTGGGCTGTAGGAGCCTGACGATGACCTACTTTCACACGGGAACCCGCACTATCATCGGCGCAAAGTCGTTTCACTGTCCTGTTCGGGATGGGAAGGAGTGGGACCAACTTGCTATGGTCATCAGGCATAAAGGGTTGCTGTCGTGCCTTTGTGGCATGACGGCGAATTCATAGAGTGAATCAGTTTGTGTTTGATTGCGTCACTTGGCATAACAACCTTGACGGTGTTGTCAAAGTTATAGGGTCAAGCCGCACGAGCAATTAGTACTGGTTAGCTTAAGCGCTTGCACGCCTTCCACACCCAGCCTATCAACGTCCTGGTCTTGAACGACTCTTCAGGGGGCTCAAGGCCCCGGCAGATCTCATCTTGAAACGAGTTTCCCGCTTAGATGCTTTCAGCGGTTATCTCTTCCACACTTAGCTACTCGGCAATGCCACTGGCGTGACAACCGATACACCAGAGGTGTGTCCACTCCGGTCCTCTCGTACTAGGAGCAGGCTTCCTCAAATCTGCAGCGCCCACGGAAGATAGGGACCAAACTGTCTCACGACGTTTTAAACCCAGCTCACGTACCTCTTTAAATGGCGAACAGCCATACCCTTGGGACCGGCTACAGCCCCAGGATGAGATGAGCCGACATCGAGGTGCCAAACACCGCCGTCGATATGAACTCTTGGGCGGTATCAGCCTGTTATCCCCAGAGTACCTTTTATCCGTTGAGCGATGGCCCTTCCATACAGAACCACCGGATCACTATGTCCTGCTTTCGCATCTGCTCGACTTGTCAGTCTCGCAGTTAAGCACGCTTATGCCATTGCACTATTAGCACGATGTCCGACCGTACCTAGCGTACCTTCGAACTCCTCCGTTACGCTTTGGGAGGAGACCGCCCCAGTCAAACTGCCTACCATGCACTGTCCCCGATCCCGATAAGGGACCTAGGTTAGAACCTCAAACGCACCAGGGTGGTATTTCAACGTTGGCTCCATGAGAACTAGCGTCCTCACTTCAAAGCCTCCCACCTATCCTACACAGATCCGTTCAAAGTCCAATACAAAGCTACAGTAAAGGTTCATGGGGTCTTTCCGTCTTTCCGCGGGGAGATTGCATCATCACAAACATTTCAACTTCGCTGAGTCTCAGGAGGAGACAGTGTGGCCATCGTTACGCCATTCGTGCAGGTCGGAACTTACCCGACAAGGAATTTCGCTACCTTAGGACCGTTATAGTTACGGCCGCCGTTTACTGGGACTTCAATCAAGAGCTTGCACCCCATCATTTAATCTTCCAGCACCGGGCAGGCGTCACACCCTATACGTCCACTTTCGTGTTTGCAGAGTGCTGTGTTTTTATTAAACAGTCGCAGCCACCGATTTTTTGCAACCGCTTTGGGCTCCCTTTGTACAAGTTCACCTACTTGCGGCATACCTTCTCCCGAAGTTACGGTATCAATTTGCCGAGTTCCTTCTCCTGAGTTCTCTCAAGCGCCTTAGAATACTCATCTCGCGCACCAGTGTCGGTTTGCGGTACGGTCGTGTGTAGCTGAAGCTTAGTGGCTTTTCCTGGAAGCAGGGTATCACTCACTTCGTCTGCAAGCAGACTCGTTATCACCCCTCATCTAAGCCCGGCGGATTTTCCTACCAGGCACGACTACAGGCTTGAACCAACATATCCAACAGTTGGCTGAGCTAACCTTCTCCGTCCCCACATCGCACTACACATCGGTACAGGAATATTGACCTGTTTCCCATCAACTACGCATCTCTGCCTCGCCTTAGGGGCCGACTCACTCTACGCCGATGAACGTTGCGTAGAAAACCTTGCGCTTACGGCGAGGGGGCTTTTCACCCCCTTTAACGCTACTCATGTCAGCATTCGCACTTCTGATACCTCCAGCATCCGTTACCAGACACCTTCACAGGCTTACAGAACGCTCTCCTACCACGCACAGTAAACTGTGCATCCGCAGCTTCGGTAACTGGCTTAGCCCCGTTACATCTTCCGCGCAGGACGACTCGATCAGTGAGCTATTACGCTTTCTTTAAATGATGGCTGCTTCTAAGCCAACATCCTGACTGTTTTAGCCTTCCCACTTCGTTTCCCACTTAGCCAATTTTAGGGACCTTAGCTGGCGGTCTGGGTTGTTTCCCTCTTGAGTCCGGACGTTAGCACCCGGTGCTCTGTCTCCCAAGCTCTACTCTTCGGTATTCGGAGTTTGCCTTGGTTTGGTAAGTCGCCATGACCCCCTAGCCAAAACAGTGCTCTACCCCCGAAGGTAATACTTGAGGCACTACCTAAATAGTTTTCGGAGAGAACCAGCTATTTCCAAGTTTGTTTAGCCTTTCACCCCTATCCACAGCTCATCCGCTAGTTTTGCAACACTAGTCGGTTCGGACCTCCAGTACCTGTTACGGCACCTTCATCCTGGCCATGGATAGATCACTTGGTTTCGGGTCTACACCCAGCGACTGGACGCCCTATTCGGACTCGATTTCTCTACGGCTTCCCTATTCGGTTAACCTTGCCACTGAATGTAAGTCGCTGACCCATTATACAAAAGGTACGCCGTTACCCTTGCGGGCTCCGACTTTTTGTAAGCATGCGGTTTCAGGATCTATTTCACTCCCCTCCCGGGGTTCTTTTCGCCTTTCCCTCACGGTACTTGTTCACTATCGGTCGATGATGAGTATTTAGCCTTGGAGGATGGTCCCCCCATATTCAGACAGGGTTTCTCGTGCCCCGCCCTACTTTTCTCTAGCTCAGTACCACACGTCTGCTTTCACATACAGGGCTATCACCTACTATGGCCGGACTTTCCATTCCGTTTTGTTAACAGTCGTGCTATCACTAGAAGGCTCCTCCGATTTCGCTCGCCACTACTTTCGGAATCTCGGTTGATGTCTTTTCCTCGAGCTACTGAGATGTTTCAGTTCACCCGGTTCGCCTCGCATGACTATGTATTCATCATGCGATACCTCTTGCGAGGTGGGTTTCCCCATTCAGAAATCTCCGGATCAAAGCTTATTTGCCAGCTCCCCGAAGCTTATCGCAGGCTATCACGTCTTTCGTCGCCTATCATCGCCAAGGCATCCACCACATGCTCTTAGTCACTTGACCCTATAACTTTGACATCTCTTGCGAGACATCTCCGCTTTCTTTCAAGGACTTGCGAGGTCTTTCACCTCGCGCGTTATGCCGTAATGTGAATTCTTCTTCGGTATTGCTACCTAGAGAACAATTCGTCATTACTGAATTTCAACAAGCTTTCGCTCAATTGAACATTCGTTTTGACGCAATCAAATTTTTGTCACCGGCGGCACGGTGCAGTTTCCTGCTTTCCGCCGGCAACACTGATTCGACTCTATGAATTTTTAAAGAACAGCCGATTGACCCGGTCTATACCGGACCAACAACAAAGAGGCCTCTCGCGAAGCCGCTTTGGTGTTAGTTTCTTCACCCTACCGCAGGGCGTATTGGTTGGTGGAGGATGACGGGATCGAACCGACGACCCCCTGCTTGCAAAGCAGGTGCTCTCCCAGCTGAGCTAATCCCCCACTGATCCTCGCATCTTATGTTCGGAAGATTTGGTGGGTCTAGTTGGGCTCGAACCAACGACCCCCGCCTTATCAAGACGGTGCTCTAACCAGCTGAGCTACAGACCCATGTCGGTTAGCACCGACTTCTTCCAACAACCGATAAGTGTGGGCGTTCAATATTGAATGCTGTTTTCCAGAAAGGAGGTGATCCAGCCGCACCTTCCGATACGGCTACCTTGTTACGACTTCACCCCAGTCACGAACCCTGCCGTGGTAAGCGCCCTCCTTACGGTTAGGCTACCTACTTCTGGCAGAACCCGCTCCCATGGTGTGACGGGCGGTGTGTACAAGACCCGGGAACGTATTCACCGCGACATTCTGATCCGCGATTACTAGCGATTCCGACTTCACGCAGTCGAGTTGCAGACTGCGATCCGGACTACGACTGGCTTTATGGGATTAGCTCCCCCTCGCGGGTTGGCAACCCTCTGTACCAGCCATTGTATGACGTGTGTAGCCCCACCTATAAGGGCCATGAGGACTTGACGTCATCCCCACCTTCCTCCGGTTTGTCACCGGCAGTCCCATTAGAGTGCCCTTTCGTAGCAACTAATGGCAAGGGTTGCGCTCGTTGCGGGACTTAACCCAACATCTCACGACACGAGCTGACGACAGCCATGCAGCACCTGTGTTACGGTTCTCTTTCGAGCACTCCTCTATCTCTAAAGGATTCCGTACATGTCAAAGGTGGGTAAGGTTTTTCGCGTTGCATCGAATTAAACCACATCATCCACCGCTTGTGCGGGTCCCCGTCAATTCCTTTGAGTTTCAACCTTGCGGCCGTACTCCCCAGGCGGTCAACTTCACGCGTTAGCTTCGTTACTGAGTCAGTGAAGACCCAACAACCAGTTGACATCGTTTAGGGCGTGGACTACCAGGGTATCTAATCCTGTTTGCTCCCCACGCTTTCGTGCATGAGCGTCAGTACAGGCCCAGGGGATTGCCTTCGCCATCGGTGTTCCTCCGCATATCTACGCATTTCACTGCTACACGCGGAATTCCATCCCCCTCTGCCGTACTCCAGCGATGCAGTCACAAATGCAGTTCCCAGGTTGAGCCCGGGGATTTCACATCTGTCTTACATCACCGCCTGCGCACGCTTTACGCCCAGTAATTCCGATTAACGCTTGCACCCTACGTATTACCGCGGCTGCTGGCACGTAGTTAGCCGGTGCTTATTCTTACGGTACCGTCATGACCTCCCTTTATTAGAAGAAGGCTTTTCGTTCCGTACAAAAGCAGTTTACAACCCGAAGGCCTTCATCCTGCACGCGGCATGGCTGGATCAGGCTTGCGCCCATTGTCCAAAATTCCCCACTGCTGCCTCCCGTAGGAGTCTGGGCCGTGTCTCAGTCCCAGTGTGGCTGGTCGTCCTCTCAGACCAGCTACAGATCGTAGGCTTGGTAAGCCTTTACCCCACCAACTACCTAATCTGCCATCGGCCGCTCCGTTCGCGCAAGGCCTTACGGTCCCCTGCTTTCATCCATAGATCTTATGCGGTATTAGCAAAGCTTTCGCCTCGTTATCCCCCACGATCGGGCACGTTCCGATGTATTACTCACCCGTTCGCCACTCGTCAGCATCCGAAGACCTGTTACCGTTCGACTTGCATGTGTAAGGCATGCCGCCAGCGTTCAATCTGAGCCAGGATCAAACTCTACAGTTCGATCTTGAAATTTAAAGTCTTTCGACTTCACTCATAAAAACGGAATTGAAGTGAACTTCACTTCTATTCTCATGAGCGTTTGTAGTGCTAAGCACTAGTTCCGAAGAACTTGGCACTCGCCATCAAACGCCCACGCTTATCGGCTGTATATTTTTAAGGAACCAGAAGATCAGATTTCTCTTTTCTTCTCGACTCGCTGCAATCAGCGGAGCCTTGAATTCTAACAGGTTTTTTAAAGTCCTGTCAAACTTTGTGGTTATTCGTCTTTCGACTTCCAACCATCCACCAACCTCAACCACCGCAATCTCTTGCAGCACCTCAGATCAGCGAAGCCTTGAATTCTACACCAGTTTTTTCTACCAGCGCAACTCTCAGCAAAACTTTTCTTTTACCGCCTTCGCCATCTGCTTCCACCACAACCCCATCAGGGATCGCAGCAATCTCAGTAGCGAAGCCCGCTAGTATAGCAACAATTTCGCGTCGCACGTGCATTTTTGCAAACCCACCCAGTCAAAGGGGCACGGCGTCTCCTTGGTTAGGCATTGCACTATCTATCTATGGCTCTCATCTCCCTTCTAGACGCCCAGTTGGCCTTCGGGCATACCGCCCTGCTGGACCATGCCGATTTTTCCCTGGAGGCAGGCGAGCGCGTGGGACTGATCGGCCGCAACGGCGCTGGCAAGTCGTCCCTGCTCAAGATTCTGGGGGGGCTGGCACATACGGATGATGGTGCCCTGCACGTTCAGCAGGGCCTGCGGATCGCCTATGTGGCGCAGGAGCCGCTGCTGGACGCGGGGCATACGGTGTTCGAGTCCACGGCAGCGGGACTGGCTCACGTGGTCGCACTGCGGCAGCGCTACGAGAATGCCACCGGAGCCGATCTCGATACGCTGCAGACGGAGATCGAAGCCGTGGACGGCTGGAATTGGGAGCGCAGGGTGGAGGAAACGATGCAGCGGCTGCACCTGGATCCACAGGCCCGCGTGGGAGACCTGTCCGGCGGCCTTAAAAAGCGGGTCGCCCTCGCGCAGGCGCTGGTGGCCCGGCCGGACGTACTGCTCCTCGACGAGCCGACCAACCACCTCGATGTGGATTCCATCGAATGGCTGGAGGAGTTGCTGCTGGCGTTTCCAGGCAGCGTGGTCACGATCACGCACGACCGCGCGTTCCTGGACCGCATTTCCACCCGGATCGTCGAACTCGACCGGGGGCGCCTGCTGTCTTTCCCGGGCAACTTCGGGCAGTACGTGCAACAGAAAGCCGAGCAACTGGCACAGGAAGCGGTGATCGCCGCCAAGGCCGACAAGCTGCTGGCCCAGGAAGAGGTATGGATACGCAAGGGAGTGGAGGCGCGCCGCACCCGCAGCCAGAGCCGCATCAGCCGGCTGGAAGCCCTGCGGGCCAACCGCGCAGCGCGCCGGGACGCGCTGGGAAGTGTCCGGATGGACATCGCGTCCGGATCCGCGTCGGGCTACCAGGGAAAGATCGTGGCAGAGCTGGCCCACGTGACCAAGGCGTTCGGGGACAAAGCCATCGTGCAGGACTTTTCCGCCACGATCCTCCGTGGGGACAAGGTGGGGCTGGTCGGGCCCAATGGCGCCGGCAAGACGACACTGCTGAAGCTGATCCTGGGCGAGCTGGCGCCGGACAGCGGCAGTGTCCGCCGGGGCGCGCATCTGGAAGTCGCGTATTTCGACCAGATGCGCCACGCGCTGGATCTCGATGCGACCCTGGAAGATTTCATCAGCCCGGGCAGCGAATGGATCGAGATCGGGAAGCAGCGCAAGCACGTCAAGAGCTATCTGTCGGACTTCCTCTTCTCGCCTGCGCGGGCCCAGTCTCCCGTGAGGTCCCTGTCCGGCGGGGAGCGCAACCGCCTGCTGCTGGCGCGCCTTTTCGCACGCCCGGCCAATGTGCTCGTGCTGGACGAACCCACCAACGACCTGGACATCGATACGCTGGATCTGCTGGAAGAACTGCTCCAGTCCTATGACGGCACGGTTTTCCTGGTCAGCCACGACCGGATGTTCCTGGACAACGTCGTCACCAGCACCATTGCCTATGAGGGCGATGCGCGGTGGCGCGAATACGAGGGCGGCGTGCAGGATTGGCTGGAGCAGTCGCGGCGCAGCCGGGCCCTGGCCGGAGCCCCGGCCCGCCCGGCGGCCCAGGAGCCGGTGGACAAGGAAGCACCGGCACCATCCGCCAGGCGCACCGCACCGGCGAAAAAGAAGCTCAGCTACAAGGAGCAGCGGGAACTGGAGTTGCTTCCGGAGCGCATTGCGGCCCTCGAGGCGGAGCAGAACGCGATACGTGGGGAACTGGCGGATGGCAGTCTTTATGTCCGCGACGGCGCGCAGGCCGCGGCGCTGCACACACGGGAAGGGGAAATCGAGGACGAACTGATGGCAGCCCTCGAGCGCTGGACGGAGCTGTCCGAGCAGTGAGGCGTGAGGCGCAGGCGGGGGCGGCGCTCCTGCGCGCCGCTGCCCGCTGCGATGCTTCAGATGCGGTGGTGCAGGCGGTCCGTCGCGCCGCGCAGGCGGGTGATCAGCGCGGGAGCGATCTGGGTGAGCGGCAGGACCTCGTCGGCGGCACCGTGCGCGATCGCCTCGCGGGGCATGCCGAAGACGATGCAGCTGGCTTCGTCCTGCACGTAGTTATAGCTGCCGGCGTCCTTCATTTCGCGCATTGCGGCAGCACCGTCGTTGCCCATGCCGGTAAGCATGACGCCGAACGCATTCTTGCCGACCACGGCAGCTGCGGACTTGAAGAGCACCTCCACCGAGGGCTTGTGGCGGTTCACCGGGGGGCCGTCGTCCACCACGGCCACGTAGTTGGCGCCGCTGCGGGCGACATGGAACTGCTTGCCGCCCGGAGCGATGTAGGCATGGCCCGGCAGAATCCGCTCACCGTTCACCGCCTCCTTGACAGTGATCTGGCAAAGACCATTGAGCCGGGCAGCGAAACTCGTCGTGAAGCCGGGCGGCATGTGTTGCGTGATGACGATGGCGGGGGAATCCGCCGGCATCTGCACGAGCACTTCACGGATGGCTTCCGTCCCGCCAGTGGACGCGCCGATACAGATGAGCTTTTCGGTGGAGAGGCGGCCCAGCAGCGTGGCGGCCGGCGCGGGAGGCGCCGACGCACCCGTCTGCGCGGATCTGTCGGCCGGGCGCGGCGCGGGCGCCCTGCGCACCTGGGCCACGGCGGCCACGCGGATCTTGTCCACGATCTGCGTCGCGAGTTCGCTGAGGCCGCTGGACAATCCCACGCGCGGCTTGGCCACGAAATCGACGGCCCCCAGCTCCAGGGCCTTCATGGTGACTTCCGCCCCGCGCTCCGTGAGGGTGGAGATCATCACGACGGGCATGGGGCGCAGACGCATCAGCCGGCCCAGGAAGTCGATGCCGTCCATGCGCGGCATTTCCACATCCAGCGTGATCACGTCGGGATTCATCTCGCGGATCATTTCCCGGGCGATGAGCGGATCGTTGGCCGTCCCGATGCACTCCATGTCGTGCTGCCGATTGATGATCTCCGACAGCAGACTGCGCACCAGCGCGGAGTCATCCACCACGATCACCCGGATCTTCCTGCTCATTCCCTCTTGTCCTTCTCAATCAAAACAGGTCCACAGACCCGCCGGCCGTGGCCTTGGCCACGGTGGCCGCATTGCCCTTGACGTCCTGCGCGACCAGGGCCTCCGGATGGGCGTGGGCCAGCCGCTTGACCATGGCCTTGCCCGTCACGGGGAAAAATACCACTTTCCGAGGGTAGATATCGAGCACGTCCTCGGAAACGATGGGAATTCGCTCCGTCTGCAGGTAATTCATCACGAAGGTGGTGTTCCGCTCTCCCACGTTCATGGTGGTGAAATTGTGCATGACCTGCCCGCCCCCGAAGACCTTGGCCTGCATGGTTTCCCTGCGCGCGCCCAGCTTCAGCATCTCATTGATGAGCAGTTCCATGGCATAGGACCCATAGCGCCCGGAGACGTCGTTGGAGTCGCCGTCGGGCAGCATGAAGTGGTTCATTCCGCCGACGCGGCTGCGGCTGTCCCAGAGGCAGGCGGCGATGCAGGACCCGAGCACCGTCATGATCACGAGGTTCTCGTCCGACACGAAGTACTCTCCGGGCAGCACCTTGACCGCGTTGTGCTGGAAATGGTGGTCGAAGAAGAAGAAGGATGCCTCGCCGGGACGGCGGGAGCGGGCCTTCAGTTCCTGCAGCGTCGATTGTTTGGCGGGTGCCGCCGGGGCCGAATAGATATCGGCGCTCAGAGGCGCAATGCGGGGAGCCCGGCGGCGGTCAGCCCCGTCGAGTGACGAGGAAGGGGACGAAGCACCAGACGCGGGAAGGGAGCCAGGGCGGTTTGGGGTCATGGAGGGCTTCTTGCGGAATGCGGCCTTTATCGGCGCTCATAGACGGTCTTGCCGCGCAAATTGAACAGGTCACGGGATTCGCTGAAGTTTTCCGCGTGCCCGACGAACAGCATGCCCCCCGGCTTCAGCACGCGGTGGATCTTCTCCAGGACCCTGCGCTGCGTGGGTGCATCGAAATAGATCATCACATTGCGGCAGAAGACCACGTCGAAGGGCTCGCGGAATGGCCAGTCGTCGCGGATCAGGTTGACGCTCATGAATTCGATGGCGCGCCGCAGTTCGGGCTTGACCCGCGCCAGGCCGGCGTTCGGGCCCTTGCCCCGCAGAAAGAATTTCTGGAGCCGTTCGGGGCTCAGCCCCTTCACGCTGTCCAGCCGGTACACGCCCTCGGAAGCAGTGGCCAGCACGCGGGAATCGATATCGCTCGCCGTGAGCTTGAAGGGCGCACTGGCCCCCAGCGATTCGATCGCGGTCATCACGATGGAATATGGCTCCTCCCCCGTGGAGGCAGCATTGCACCAGACGCTCCAGGGCCCGGAGGGGCGGCTGCGCAGCAATCCCGAAAGAATCTCGAAATGGTGCTGCTCGCGGAAGAATGCGGTGAGGTTGGTCGTCAGTGCGTTGACGAACTCCTGCCATTCCGGCCCGTCGTGGTTTTCCAGCCAGCTCAGGTATTCGTGGAAGCTGGTATGTCCCGTTTCCCTCAGGCGCCGGGACAGCCGGCTGTAGACCATGGCGTGCTTGCCGTCGTGCAGGCTGATGCCTGCGCGCTGGTAGATGAGTGCCTGCACACGGGAGAAATCCGCATTGGTCCAGACGAATTCCCGCCCCTGGGCCAGGGGTCCCGAGGACGGGGCGGCGCTGGACTCCGGCGTGTCGCGCGGAGGGACGGAAGAAGAAGAGGTCTGGCGCATTGTTGGATTCGTTTCAGTTCCGCATCTCTGGCAACCGGCCGGTGCACCGGCGAACGCCGCTCTTGTTCCGCGTTGGTTGGAAGGGCCTGTCTGCCTCGCCCTCCCGGCAGATCAATCGTGCGTGGATACGAGGCCCATGTCCGGGTTGGACATGAGCTTCTCGATGTCGAGAAGGATGAGCATGCGCTCGCCCACCGAACCGAGGCCCACGATGCAGTTGCTGTCGATGGAGCTTTCGATTTCCGGGGCCAGCCGGATCTGGTCGGACGTGAGCTCCATGACGTCGCTCACGGAATCGACCACGATCCCCACGACCCGGTTGCGCAGATTCAGGATGATGACCACCGTGAAGCTGTTGTATTCGGCCTTGGAGCAGTCGAACTTGAGCCGCATGTCCACGATGGGCACGATGGTGCCGCGCAGGTTCGTGACGCCCTTGATGAATTCGGGCGCGTTCGCGATGCGCGTAGGCGGCTCGTAGCCCCTGATTTCCTGGACCTTGAGGATGTCGATGCCGTACTCCTCCTGGTCGAGGCGGAACGTCAGGTATTCGCGGGCGCCCCCCACGGAAGCGCCAGCCGCTTCGTTCGTTTTTTCCATCACAGTCGCCATGAGTGGCTCTCCTTCAGTCTGCCCAGCGGCGTATCAATGGCGGACACGGCGGACCAGGGCCCCGGTGTCGAGGATCAGTGCCACGGTGCCGTCGCCCAGAATGGTGGCACCCGACACGTTGGGCACCTTCCGGTAATTGGTCTCCAGGTTTTTCACCACGACCTGGTGCTGCCCCAGCAATTCGTCCACCAGCAATGCAACGCGGCTGCCGTCCGCTTCGACGACCACCATGATGTTGCTGGACTTGCTCTGGTCGATGCGCGGCACCTGGAAGGTTCTCTCCAGGGCGATGACGGGCATGTACTCGTCGCGCACCTTGACCAGTTGCGAGCCCTGGGCCACCGTGTTGACGTCGTCGGGGTTGACTTGGAAGGACTCCACGACGGACGACAGCGGCAGGATGTACACCTCTTCGCCGACGCCGACCGACATGCCGTCCATGATGGCCAGGGTGAGCGGCAGCCGGACCGAGACGCGCATGCCGTAGCCTTCGGCGGAATCGATCTCGACGGAACCGTTGAGCGCAGCAATGTTCTTCTTGACCACGTCCATGCCCACGCCGCGGCCGGACACGTCGGTGACCTCGTCGGCGGTGGAGAAGCCGGGCGCAAAGATGAGGCCCCAGACGTCCGCATCGCTCATCTGGTCGGACACATCCAGCCCGCGTTCGCGCGCCTTGCGCAGGATCTTCTCGCGCGACAGGCCGCGGCCGTCGTCACGCACTTCGATGACGATGGAGCCGCCCTGGTGCGAAGCGGACAGCGTGATGGTGCCGTGCTCGGACTTGCCGGCAGCAAGGCGGTCCGCCGGCATTTCGATGCCGTGGTCGCAGCTGTTGCGCACCAGGTGGGTCAGCGGGTCGGTGATCTTCTCGACGAGGCTCTTGTCGAGCTCGGTCGCTTCGCCCAGGGTGACGAGATCGACCTTCTTGCCCAGTTTGTTGGCCAGATCGCGCAGCATGCGCGGGAACCGGCTGAACACGATGGACATCGGAATCATGCGGATGGACATGACCGATTCCTGCAGGTCCCGGGTATTGCGGTCGAGATCGGCCAGACCCGCGAGCAGCTGCTGGTACACCGCGCCGTCGAGGCCCCGGCTGTTCTGCGCCAGCATGGCCTGGGTGATGACGAGCTCGCCCACCAGGTTGATCAGCTGGTCCACCTTGTTCACCGCCACCCGGATGGTGGTGGATTCCATCTGCGCCTGGCTGGCGGCCTTGGTCTCCGCAGCGCGGCCGCCAGCGGCCGCCGGCCTCGAAGCCGCGCCATCGGCGGCCCCACCCGTGGAGGCGCCTGCGGCAGCGGAGTCCGAGCGCTCGCCGGGCATGCCGGGGGCTCCCGGGAAGAAACCATAGGAGGCTTCCAGCGCGCCGCCGGGGGCGGACGGGGCCGCCGCCACGCCGGGAGCCTCTTCGACAGGCTCAGGCTCGGCAGCGCCGGCGGCAGTGATCCGCACCTGCTCCTTCGAGACATGGAATGCGAACAGGTCGAGCAGGTCGTCGTCCGTGGAGGTGGTTTCCACGCCGAAAACGCGCACGCCTGGCTGTTCGGAAGGCAGGTCGCGGATGGTGCCCAGGCCGACGATGTCGCGGAACAGGTCCTTGATGGCATCCGCCTGCTCGTTGCGCTCGACAGGGCCGATGCGGATTTCCAGCGAGCGGGCCACGCCGGGGCCGGAGGGCGCGGGCATCGACGCGGGGGCGGCCACGGGGGCCGGTGCGGGAGCGGCCTGCACGGGAGCCGGGGCGGGCGCAGGAGCGGGGGGCGGCGGCGTGGCGGGACCCGCAGCAGGCACGACGCCTGCGGCGAGTTCGCTGATGCGGCGCACCAGGTCGCCGGTGGACAGGGCCTCGCCCTGGCCACCCGCCTGGTGGCGGGCCAGCAGGCTGCGGGACGCATCCGCGGATTCGAGCAGCACGTCCACCATCTGCGGGATGGGCTGGAGTTCGTGCCTGCGCAGGCGGTCCAGCAGGGACTCCATCTGGTGGGTGAGCTCGGCGACATCGGAGAAGCCGAACGTTGCGGCGCCCCCCTTGATGGAATGTGCACAGCGGAAGATGCCGTTGAGCTCTTCGTCGTTGGCCGCGCTCAGGTCCAGATCCAGCAGCATGTGCTCCATCTGGTCCAGGTTCTCTCCAGCTTCCTCGAAAAAGATCTGGTAGAACTGGCTGAGGTCGAAATCGCCGCCGGCGCCTTCTTGGTAGTTTTCGGCCATGAATGGCTCCCCTTGTGCTTGTGTATGACGCCGAGGCTCAGCGAATCACCTTCTGGATGACCTCGATCAGGCGGTTGGGATCGAAGGGTTTCACCAGCCAGCCCGTGGCGCCGGCATTGCGGCCGGCCTGCTTCATCTGGTCGCTGGACTCGGTGGTGAGGATCAGGATGGGGATGGTCTTGAAGCGCGGATGCTCGCGCAGCTTGCGCGTGAGGCCGATGCCATCCAGGCGGGGCATGTTCTGGTCGGCGAGGACCAGCTGGATGTCATGGGTTTCCGCCTTTTCCAAGGCATCCTGGCCGTCAACGGCCTCCACCACGTGGTAGCCGGCACCCGTCAAAGTGAAGGACACCATCTTGCGCATGGAGGGCGAATCATCAACGGCGAGGATCGATTGCATTTAAGGCTCCAACTCACTTGAATATATAAGGTAACCAGACGGGGCAAGGTCAGAAGAGATCAATGGAACCGGCGTCCATCTCGCTTTGGGTGACCGGATTGGGGCGGTCTGGTGCCATCTCGGCGAACGGCGCGGCCTCCTCTCCCTCTTCGGAGCCCATGGCTTCGGAGGCAAGCCTGAACGCGCAGCCCTGGAGCACCTTGGTGGTGTGCCAGATCAGCTGCGAAGCCATGTCCTGGAATTGCAGTTCCGTGACGGCGCTCCTCAAGGCGGTGCGCAAAGCGAGCAGTTCCGGGGAGCCCTTGATCAACTCGTCCGACAGGGCCTGGTTGGCTTCGCCGAAGCGGGCGAGCAGATTGTCGGTTGCATGGCTGAGCAGGCCTTCGAGGCGGTGCAGGTCGCGCATGACGACGAGCAGGGAATCCTGAAGTTCCGCTGCCACCATGACGGGGAGCTGGACTCCTGGCTCATCGGGGCCTGTTAGCGTAGATTGCATGGTTTCTCCATGGCAGCAGGCGGCTCAAGGCACGCTAAATCCATTCCGGCAAACACGCTGGTGGCCACACCACCGGCAACGACGCCTCGCCCGGTCGGCGAAGCGCTCCCGCAGGGCACGAACGGCACGCCGTGGCGCGCTGTTTGTTCCAATATGTATCCTATGATAGCGTTCATATGGTCTCAGGAGTAATGGTTAAACCCCTGCGCATCCTGCATCTCGAAGATTCCCCTGCGGACCATGCTTTGGCATGTATTACGTTGCGCCGCGCCAACGGGATGTATGAAATACGCCACGCAGACACGATGGAGTCGTTCATGGCCTGGCTGGATGCGGAGCGATTCGATCTGGTCCTCGCCGACTACCGTCTTCCCGGCTTCACGGCACTGGATGCATGGCGCTGGGTGAGCGAGCGCGGCGACGCGCCGCCCTTCGTGCTGCTGTCCGGCGCCATCGGCGAGGCCGCGGCCGTGGATGCGATGCGCCTGGGCATGGCGGACTATCTCCTGAAGGACGACATGGCCCGGCTGCCGCACGTGATCGGCCGCGCCATCGAAGTACATGAAGCGCGCAGGGCGCGCGAGCAGGCGGTGCGCGACCTCGCGGCGTCGGAACGGCGGCTGGCGGAGCTGACCGAGCATCTGCAGATCTCCATCGAGCGGGAGCGTGCGGCAATCGCCCGCGAGATCCACGACGACATCGGCGGCGCCCTGACGGCGGTGCGCTTCGACGTGGGGTGGATCGCCAGGCATTCCACGGAAGAGGCCGTGCGGGGCCATGCCGGCAGCGCCACGGAGATGCTGCAGCACGCCATCGAGGCGAGTCAGCGCATCATGATGAATCTGCGCCCGCCCATCCTCGACCAGGGGCTGGTGGCCGCGGTGCAGTGGCTGGCCGAGAGCTTCGAGCGCCGCACCGGCATTCCCACCCGGCTGCATTCCAGCCGGGATACGATCGAGGTGCCCGGCGACGTGCAGCTGGTGGCCTACCGCACGGCGCAGGAGGCGTTGACCAACGTGTCGAAGTACGCCCAGGCCCGGCAGGTCACCATCGATCTCTCGGACAGCGAGCGCGTGCTGACGCTGGAAGTGACGGACGATGGCTGCGGCATGGAGTTCGCCACGCGGAACAAGCCGAAGTCCTTCGGGCTCAAGGGCCTGCAGGAACGGGCGAGAACGGTCGGAGGGTGGCTGGACATCAGCAGCCAGCCGGGACGCGGCACGTCGGTCATCGTGTCGATCCCGCTGGAGCCGCAGGTCGGCCAGGACGTAGCAGACCCGGGAGAAATGCCATGATCCATGTCGTGCTGTGCGACGACCACGCCGTGCTGCGGCGCGGCATCCGCGACACGCTCACCGAAGCGCCGGACATCCAGGTGACCGGAGAGGCTGGCGGCTATTCGGAACTGCGCGAGATCCTGCGCAAGGCGCCCTGCGACGTGCTGCTGCTGGACCTGAACATGCCGGGCCGCAGCGGGCTGGAGGTATTGAGCAGCCTGAAGGAAACGGACTCGGCCATCAAGGTGCTCGTGGTGTCGATGTATCCCGAAGACCAGTACGCCCTGCGTTGCCTGCGGGCCGGGGCACAGGGCTATGCCAACAAGGCGGGCGATCCCATGGAGCTGATCGAGGCCGTCCGCACCGTGATGAAGGGCCGCAAGTACCTGACGCCGGAGGTGGCGCAGATGCTCGCGGACAGCCTGGCACAGCCCGCGCCCGAGCTGCCCCACGAGGCCCTGTCCGAACGCGAACTCCAGACGCTGGTGAAGATCGCGTCCGGCAAGCGCCTTTCGGATATTGCGGAAGAGCTCATGCTGAGCCCGAAGACCGTGAGCGTGTACCGCTCGCGCGTGCTGGAGAAGCTCAAGCTCAGCAACAACGCCGAACTGACGGTGTACGCCATCCGCAACCAGCTGGTGTGAGGCTGCCGGCCGCTCACCGCTGCGATGCGAAGAGGTCGATGGATTGCTGCATGAGGGTGAGCACCGGCTGCTCGAGCATGGGCAGCGTGGCGGCGATGCCCAGCAGCCCGACGGTCAGGGTCACCGGAAACCCCACCGCATAGATGTTCATCTGCGGCGCCACGCGGGAGATCACGCCGAGGGCCAGGTTGACGAACATCAGCAGCGCGATCATGGGCAGGGCGATCCAGAGCGCGCTGGAAAACAGCGAGGCGCCGAGTTCGTGCAGGCGCATCTGGCCGATCGACTGCAGGAAATTGCCATCCACGGGAAAGCTGTCGAAGCTTTTCACCACGGCCATGAGCACCATGAGATGGCCATTGATGACCACGAAGAGCAGCATGGCCATGTGGCCGAAGAAGCGGCCTACAGCACTGACCTGCCCGCTGGTGGAGGGATCGAAGAAGGAGGCGAAGTTGAGCCCCATCTGCAGGCCGACGACCTCGCCCGCCAGCTCGACAGCCGTGAAGACCAGCCGCACCGCGAAGCCGACCGACATGCCGACCGCCACCTGCTGGGCGACCGCTCCGAGCGCTCCGCGGCCGTTGACACTGATGACGGGCTGGTCGGGCAGCACCGCCTGCGCGCATACGGCGACCAGAAAGGCCAGGCCGATCTTGGCCCGGACGGGGATGCTGCGCATGGAAAACACCGGCGCGACCATGAAGACGGCGAGCACCCGCAGGAACGGCCACAGCACCGGCGAGAGCCAGGCCATGATCTGCGCCTCGGAGAAGGTGATCACGCCGCGCTCAGGTGACCACGGACGGGATGGATTCGATGGTGCGCCGGATGTAGTCCACCAGGGAAGTGATCATCCAGGGACCCACGACCGCGAACACGACCATGGCGGCGATGAGCTTGGGCACGAAGGCGAGCGTGGCCTCCTGGATCTGGGTGACGGCCTGGAAGATGCTGACGAGCAGTCCGACCACCATGACCGAACCGAGCACCGGCATGGACACCATGAGCAGCAGCGTGAGCGCGTCGCGCCCCATCGTCAGAACCATTTGGGAGGTCATGGTAATTCCTTCTCTTTGGCGTCAGGTCACGAAGCTGGCGGCCAGGGAGCCGAGCAGCAGGTTCCACCCGTCCGCCAGCACGAACAGCATCAGCTTGAACGGCAGCGCCACCAGCACCGGGGACAGCATCATCATGCCCAGTGACATGAGGATGCTGGAAACCACCATGTCGATGACCAAGAACGGGATGAAGATCATGAACCCGATCTGGAAGGCCGACTTGAGCTCGCTGGTGACGAAGGCGGGCACGAGCACGCGCATGGGCGCGGTCTCCGCCGTGGCCCCCGACGGCAGCTTCGCGAGCCGGGCGAACAGGGCGAAATCCGACTGGCGGGTCTGCTTGAGCATGAAGGAGCGCATGGGCGCCTCCGCGCGCTCGACGGCCTGCTCGAAGGTGATCGTGTTGTTGCTGTAGGGCAGGTAGGCGTCCGCATAGACGCGGTCGAAGGTGGGGCCCATGACGAAGAACGTCAGGAACAGCGACAGGCCGATGATGACCTGGTTCGGCGGCGCGGACTGCGTGCCGATCGCCTGGCGGATCAGCGACAGCACGATGACGATGCGGGTGAAGCCGGTCATCATGAGCAGCACGGCCGGCAGGAAGGACAGCGCCGTGAAGAACAGCAGGGTCTGGATGGGCACCGAATAGCTGGTTCCGCCCGCGCCGGAGCCGATGAGGACCGGCAGGCTGCCGCCGCCGGCGGCCTGCGCCCAGGCGGAGGAAGGGACCAGCACCGCGCAGGCGAGCGCACCCGCCAGGGCCAGGCCGGCATGCCGCGGCCGGACGGCGGCGGAGCACGCTGCCTCAGCCATGCGCAGCGGGCGCATCCTGGCGCCGGGTGGCGGCGGCCATCTCGCCAGCGAAGGACGTGGGCGACGGCACGTGGGCCAGGGGCGACGGTCCCGCGGCCGAAGGATGGATCACGTGCAGGCACTGGACCTGCTGGGCCGTGACGCCCAGCACCAGCCATACGCGCTGGTGTTCCGGGCCGACCTCTACCGTCACCACCCGCTGCTGGGGCCCGACCGGCACGGCGGAGAGCACCTTGGCCGCCGCGCCCATGCCGGAACCCGAGGCGCCGGCCTGGCGTTGCTGCAGGCGCCGGACGAGCCAGGGCAGCAGCGCCACCACGGCGATGAACAGGACGACGACGGCCAGGGTCTGCGCCATGCCGGCGCCCGAAGCGGCGTTATCCACGGCTCACGCGGCGCAGCCGCTCCGAAGGCGTGACCACGTCGGTCAGCCGGATGCCGAACTTGTCGTTGACCACCACGACCTCGCCCTGGGCGATCAGGTAGCCGTTGACCAGCACGTCCATGGGCTCGCCGGCCAGGGCATCGAGCTCGACGACGGACCCTTGCGCCAGCTGCAGGATGTACTTGATGGGCACCTTGGTGCGGCCCAGCTCCACCGACAGCTGGACGGGGATGTCCAGCACCATGTTGATGTCGTTGACCGGCGCCTCGTTGCTCGAGGAGAACGGGCGCACGGGCTCACCCGCGAGAGGGCCGCCCTGGTCCGTGGGCTGCGCCTCGTCGGAGCTCTTCTGCTCCTCCAGCGCTTCGGCCCAGCCGGCGAACGGATCGTCCGCCGCGCTCTTGCCGTCGTTGTCGTTGTTGTCGCCTTCAGTTGACATTCTTTTCTCCCAGCCAGTTCACATCGGGGTTGCGCAGGCACTCTTCGATGCGGATGGCGTACTTGGAATTGTGCGTGCCGTACTGGCACTCGAAGATGGGGACCCCCCCGATCGATGCCTGAATGCGCGGCTCGCGGTCGAGTTCGATGAAATCACCGGGTTTCATCGCAAGCAACTGCTCGACGGTGGCATCCGCGCGGGCCAGTTCGGCCACGAGGGTGACCTCGGCCGCCTGGATCTCGCGGGTCAGCACGCGCACCCAGCGGCGATCAACTTCGATCGAATCACCCTGCGTCGAGGAATAGAGCACATCGCGGATCGGCTCGAGGGTCGCATAAGGCATGCAGATGTGGATGGCCCCCGACAGGTCGCCGATCTCGAGCTGGAAAGCGGTGGAGACCACGATCTCGCTCGGGGTGGCGATGTTCGCGAACTGCGGCTGCATCTCGGAGCGCTGATATTCCAGCTCCAGCGGGTAGATGCCGTGCCAGGCCTTCTTGTATTCGGCGCAGATCACATCGACCAGGCGGTTGATGACGCGCTGCTCGGTGGGGGAGAAGTCGCGCCCCTCGATCCGCGTCTGGAATTTGCCGACACCGCCGTAGAGCGTGTCGATGATGCCGAACACCAGCGAGGGCTCGCAGACGATCAGGCCGCTGCCGCGCAGGGGGCGGATGGCCACGATGTTGAAGTTCGTGGGCACCGCCAGTTCGCGCAGGAAGGCGCTGTAGCGCTGCACGGACACCGTGCCCACCGAGATTTCCGGACTGCGGCGGATGAAGTTGAACAGGCCGATGCGGAAGTTGCGGGCGAACCGTTCATTGACGATTTCCATGGTCGGCATGCGACCACGGACGATGCGCTCCTGGCTGGAGATGTCGTAATTGCGGATGGCACCGGTGTCCGCGGCCTCTTCGACGGACTTCTGGCTTTCACCCGTGACGCCTTCCAGCAGGGCATCGACTTCTTCCTGGGAAAGGAATGACTCGCTCATGGGAAATCTCCTGCCGGCTCACTGGATGATGAAACTGGAGAAAAGCACCTGTCGCACGGGATTGTTGTCGGCCTTCGGGCGCGGGGCCTCTTCGCCGTCGTCGTCCTCGTCGCTGGCGGGCCGCTTGCGCGGCTTGGGCACGGTGTAGCCCAGGGGTTTGGACACCTCGCGGCGGATGTCCACGGCCAGCTTCTCCTTGCCATCGCGGGTGAGGAGTTCCTGGGAGGTGCGCTGCGACACCAGCATCAGGATCGCGCTGCGGATGCTGGGCAGGTACTGCTTGACCTGGTCGGATGTCTTGGCATCGGCCAGCTCCAGCGTGATGCCGATCTGGGCGAAACGCTCGCCGCCGGTGTCGGCGAGGTTCACCACCATGTTCTCGATCGGCAGGAAAGTGGGGGCCACCTTTTCCTTGTGCTCGACCTGCGCGGCCTTGGCATGGCCACCGCCGCCCTCCTCGTCCTCGTCGCCATGGCTGCGCTTGGAGAGGAGGAACCAGGCAGCGCCACCGCCGGCCAGCACCAGCACCGCGACGATGGCGATGATGAGGACCAGCTTCTTGCTTTTCGGCTTGGCGGCGGCTGCGGCAGGAGGGTTGGCAGACACGTTGGGTTTCCTTGCGCAACGGATTCGGTGGGGAGGGGCTGGCCGGGGCCGGGCACCCTGGAAGGCCTTCCCGCACTCCATCGAGCGCGGACCTTCCGCTAGGGGCCATTATTGGATACCGGCGCGGCGGATAATAGCCAGAATAGCGGCGGAAAGGCCCTCTTTCCAGCGGTTGCGCAAGCCCTCCCCGGACTCCCCCCCGTGCTCAGGCGAAGACGTCCAGGGCGCGGTCCGGACGGGATGCGGGCCGGGGGGTGTCTGCAGCCCCTTGCGTGCCTCCTCCGGCAGCCTGCACTCGGCCGATGCGCGAGCCGCCCTCGCCGCGCCCGGAGGGGCGCCCCGAGGCATCGCCCCCGGCGCCAGCGCCGGACTGCCCGATGGACACGCCCGCGAGTTCCAGGCCTTCTCCGCGCAGCAGTTCGCGCAACTGGGACACGCTGGTGTCCAGCATGTCCCGGGTCTGGGACTGGTCGCTGCGGAAAGCGACATGGGCCTCGTTGCCCGTCAACGACACGGACACCTCGACCGGCTGGCCATCCCTGTCGATCGTGAGTTCGGCATTCTGCGTCTTCTGGTGCACCCAGTAGGCCACCTGTTCGGCAATCTGGTCTTCCATGGGAATCTGCGAAGGGTCCGCGACGCCGGCCGCCCCGTCCCCCAGCGTACCCGCGGCCAAGGAACCCGTTGCCTGCGCGCCATCCGGAGATGCCGGCACCACGGTCCGATCCATGCCGAGGGAAGCCGTTGGAGCCGCATCGGCCCGCCCGCCCGCCTGCCGGGCGAGGTCCTGCAGGGCGCCGCCCACGGCGGAGGCAGCTGCCATGGAGGATTCGCCGCCACGTGCGGCAGCCTGCATTCCGGCGGCTGCACCCGCGTCGCGGCGGTCCGATGGCGCCGTCGCCCCCGCCGATGCGGAAGACGCAGAGGCCGCGGCCTGGGCCAGGGCATGCGCGCCGGGAATATCGCCGTCCTTGCCTCCCAGGACCGGGACGATCAGGCCGCCTCCAGCCCCCGTACCGGCCGCCTCGGGGGCTGCACCGGCCGTGCCGCCCATGGCGGCGTGCCCGGACCGCGCCATCCCGCCCCGGGACGCGGTGAAGGCCTTGCCGGCCGCGTTGGCAGCAGACCCCGAAAGATCGGCGGCGCCATCGATAAGGGCCGTCTGCCCCACCAGGCTGCTCGCGTCCATCAGCCCTGCAGGCCGGAGGGCCTGCGTCAGAGAGCCTCCCGCCCCGCCCCCCAGGGAACCCGCCGCGGCAGGCCAGGCCCCGGCCGTGCCGCCCGGCGCCATGCCCTGCAGCGCCATGGCCAGCGGATCCGTACCGGGCAGCCCCGATGTGCCTGCATTGCCCGCCGCACCGCCGGATGCGAGTGCATCGGCAGCCAGCGCGCCACTGGCCAGGGCGGCGCCCAGGCCATTGTCCGCACCCGGCAGCGCACCGGCATCGGTACCGTCCAGCCCGGCCCCGAGCGATGCCAGCAGCATCGAAAAGCCGCCCTGGCCGCTGGTGGCATCGGTGCCGGCATCCGCGGCTGTTGCGTTGCCGGTCTTGCCGGCGCCCCGGGCGCCCCTGGCCTCGTGCGTTGCGTGGCCCGAAGACGGCGCACGGGCCGTGCGGTTCTGGATGTCGTTGCTCATGTCGTCAGCTCCTCTGGCCCGCCAGGGCCCTGCCCCGCACCCGGGGCCTTTCCGAACCGCAGCGCGGCGCGCTCGTCCGTCTGTTTCTGATCCCGCCGTGCTTCGGCCTGGGCGATGTCGTGGCGCCGGCGCTCCACGACCTTGCGCAGCGCCGCGACGCGCAGCTCGGCCTGCAGCAGGGCCTGGCTCGCGGCGCGCACGCGGCCCTCCTGCTCTCCGATCACGCTGCTCTGCAAGCCCATGGCATGCCCGAGGCGGTCCATGAACTGGTAGTGGTGGTACATGACCTCCGGCTTGACCGTGGCATCGGCGCGCATGCCCCAGCGCCCTTCCGTCTCGTGTGCGTACCCCTGCAGCTGCTGCAGCTGCGCTTCGGAGGCGATCCGGGCGCGCTGGAGATCCTGCAGGGCCTGGCGCGCCGCGTCGCGCTGGCGCTCCGCCATCTCGACGGCAACCAGGAATGCGTTGAGGGAGGCCATGGCGGTGCCGCTCCCCGGGTCAGGCCTGCGGGCCCAGTACGGCCGCCATGGCATGCAGGCTGTCCTGCATGGGGGAGGCCTCGAACATGTCCTGCTGGAGGAAGGCAGCCATCGCCGGCTGCAGGCGGATCGCCTCGTCCAGCGCCGGGTCGGAGCCGCTCATGTAGGCGCCGACCTGGATCAGGTCGCGGCTTTTCTGGTAGCGCGAGTAGACGGCGCGGAACCGGCGCGCAAGGTCGAAATGCTCGCGCGAGGCCACGTTGTGCATGACACGCGATGCGGACTGCTCGATGTCGATCGCCGGGAAGTGCCCGGTCTCCGCCAGCGCGCGGGACAGCACGATGTGGCCATCGAGGATGGCCCGTGCCGAGTCGGCGATGGGGTCCTGCTGGTCGTCCCCTTCGGACAGGACGGTATAGAAAGCGGTGATGGAGCCCACGCCGTGCAATCCGTTGCCGCTGCGCTCGACCAGCGCCGGCAGCTTGGCGAAGCAGCTCGGCGGATAGCCCTTGGTGGCGGGCGGCTCGCCGATGGCGAGCGCGATCTCGCGCTGGGCCATGGCATAGCGGGTGAGCGAATCCATGAGCAGCAGCACGTG
Source organism: Paracidovorax avenae (assembly GCF_040892545.1). Classification (NCBI taxonomy): domain Bacteria; kingdom Pseudomonadati; phylum Pseudomonadota; class Betaproteobacteria; order Burkholderiales; family Comamonadaceae; genus Paracidovorax; species Paracidovorax avenae. The sequence continues at coordinate 5,077,593 of NZ_CP156079.1, forward strand.
CTTGCCCTTGTCCCGGAAGTGCTCGGCGATGGCCGTGGCGTAGGCGGCGCCCTGCATGCGCAGCAGCGGCGGTGCATCTGCCGGCGCGGCGACCACCACGGCGCGCTCCCGGTCCTGCTCGCCCAGGATGTCCTCCACGAACTCCTTGACCTCGCGCCCGCGCTCGCCGATGAGCCCCACGACGATGACGTCGGCCTGCGTATAGCGGGCCATCATGCCGAGCAGCACGCTCTTGCCGACCCCGGAGCCCGCGAAAAGCCCCAGGCGCTGACCGCGCCCCACGGAGAGCAGCGCGTTGATCGCCCGCACGCCGGTGTCCAGCATCTCGCGCACGGGGTCGCGGTCCATGGCATTGATCTGGCGCCGGTCCATGGGTTCGGAGGAAACGTCCTGCACCGGCCCGCCATGGTCGAGCGGCAGGCCCTGCGAGTCCACGACGCGGCCCAGCAGGCCGTCGCCCATGGGCAGGCGCAGGATGCCCGCGGCCGTCGACGGGCGCGTGGAATCGCCCAGGCGCGGCACGGGGACATAGGGCGCGGCCGGTACCACGCTCGCGCCACTGGACAGGCCGTGGATGTCGCCCGCAGGCATGAGGAAGGCCCGGTCGCCCGAGAAGCCGACGACCTCCGCCAGCACGGCCTCGTGGCCGGGCATCTGCACCAGGCATTGCGATCCCACGGGGACGCGGATGCCCGCGGCCTCCAGGACGAGCCCGGTCAGCCGCGTCAGGGTTCCGCGGGTTTCGAGCGACGAGCCCTCGGCCAGGCGCCCGCGCGCACCGGACATGAACGCGTCCCAGGGTGAATCCTGCAGTTGCGGATCCGACACGGCGGCGCTGTCAGCCATGGCCCGGCTCCTCGATCTTCCAGGCCGACGACAGCCCCAGGGCCGCGATGGCGCGGCGCCAGCGCCTGTCGAGCGAGCCGTCCACCACCGTGCCCGCGGATTCGACCAGGCAGTCGCCCTCGCCCACGGAGGCATCCGGCACCCACTGGATCTTCGCCCCGGCGTATTCCGTGGTGAGCGGCTGCTCCAGGAACGACCAGTCGGATGGATGGATGCGCACCGTGGCCGGGCGCCCTTCGGCCACGAGCATGCCCAGCGCCTCGCGCACCACGGGCAGCAGGGCCTGCGGTCCGCTGGACAGCTCCTGCCGCACGACCTGGCGGGCGATGTCGCAGGCCAATTCCAGGATCTCCTGCGCCATGCGCTGCTGCAGATCGGTCAGCCCGGCGTCGGCCGCGAGCACCAGCCGCTCCAGCCGCGCAGCCGTCTCGCGGCCCTGTCCGCCGATGTAGTCGTCCATGCGCTGCTGCCACGCCAGGGCGGTTTCCTCCTCGCCCTGGGCCTTGCCCTGCGCGAAGGCCTCCTCGCGCGCGGCCTCGAGCGCAGCCTGGTGGGTGGCCTCGTCGATGCCCGGAGGCGGCAATTCGGCGGCCTCGGGCTCCGCCTCCACCGGCGGGAGCAGGTCGGAGCCATCCACCGCGCCGAAATGCCATTGCGTCACATCGCCGATCTCCTCGCTCGGGATGAAGCGCGTGTAGGCGCCGCGGGGGCTATACGAATGCGTCATCGCCGCCGCCTCCGATCACGATCTGGCCTTCGTCGGACAGCCGACGCACGGTCTTGAGGATTTCCTTCTGCTGCGCCTCGACTTCCGACAGCCGCATGGGGCCCCGCGACTCCAGGTCTTCGCGCATGGCTTCCGCGGCACGCGAGGACATGTTGGAGAGGAACTTCTCGCGCAGTTCCGGCTGGGCGCCCTTGAGCGCGACCACCAGGGTCTCCGAGGCCACTTCGCGCAGCACGGTCTGGATGGCGCGGTCGTCCAGCTTGTTGACGTCGTCGAAGACGAACATCTTGTCCATGATCTTCTGGGCCAGGTCGGGGTCGTAGCCGCGGATCGACTCCAGCACCACCGTGTCCATGTTGGAGCCCAGCAGGTTGATGATTTCCGCGGCCGCCTTGACGCCGCCCAGGGAACTCTTGCGGATCTTGTCGCCGCCGGCCAGCACCTTGAAGAGCACTTCGTTGAGGTCCTTGAGCGCCGTGGGCTGGATGCCCTCCAGCGTGGCCACGCGCAACAGCACTTCGCCGCGCTGGCGATCCGACAGCTGCATGAGCACCGCGGCGGACTGCTCGGGATCCAGGTGCACGAGGATGGCCGCGACGATCTGAGGGTGCTCGTTGCGCAGCAGTTCCGCCACGGAGAGCGGATCCATCCACTTGAGGCTTTCGATGCCCGAGACGTCGCCGCCCTGCAGGATCCGGTCGATCAGCAGCGCGGCCTTGTCGTCGCCCAGAGCGCGCTTGAGAACGGCGCGCACATAGTTGCTGGTGTCGGACACGAGCAGGCTCTGCGCGGCGGCGTCGTTGGAAAAACGGTTGATGACCCCGTCCACCTTGTCCTTGGAGACGGAGCGCATGCGGGCGATGGTCTCGCCGAGCTTCTGCACCTCCTTGGGAGACAGGTGCTTGAACACCTCGGCGGCTTCCTCCTCGCCGAGGGACATCAGCAGGATCGCCGCGTCGTTCAGGCCTTGCTCATCCATGGAAAGTCACCGGTCGGTAGGAAAAGGGGTGGGTGGGAGTGCTCATCGGCACCATCATCGGCGGATGGCGGCCGCGTTTCAAGACTCGCCGTTGACCCACACCTTGAGAATGTTGGCGACGGCCATGGGATTTTCCTTGGCCAGGACCCGCGCCTCCTCCAGGCGCATCTGCTCGGGGGTCTGGATCAGGTCTTCCGGCTTGGTGGGCGCGGCCAGGGCCGGTCGCTCGGGCTCGTCGGCCTCGATCGCATCCACCTGGCGGCCCGAGGCCACCGCCGCAGCGGGCGCCGGCGGCTGGTTCATGCCCTTGATCGCCGGACGCACCAGCCCCAGGAGGATGAGCGCGGCGAAGAGCGACATGCCCACCGGCCAGCCCAGGCTCTTGGCCAGTTCGATCATTTCGGGCTGCTTCCAGAGCGGCAGCTCGACCGCCGGCGTGTTGTCCACCAGGAACTGGGTGTTCATGATGTTGACCGAATCACCGCGATCCTTGTTGTACCCGATGGTTTCGCGCACCAGGGCCGTCATCTGCTCGATCTGCTCGGGCGTGAAGGCCTTGGCCTGCGGCGCCTTGCCCGCGGCCTCCGCGATGGCCTGGTAGTTCACGACCACGGCGGCGCTGACACGCTTGATCGCGCCGCTGCCGGCCCGGGTGACGCGTACCGTCTTGTCCACCTCGTAGTTGGTGATGGATTCACGCTTGGACCCGGCAGCCTGGCCCTGCTGGCCGTTGCCTGCCGTGGGCGCGGGGTTGGCGCCATTGACGGGGGCGGTGGACGGCTGGGGCGGCTGGTTGCTGGCGGCGCCCGGCACGCCGGCCGGCGGCTGGTTGCCCTGGGTGCCTCCGGAGCTTTCCACCACCTGCTGGCTGCGCACGGCGCTGCTGTCGGGCGTCTGGTTGGGGCGGTGCTGCTCGGACGTCTGCTCCGATTGCGAGAAGTCCACCTCGGCCGTCACCTGGGCCTTGACGTTGTTCTTGCCGACCACCGGCTCCAGGATGTCCAGGATGCGGCGGGTGTATTGCTGCTCGATCTGCTGCACGTAAGACAGCTGCTGGGCATCAATGGCGCTGCCGGCGGCCGTGTCGGGCGACTGCGAGAGCAGCTTGCCGGTGTCGTCGAGCACGCTGACCGCGGAAGGCGACATTTCGGGCACGCTGGACGCCACCAGGTGCACGATGCCGGCCAGCTGGGTGCGGTCGAGGAAGCGGCCGGGATACAGGCTCAGCAGCACGGAAGCGGAGGGCTTCTGCTGTTCGCGGAAAAAACCGTTCTGGTTGGGAAGCGCCAGGTGGACGCGCGCGCTCTGCACGGACGACAGCGCCTGGATGGAGCGGGTCAGTTCGCCCTCGAGCCCGCGCTGGAAGTTCAGCCGCTCCTGGAACTGCGTCACGCCGAAGCGGTTGGTCTCCATGAGTTCGAACCCGGTCACCGACCCCTTGGGGAGGCCCTGGGTGGCCAGGCGCAGGCGGACGTCGTGCACGCGCTCGGCAGGCACCAGGATGGCGCCACCCCCCTCCGAATACTTGTAGGGAACATTCATGGTGGACAGCTGTGCCACGATGGCGCCGCCGTCCTTGTCGCTCAGGTTGGAGAACAGCACCTTGTAGTCCGGCTGGCGGTTGAGCACCACCGCGGCAACCACCGCGGCCACCAGCAGCGCGATGCCCGCGCCGAAGCGCAGACGCTTGGAGCGGTCCAGCGCGGAGAAGCGCTGGAGCACGGACGGCGTGCTGGGACTGGCAGGGGGAGCGACAGGGATTTCGGCGACTGCGGACATGGTGCTTTCCAAGGGGACCGCCACGGCACACGGGATCTGGCGTGCCGCGATTATTGGCTGCCGGCCTTGACCCCGGCAGCCGGATAAGGCGCCCGTTTTCCCAGCTATTCCCCAGGATGCGCCGGGCGCCGGGCCCTAGGATTGCACCATCCCCCGCAACCCTTTCCTCCGCCCGCCATGGACCTCCGCATCTCCAGCTCCACCGCTCCCCTGACGGGCGCCGGCCTGGCGCGCCGTGCCACGGCCGCGCCGGAAGCCGCAGCCGGCCAGGAAGTCGGCTTCTCCACGGCGCTCAAGGGCGCACTCCAGTCCGTCAGCGCCGCCCAGAACCGGGCCACCGGCCTGCAGCAGGAAGTGCAGATGGAAAACCCGGCCGTGAGCCTGGAGGAAACCATGATCGCCATCCAGAAGGCCCAGGTGGGCTTCCAGGCGACCCTGCACGTGCGCAACCGGATGGTGCAGGCCTACACGGACATCATGAACATGCAGGTCTGACCCCCGGATCCGGCGCCACGGGGCGCGATCTGCCGGTCAACGGGCCCCGCCAGGGGGCCCTTTCGTCGTTACAACTCTCCCCCCAATAAGCAAAATGCCCCGCTCCCTGTGCAGGGGCGAGGCATTGCGCGCATCCGGCGCCGCAGGAAAGCGCCAAGCGTGGCCCGCGGCATGGCGGGCGCACCTGTCAGTGCATGATCATCGGCTGGCGTTCGAACAGGTGCTCGAACTGCGCCAGCCAGGGTTCGGCCAGGCAACGGATCTCGGCATCATTGCGCAGGATGCGCTGCATGATGCGCGTCTTCTCGCGGCGGTGCTCCGGCAGCAGCTGCTGGTCCTGCGACTTGAAGCGCAGCTGCTCGATCAGGACGGCACAGGCGCCTTCGCAGCGCACGACCTCGTCCCAGTCCTTGAGCTTGGCGGCTTCGAGCATCCGCGCGCTGCTGTCTTCGATGGCTTTGTAATAGTCAATGAGCATATGGGACATTTCTGGCGCTCCCTTCAGGACGGCCGGTGCGCCTGCGCACCGATCTCGCTCCAGCCCTGGGCCACGGGAGCAATCAAAGTGACCACCTCTTCCACGAGCGCCGCATCGTTGCGCAGGTTGGCCATGGTCAGGCGGCCGACGCAGTAGTCGTAGAGCGAGCGGAGGTTCGCGGCGATCTCGCCGCCCTGGGCGGGATTGAGGCCGCCTTTCAGGCCCTCCTCCAGGATGCGCACGGCCCGGCCGATGTGGCGCCCCTTCTCTTCCACTTCGCCGCGCTGCATGCTGCCGCGGGCGGCATTGAGCGACTGCATCAAACCGTCGAAAAGCATCTGGATCAGTTGGTGGGGGGATGCGCCATCCACGCTGGACTGCACACCGACCTGGCGATAGACCGAGGCTGCGCGGGAACTGACTGGCGTAAACATCGAGGACTCCTTCATGCTGCTTACCTTTCTTATCGGCAAACCATGGGAGAACTCAAGGCCATTTCGCGCAGGAATCGGTGCAGGAACGCAGGCGCCACGGCGTCAGGCATTCCACCGCGCGATCTGCTGCTGCATGTAGGAGCTGAGCGAAGACATGCTGGACATCTGCTTGTCGAGCGCGGTGTACTGGGCGCGCATGCGCTTTTCCAGGGTGTCGGCGCGCTTGTTCACGGCGTCCTGGTCAGCGGAGTTCCGCTTGGACTCGGCCATGAGCGCGTCGGTCTTGTTGTTCATGAGCCCGTCGAACGAGAGCATGGTGGAGGTCAGCGACTTGATGCGCACACCGAGGCCCGTGCTGCTGTCGCCCAAGGAAGGATCCGCGGCGAAGAAAGCCTTCAGGGTGTCGGGCGTCTTGAGCGCGTTGTCGAGTTTGGTGCTGTCGGCCACGGTGAGCTTGCCGCCGCGCTGCATCTGAATGCCGAAATCCGACAGCGTCTGCAGCGCCGCCGTACCGCCAGTGACGGACGTCATGGCCGCGCGGATCGTGCCCATCAGGCCCACGGTCGTGCCATCCCCCTGCAGGACGCCAGCGGTCTTGGTGTCGGCATCGTACTTCGTGACGTCGCCCAGCATGTCGTTCACGGCGTTGTACGCATCCACGAAATCCTGGATGTTCTTCTTCATGGTGGCCGTGTCCGACTTCGCCGAGATCTCCACGTTGTCCGTGGTGACCTTGGAGGCCGTCAGCGTGAGGCCCGGGATCGTGTCCGCGAACACGTTGGTCGTGGAACTGATGTCGATGCCGTTGATCTTGGCCTTGGCGTTCTGAGCGTACTGCACGGCATTGGCCGCCATGCCCGTGTTCGGGGAGCCCTGGGGATCGAACGCCAGCTTGGACAGGCCGGGATTGGCGGAATCTTCCGAGACCTGGATCCGGAAGCCGGCCGTTTCCCCGGTGGCCTTGGAGCGCAGCATCAGCCGCTCGCCGGAGGCGTCGCGCAGCACCGTGGCCGTCATGCCGCCGTCGGCTTCGTTGATCTTGGTGGCGATGGAGGTCATCGAGTCCGTGGCGGACACGCTGATGTTGAAGGCCGCCTTGGAGCCGGCAGTGAATTCCGGAGGATTCTTGGAGGAATCCCAGGAGCCCAGCTGGATGGTCATGTTGCCCGCGCCGACGGCAGCGTCCTTGGCCACCGCACTGGACGCCACCGACTGCGCCCGCGAGAGCTGCTGCACGCTCATGGAGAACGACGTGGCGCTCGCGACCCCCGAGACCGACACGGACACCGCATCGCTGTTGCTCGACGACACGGCCAAGCCGTTCCAGGCACTGTCGCGCGTGAGCTTGGACGCCGCGTCGGACAGGGTGGATACCAGGGACTTGATCTTGGAATAGGTCGAAATCTTGGTCTGGATGGAGTCGGCGGTCGCCTGCAGCTTGACGAGCGGCTGCTTCTCCAGCGCCACGGTCTGGGAGATGATGCTTTCCACCTGCAGCCCGCTGCCGATACCGATCGAGGTAATGCCCATTTCCGTCTCCCGGGACCTTGCGGCCCGCTTTCATTGATGAAATGCGATTCTGGCAAGAACCTTCGACGCCAAAAGCGCGAAAAGCGGCCACAGGAACCGCCCTGTTGCCGCTTTGGCAGGGGCCGGCCCCTGCCGCCACCCCTTATAAGCCCCCTGTCAACGCAGCAGGGACAGCACGCCCTGCGGCAACTGGTTGGCCTGGGCCACCATGGCGGTACCCGCCTGCTGCAGGATCTGCGTGCGCGACAGGTTGGCCGTTTCCTTGGCGAAGTCGGCATCCACGATCCGGCCGCGGGAAGCGGACAGGTTCTCACCCTGGATGTCGATGTTGCCGGAAGCGTTCTCGAAGCGGCTCTGCAGGGCGCCCAGGTCGGCACGTGCGGAGTTGATCTGGTCGATGGCGCTGTCGATCTTCTTCAGGGCCACCCAGGCGTCCTTCTGCGTGCCCACGGTGACGGTGTCGATGCCCTTCTTGTCCGTGCCGGTGGCCGCGGCCAGCGTCGGGGCAGCGAAACCGTTGTTCGCCACGGAGAAACCCGTGAACGTGATGGTTTCCGGCACCGGCGGGGTGGCGCTGTTGAGCTTGGACGACGCGAACTCCAGGTCGTAGCTGCCGTCGTCCTTCTTGGTCAGGAAGGCCGTCACGCCGGTGTCTGCCGACTTGTTGTTGATGGCGGAAACCACCTGGCCCAGACGCTCCACGCCGGAACCCGCAGCCTTGATTTCGCCCAGGTCGATGGCGGAAGCGGAGCCCACCTGGATGGTCATGCTGCCTGCTGCGATCTTCGTGCCGTAGCCGGTGATCGTGGTGTCGGCGGCGCTGATGGAGGTCACGCTGCCGGTGGAGTATTCGATGGCGGACAGGCCCGAAGCGGAGGAGTTGGTCAGCGCGCCCACGGTGATGTTCTCGCCGGAGTTGGCACCCACCTGGAACAGCGCGCCTGCGAAGCTGCCGTCGAGGATCTTCTGGCCGTTGAAGCTGGTCTGCTTGGCCACACGGTCGATTTCGTTGGTGAGCTGCTTCACTTCTGCCTGCAGGGCGTCGCGGTCCTTCTGGCTGTTGGTCGCGTTGCTGGACTGCACGGCCAGTTCACGCATGCGCTGCAGCATGTCGCCCACCTTGCCCAGGGCGCCTTCGGCCGTCTGTGCCAGAGAGATGCCGTCGTTGGCATTGCGGCCGGCCACGGCCAGGCCCTTGATCTGCGTGTTCATGCGCTCGGCGATGGACAGGCCGGCGGCATCGTCCTTGGCGCTGTTCACGCGCAGGCCGGAAGACAGGCGCTGCATCGAGGTGGTGAGGGAAGACGCCGATGCGCTCAGGTTGCGCTGCGCATTGAGCGAGGCGATGTTCGTGTTGATGGTAGAGGCCATTTGAAACGCTCCTTGGTTACTAAAGTCCGGCTAGGCCGCCGATCACAACGCCAGCCACAAGGCTGGCAGCCAAGACCGGGGCGGCAGTCACGTGAACCCATCCATCGCTTGCCGGTCAACAAATTCGCTGGTGTGAACCTGTTGCTTGGGTTATCGGGTAGCGCGCCGGGAAACTTGAGCGCTCCGGAGAAAAAAATTCTTACAAGCGGGCAGTTCCAGGCCTCCGAATCACCCTGTTGCTCAAATACAACAGGCGAACTGGCCGGTTTTCCTCCCTTTTTTCGCCCGTCCGAAAAAACCATCGCCCCGCAGAATTCCTTCCAACGCTAGGGCTGCCCGCTGCAGGTGGTGCCTCCTTGGCCACGGCAGCAGTGCCCATCCCTTTTGCGAAGGAGTTCCGCAATGGCCTCGACCATCAACACCAACATCGCCTCACTCAATGCGCAGCGCAATCTCGGCCTGTCCTCGTCCTCGCTGAGCACGTCCATGCAGCGCCTGTCGTCGGGCCTGCGTGTGAACAGCGCCAAGGACGATGCCGCCGGCCTGGCCATCGCCGAACGCATGAACACCCAGGTGCGCGGCCTGGCTGTCGCATCGCGCAATGCCAACGACGGCATCTCGCTGGCGCAGACGGCCGAAGGCGCCCTGGGCAAGGTGGGCGACATGCTGCAGCGCATGCGCGAACTCGCCGTGCAGGCCAGCAATGCCACCAACAGCAAGGCCGACCGGACCGCGCTGCAGGCCGAAGTGAAACAGCTGACCGATGAAATCGACCGCGTCTCCAAGCAGACGACGTTCAACGGCCAGAAGATCCTCGACGGCAGCTTCGCGGGCGCGCTGTTCCAGGTGGGCGCCAACTCCGGCGACAACGTCACGCTGGGCTCGCTGGCCGACACCCGCGCCGCCGGGCTGGCGAACATCAGCTACTCCAGCACCTCCACTGCCATCTCGGTCAACGCCTCCGACACCACCATCACGGGCTACAACACGGCCATCACCGCCGGCACGCTGACCATCGCCGTGAACATGGGCAGCACCTCCACCACCATCGACCTGGGCGACATCAAGGCCGCAGGCTCCGGCGTGGAGCGCATGGGCCAGATCATGAGCGCCATCAACAACAAGTCGGCGGATACCGGCGTGACGGCATTCCTGACCAAGAAGGACGACGGTACCTACGACCTGGAGTTCGCCTCGGCCAAGCTCACCGATGCCACGCCGCCAGCCCCCGCCGCGGTGACTTTCTCGGGGTTCACCGTCGCCAACTCCGGCTTCACGGCACCCACCCTGACGGCCGCCACCGGCACGGAGCAGAAGGGCATCGACACCGTCACCATCGCCACGCAGAAGGACGCGTGGGTGGCGCTGAAGAAGATCGACAGCGCCATCGACCAGGTGAACTCCGCACGCGCCGACCTGGGCGCCCTGCAGAGCCGCTTCGAGAGCGCCATCGCCAACATCGACATCCAGGGGGAGAACATGGCGGCGGCCCGCGGCCGGATCATGGATGCCGACTTCGCCAAGGAAACCGCGAACCTGTCACGCACGCAGATCCTGCAGCAGGCCGGCACCGCCATGGTGGCCCAGGCCAACCAGTTGCCGCAACAGGTGCTGAAGCTGCTGCAGGGCTGAAAAGTCCTCCGCAGGCTAATACACTGCCGCTCGGGGCCGAAATATGGGTCTCAGCGGCAATTTTCATTTTGGAGTACGCATGCCTTCGCCTTCCATCGAGCAGTTCATCGAAAGCTTTCTGACAGCCGTCGACTTCCAGGAGCCGGTGGAGGTCACCCCCGGTACCGAATTGCGTGCCCTGCCCGAATGGGACTCCCTTGCCGCTCTGGGCGTCATCGTGATGTTCGACGTGGAGTACGGCAAGACGATCGTGGGGGACGACTTGAAGAACTGCACCACGATCACCGACCTCTACAACCTGCTGGGATAGAAACATCATGGGCCTGTCCACCCTGCACAACGTGCGTTTCTCAGGCATGGCGAGTTGCGTGCCCAGGCGCGTGGTTTCCAACCTCGAGGATTGCCCGCCCAAGATGCGTTCGGAACGGGAACGGCTGGTGCGCAACATCGGCATCCAGCAACGCCGCCTGTGCGCCTCCTGGCAGTGCTTTTCGGACCTCGCGATGGACGCCACCGAAAAACTCCTGCAGGAACTGCAGTGGACCCGCGAGGAAGTGGATGCGCTGATCGTGGTCACCCAGTCCCCCGACTATCCCATCCCGTCGACCGCCATCATCCTGCAGGACCGACTGGGGTTGCCGCACTCCACCATCGCGTTCGATGTCAACCTCGGCTGCTCGGGCTATCCTTTCGGCCTGCACCTTCTGGGCAGCATGATTGCCTCGGGTGCTTTGAAAAAAGGCCTGCTGCTGGTGGGCGACCGCTCCGCCAGCGAGCGGGATCCGCTGTTCTCCGATGCGGGGACAGCCACCGCGCTCGAATTCGACCCCGCGGCAGCGCCCATGTATTTCGACCTCAACAGCGACGGCAGCGGCTACAAGGCCATCATCAAGCCGGTGGGCGGGCATCGGGAGCCGTATGCGTTCCACCACAGCGTCCCGACGCGCGACGAGGATGGTGAGCTGCAGTGGCCGGACCGCTTGCTGCTCGACGGACCGGCGGTGCTGAGTTTCTCGACCCAGCGGGTACCGCCCGCCGTGGAGCGCACGCTTCACTATGCGGGCGTATCGAAGGACGATGTGGATTACTTCGTCTTCCACCAGGCCAACCGGATGATCAACGAAACCATCCGCAAGAAGCTGGCGCTGCCTCCGGAGAAGGTGCCCTCGACGCTGGCAGACTATGGCAACACCAGCGGCGCGACCCTGCCCGTCACGATGACGGCGCGGCTGAACGAGGTATTGGAGAACGGCTCGCACAAGCTGCTTTTGAGCGGATTCGGCATCGGCCTTTCCTGGGGCACATGCATTCTGGACATTTCGGGGGCACGGTTCCCGGCCATGCTGGAGTCCTGACCCATGGATGCCGCACCCACCCCGTTCCATGTCACGGGCCAGCGCATCCTCGTGACGGGAGCAACGTCCGGCCTGGGCCATGCCATTGCCGTCGCATGCGCCCGGATGGGAGCCCAGGTGATCGGCGTGGGACGGGACGAAGACCGCCTCGCCCGTACGCTCGAGGCCCTGCAGGCCGCAGCTCCTGGTGCAAGCCATCTCGCGGTGCGGGCCGACCTGACCCAGGCAGGCGATCGCTCCGCCCTGGTCGAGCAGATCGGCTCCACGCCACTGAACGGCGTTGTCCATAGTGCTGGCATTTCCCGCCTGTCGCCCGTACGGATGCTCACCGAACAGCATCTGCACGAAGTGCAGGCCATCAATGTGGATGCCCCCATGCTGCTGACACAGGCACTGCTCAAGCGCAACCTGATCGCGCAGGGTGGCTCCCTGGTGTTCATCGCCTCGATCGCGGCGCACATCGGCGTGCCGGGCGTGGCAGCGTACTCGGGCACCAAGGCCGCGCTGATCGCGATGGTTCGCTGCCTCGCGATGGAGGTGGTCAAGCGGGGCATTCGTGCGAACTGCCTGTCCCCCGCACTGGTCGATACACCGCTGCTCGACGCCACTGCCACGCTGGTGGGCTCAATGGAGCAGGAGCGCGGCAACTACCCGCTCGGCTTCGGCCAACCCGATGATGTGGCGAACGCTGCTGTCTTCCTGCTGTCCCAGGCCAGCCGGTGGATCACGGGAACGACGCTGATCATGGACGGCGGGCTCACCATCAGCTGATCATCCTCCATGACTCGTACCGAAGACACCATCGACCCGCGCCGAAACCTGCTCATCGTGGGGGCCGGCGGCTTCGGCCGCGAAGTGTTGACGTACATAGAGGACGACAATCCGCTGTTCCGACCGAAGGGTTTCCTCGACTCCCGGACTTCGGCGCTGGACGGACTGGAGCGCTCCGTTGGCATCGTGGGCGATCCTCTGACCTATGTTCCAGTCGATGGCGACGTTTTCATGGCGGCGCTGGGTGACCCCGCCGCACGGCTCAAATACACCGAAGTCCTGCGTTCCGTGCACGATGTCGACTTTGCCACAGTGGTGCATCCGCAGGCCCACGTGACCCGGCACGCCCGGCTGGGCCGCGGCTGCATCATCGGCCCCCGCGTGGGTATCTCCGTGGATGTGCAGTTGGGCGATTTCGTGTGCATCCAGGAATACACCGTTGTCGGCCACGACGTGCGCATAGGAGACTGGTGCCAGATCAACAGCCACTGTTCCATCGGAGGGGGAGCCAGGATCGGCAATTTCGTGTCGATCCACCCCAATTGCGTCATCACGAGCGGAGCGGTGATCGGCGACAACGTCAAAATCGGCGCGGGCAGCGTCGTGTACGGTCGCATCCCGCCCAACATCACCATCATGGGCAACCCGGCCCGGCGCTTTTCGTGGAACTGAAGGCGCGCCTGCACCAATCCACAGCCCAAAGGCAGCGTACGCACCTCCCATGAACTCCAGCACAATGCCCTTCGCGCCAGACGCCTTGGTCAGCCGCATCAACCTTGGCCGCGTTCATCGCAAAGACGCGCTGGCCGCCATGCTGGAACTCTACCGTCGCGATCCGCATTTCTGCATTCCCGTGCAGGCACGTGAAATCCTGGCACGCAAGGGCCGCCAGGCGCGCTTCATCCTTCTGGGAACCAAGACGTTCGCGGAGGTCTTCATCCGGGCGACGCGCGATGAAGGCTGGGCTCTGGCGGTGGTCGACGATTTCAAGTGCGGTGACGGCGAGAAATACCATGGCGTGGACATCATCCCGACCCAGCAGTTTCTCGGGATGGTGAGGGACGATCCGGAAATCATCGCCATCAATTGCTGCCGCACGGATTATTCACGGCGCTTTTTCGATCGGCTGTGTTCCCGCGAAGGCATTGCCCACCTCAACCATGAGCAGGTCACCCGGCTGTTCGACATGAACGACCGCGTGGACTACCGCACGGCGGACTGGGCGCCCGTCATCAGTGACCGGTTCGAGGAGTTCCAGCTGCTGGAGGGCAGACTGGAGGATGCGCATTCCGTGGATACGCTGCACAGCGTGCTGATGTTCCATCTGAGCTGCAATCCCGAGTGGTATCTCACCGTCGCGAGACCGTATTCCACCCTGTACTTCCGTTCCGGCCTGCTGGAGTTTTCGGACAATGAAAGATTCGTGGACTGCGGCGCATCCATCGGCGAATCGACGACAGGGTTGCTGGGCATCACGGGGGACCGCATGGAGCACTCCTGGATGATCGAGCCCGACCGGTTCAACCTGGACGTGTTGCGCAAGCTGCAGAGCAGCTATGCGGGCACGGACCTGGAATCCAGGATATCCCTCCATCCATTCGCCGTGGGAGATTCCGATGCACAGGTGCCGTTCCACCACCTCGGGGGGCACGGAAGCAGCATCGCCGTAAGCCCGGATGCCACGCTGGAAAGCGTGTCCGTGCGCCGCATCGACGACATCATCGACGCACCGCCCACCTTCATCAAGATGGACATCGAAGGCTTCGAGATTCCGGCGCTGCGCGGCGCGCGCGCCGCCATCCAGTCGGGCCTGCCCAAAATGGCGATTTCCGCCTATCACCGCGCGACGGATCTGCTGGAGATTCCGGCCCTGGTGGATGCGATATCCCCAGGCTACTCGATCGGCCTGCAGCACCACACCGAGGATCGCTGGGACACCTGCCTTTATTTTTACCGCTGAGCCATGGCCAAAGTCCGAGGCGGCCTCGACCGCGTTCTGCTGAAGTATCCCGACATCGATCTGTCCCGCATCCGCCTGATCGGATGGGGAGGCGGCCAGGCTTTCACGGACTACTATCCGTTGCTGGGATTGCCGGTGGAGTACACGGTATGTCCCTTTGCGGCCAACCAGGGCAAACAGATCCATGGCGTCACCGTGAAGAGCCCCGAGGCATTGATGCAGGAGCCCCACGATGACGTGCTGGTGGTGGTCTTCGCGGCGCATTCGGCGGAGATCATGAACCAGATCCGCAATTTCTGGGGAGACTACCGCTGCGTGCCCGCACTGACCCACAGCCCGCGCCACGGAGATATCGACCAGCTCCAGGCTTTCGCCCGGGTGTTCGCAGGCCTTTCCCTCCAGCGCACGGCTCCGCGCAGCACTCCTTCCCTGGGCATCTTCGTGCAGGGCCCGGTCTTTTCCTATACGCCGATGGCGCTTGCCTGGCAACGCATGGCCCATCCTGAAGCCTATGTGTGCCTCGTGACCTGGGACCACCAGAGCGCGGCCAGCCTGGATGCCTGCCGCCCCTGGGTGGATGCCGTGCTGACCCTGCCTCAGCCGCAGGCCATGGTGGACAGCCGCAACGCCATCATCCGCTCGGCCAAGGCAGGCGCCCGACATCTGAGCGAGGTGGGAGTGCCCTATGCAGTGCGCATGCGCAGCGACACCGTCGTCACGGGCTCGCTCTATCGCACCATAGAAGAGCTGTTCGACGACGGAAGCAGGAACGCCGGGAAATTCGGCTTCCTGGCGCACTCCTCCTGGAAACAGATTCCCTTCCATTTCTCGGAAAGATTTCTTGTCAGCCGCACCGAGGACATGTGCGCGCTGTGGTCGCTACCGGAAGACATGCGGGGTCCCGACCAGATCCGGCACCGCACCGACGAGCACTATCAGCAGATCCAGAAGGCAGCGGTGGAATGCCTGCTGTGGCAGAGCCTGGCCCGGAAATGGGGTGAGCCGGCGCGGGATCTCGCCGATGGATACCGCTTCGCAGCCAACCACCTCGTGCCGATGGACGAATACGCCGACGTCCTTTCGTTCAAGAACATTCCACTTTTCAACCTGACGCTCAACAAAGGTTTCGTAGGCACTCCTGACTGGTGGAGGGAGGTGTATGCCGACTTGCCGTCAGCCATGCGCCAGGCCGAAGCGGAAAGCGCGCAGGAGTTCACGATCGCGGAGTTTTTCGCCGGACGCGTCGGCTGACGCATGCGGCAAGGCCGCTGAAATTT
Organism: Paracidovorax avenae; assembly: GCF_040892545.1. Taxonomy (NCBI): domain Bacteria; kingdom Pseudomonadati; phylum Pseudomonadota; class Betaproteobacteria; order Burkholderiales; family Comamonadaceae; genus Paracidovorax; species Paracidovorax avenae. Next base: position 5,093,227 of record NZ_CP156079.1, read on the forward strand.
CAGTACAGCACGCCGCGCATTTCAGGAGCCATCGGCACCAGCGACTCTCCGCGCTCCAGCTTGCGGACGAAATCGGGATTGGCCAGGATGGCCCGGCCCCAGGTCACCATGTCCAGGAGCCCCTCCGCGATCTCCCGCTCGGCGTCTTCCGCGGACAATGATGCACCGCCCATGAGGAAGTGCGGCCACAGCGGCCGCACCCGCCGGATGATCCGGCCCGACGTTTCCGCATAGGGAGCGTCCGCACAGCTGATGTCCAGTTGCCGCAACCCCAGGCGATCCAGGCCCGGGATGAGGCAGGCGAGCATTTCATCCAGGTCCGGCCAGTCGTAGAGGCCACCCATCATGCGCGACGGTGACAGCCGGACCATCAGGCGCCGGGGGCCGCAGATCGGCAGCAGGCGTTCCACGAGTTCCAGCACGATCCGGCAGCGGTTCTCGACCGGACCGCCATACGCGTCGGTGCGGTCGTTGATGCGCGCATCGAGGAACTGGTCGATCAGGTAGCCATGGCCCATGTGGATCTGCACCCCGTCGAAGCCCGCCGCCAGCGCGCGGCGCGCGGCGTCCTCGAACATGCGGTAGAGATCGGGCATCTCCGATGCCAGCAATGCGCGGGGCTGGCCATAAGGCTGCCCGTTCTGCCGGTTGATGCCGGCAGCAGCGCGGTTCGTGGAACTGACAGGCGCCAGCCCGCCCGTGAAATCGGGATGGGAGATCCGGCCGCAATGCCAGAGCTGGGCGACGATGCGCGCTCCAGCGGCCTGTACCTGCCGGATGGCGGGCACCCAGCTTTCCGCCTGCTCGTCGGTCTGCAGATGCGGCACGTTCCGGTAGCCGTCCGCCGAAGGATGGATCACGATCCCTTCGGTCAGGATGAGCGCCACGCCCGCCTGCGCGCGTCGGGCGTAGTAGGCCGCGATATCCGCCGTGCAGCGGTGCCCGGCATCCGCGAAGCCGCGTGTCATGGCCGCCATGGCGACGCGGTTGCGCAAACGGCCGAAGGTTTCTTCGTGCGTGAAAGGGGCCAGCAGTTGCGAAGTCATGGGGCGAACATCGTGGTGAAGTAGGGATGGGCGAGGTAACCGGCGAGGCTGTCCTGCCAGCTTCGCTGCCGGTCCAGCCCGCGAGCCTGTAGCGCGGCGTTGCGCATCACGACGGCTGCCGGCCGCATGGCCTTCTCCTTGCGGGCCATGGCTTCTGCGGCCACCCGGGCGATCTCGATCCGTCCGTCCAGGCCCAGCAACCGCACGATCTCCGAGGCGAGTTCGAAGAAGGAAGCCTGGCCGTGGGAAGCCATGCAGAAGCGGCCGGTCTCGCCACGCGCCAGCAGCAGCAGGCTGTTGTAGGCCAGATCGTCCGTGAGTGTGGGCTGCCAGACCCGGTCGCCGATCTCCATCCGGTCCGCACCGGAGCGCAGCATGCCCGCGAGGTGGGGAATCAGTTTGCCGACGAAGTTCTTGTCGCGCGCATGTTCGCCAAAAAAGCCGCCCATGCGCACCGCCAGCGCATCGGGCGCGTGCTGGAGCGCCATCCGCTCCGCCTCGAGTTTCAACCGTCCATACACGCTCAGAGGCCGGGCGGGTGTGGTCTCGTCCACCGTTTCGCTTCCGTCGTAGACCAGAAACGTCTGTGGGAAGAAAAGGCGTGCCCCACATTCCCGGGCCAGTTCGGCCACATGGCATGTGCCAAGGACCTGCACCTGCGCCGCCTCGTCCGGGTGGTCCTCGCACCAATTGACGTCCGAACACACGGCGCAGTGGATGACGATATCCGGCATCCATGCACGCAGTGCTTCAGCCTGCTCCCGGCTGCGCACATCGAATGCGCTCCGGTCCAGCGCCGCGACCACGGCAGTGGGAACGTGTGCGGCCAGGTGGCGAGCGAATGCGCTTCCCAGCATGCCCCCGGCACCCGTGATGAGCACACGGGCACCCCGCAGGCCGGAGAGTTCATCGGGATCGGGCATGGGTATCTCTTTCTTTTGGAAGCGCAGGAAGAAACAGGTCGTCCGCGATTTCGGGAACGCAGCGCATGACCTCGTTCGGCCGGTAAGGCAAGGCACCTGCCAGCAACTGGCCAGGAGCCTTCCAGAGCGCCCACCAGCGCTGCGCGAATTCCAGCATCGACACGGGTTCTCCGGAGCCCACGTTGCGCACCCAGGGAACGCCGGCTTCGATGTCCTCGCGCTCCACGGCATGCAGGAAAGCGCGGGCCACGGCCTCGACCGCCACATAGTCGCGCACCTGCGCGCCGGGCGTCATCGGGAAGTCGTGTCCGCCCTGGGCCGCCAGGCGCAGCGCCGGCCAGAAGTTGCCGGTGTACTGGCCTTCACCGAAGACCGAGAAGATGCGCAGGTAGCACAACTCCATGGCGTGCTCGATCGCGTGGGCGTGCGCCGCCTGGAAACCGGCGGCCTTGGAGGCCGCGTAGCCGTAGGTGGGGGCCAGCGGCGCACCGGGAGGGATGGCGTCGAAGGCATCCGCGCTGCGCCCGTATTCCGCGAAAGTACCCGCAGCCACCACCCGCTGCACTCCCGCAGCCCGGGCCGCATCCAGCAGCTGCAGCAGCACGCTGACATTCCAGTAGAACAGCTCCTGCCATGACGCCTGTTGCGGCGGCACGCCGGGCGATGCCAGGTGCAGAAGGACGTCCACCCCGGCCAGGTCGGCAGCCGCCAGGCGGTCCATCGGATGGGTGTGCCAGCCGAGGCGGGGATGCCCGGTGAGCCGGGCGTCTTGCGGGTGGCGCAGCGCAGTGACGCGATGCCCCGCGTCCAACAAGGCAGAGAGCACATGCCGGCCGATGAATCCGGTACCGCCCGTCAGGAACACATGCCGCTCAGCCGCCATGGCGCAGTTCTCCGGGCATCGTGAAAGGGCTGGCGAATGCGTCCAGGCCGGGGTGGCTCCGGTCACGCCCGGAAAGGATCGGGTTCTTGTCGGGCCAGGGAATGCCGGCCGAGTCCCAGCGGATTCCGGCGTCGTGCTGCGGCGCGTGGGCCGAGGTGACGTGATAGACGATGGTCGCGCCCTCGGTGAGCGCATAGCAGCCGTGCGCGAATCCTGGCGGGATATAGACCTGGTTGCCCCGCCCGGCGTCCAGTTCGAAGATGGCGGCTTGGCCTTGCGTGGGCGAACCCTTGCGCAGATCGACCACGGCATCGAACAGCCGGCCGTGGCTGCAGTGCACCAGCTTGGCATGTGCATGGGGAGGCAGCTGGAAATGCAGCCCCCGCAGCACGCCGCGCCGCGAGACGCTGTAGAAGCTTTCCACCCAGTCGCATGCCAGGCCCCGGTCAGCGAACGCGGACCTGATGAAGGTCTTCACGAAACGGCCCCGCTCGTCCGGATGCACGGGCGGATGGATCTCGTAGCAGCCCGGCAGAGGGCTTTCCTCGAATCGCATGGTGCGCCTGCTAGAAGTTGACGCCGAAATAGGTTTCGATGCGATCCGCGGTGAAATCGATCATCGCCTCGGTCAACCCCGGATAGATGCCCAGCCAGAATGTGCGCTCCATGACGGTGTCGGTGTTCTCCAGGCTGGTGGCCACGCGATAGTTTTGCCCCTGCATGGAAGGCTGGCGCGTCAGGTTGCCAGCGAACAGCAGGCGCGTACCGATCCGGCTTTGTTCCAAATACTCCAGCAGATCGACGCGGCGCGTAGCGGCCGCGTCCCGGAGCGTCAACGGGAATCCGAACCACGATGGCTGCGAATTCTCCGTCGCCCGCGGCAGCACGAGGAACTCTTCGCATCCCTTCAACCGGTCATGCAACTGCTCGAAATTGCGTTGCCGCGCCGCGATGAAGCCGGGCAGCCGGTCCATCTGCGCCAGCGCGCACGCGGCCTGCATGTCCGTGATCTTGAGGTTGTAGCCCACGTGCGAATAGGTGTACTTGTGGTCGTAGCCGTGGGGCAGGTCCCCCAGTTGCCAGCCATAGCGCTTTCCGCAGGTGTTGTCCTTGCCGGGTCCGCAATAGCAATCCCGGCCCCAGTCCCGGAAGGAGGTGACGATGCGCGCCAGCTCGTCGTCGTTGGTGAAGACCGCGCCGCCTTCCCCCATGGTGATGTGGTGCGCAGGGTAGAAGCTCAGGGTGCCGATGTCGCCGAAGGTGCCCACCAGCTGCCCTCCGTAAGTCGATCCCAGGGCATCGCAGCAATCCTCGATGAGCCACAACCCGTGCTTGCGGCACAGCGCCTGCACCACCTCCAGGTTGTAGGGATTGCCCAATGTATGGGCCAGCATGATGGCCTTGGTGCGCGGTGATATGGCCGCTTCGATCAGGCTGGCGTCAATGTTGTAGGTGCCGAGTTCCACGTCCACGAAAACCGGCACCGCTCCATTCTGGAGAATGGGGTTGACCGTGGTGGGAAAACCTGCCGCCACGCCGATCACCTCGTCGCCGGGGCGAATGGCCCGCTCGCCCAGGGCAGGCGACGTGAGCGCAGAGAAGGCCAGCAGGTTGGCAGAGGAGCCGCTGTTCGTGGTGAGCGCGTGGCGCACTCCAAGATAGTCGCTCAGGCGCCTCTCGAACGCATCGTTGAAGCGTCCCGTGGTCAGCCAGCCGTCCAGCGAGGCAGCCACCATGTTCTGCAGTTCTGCCTCTCCGATGACCTTGCCGGACGGAGGAATGGCCGTGGCGCCCGGCAGGAAGGGCTGCGGGCGGTATGCAAGCGCCGCGTATTCGGCGACGAGCCCGGCGATCTGTTCGCGGATATGGTGCAACTTGTCCATGGAACCTCAGCGCCCTGTGGCGCAATACGAATCGATCTGGCCTTCGGTGACTTGCCGCATGTCCAGGCCCTGCCCATGAGCGGCATGCCATTCGGCAATACGCTCCAGTGCCTGCGAGAGCGTCCACCGGGGATGCCATCCCAGCAGGGCATGCGCCTTGCTGCTGTCGAGGCGGAGCATGCGGGCTTCGTGCAGGCCTGCATCGCTGGCTGCGAAACGGCAATCGACGGACACCGGCCACGATGCGGACAACTGGCGGATGACGTCGCCCACGCTCCGGACATCCTGCTCGGAAGGCCCGAAATTCCAGGCGCCCGACATCGCCGGGCCCTGTTCGAGCAGGCGCCGGGCCAGGCGAAGGTAGCCGGCCAGCGGCTCCAGCACGTGTTGCCAGGGCCGCACCGCGGCAGGATGGCGCAACTCCAGCGGTGCGCCTTGCCCGGCCGCACGCAGGAAATCCGGAATCAGGCGGTCCGCAGACCAGTCGCCCCCCCCGATCACATTCCCCGCGCGCGCAGTGGCCAGCGCCACGCCGTGTCCCCCCTGCTGCTGTAGCGAAAAGAAGGAATTCCGGTAGCATGCCGCCACCAACTCGGCACAGGCCTTGCTATTGCTGTACGGATCGAAGCCGCCCAGCGCGTCGTCCTCCCGGTAGCCCCAGAGCCATTCCCGGTTTTCGTAGCATTTATCGCTTGTCACCACGACGACCGCGCGCACCGCGGGCGTGCGCCGTACCGCTTCCAGCAGATGGACGGTGCCCATGACATTCGTCGAGTAGGTGGCCACCGGATCGGCATACGACTGGCGCACCAACGGCTGGGCAGCCAGGTGGAACACGACCTCCGGTGCCGCCTCCTCCAGAGTCGCGGACAGCAGCGCCGCATCGCGCACGTCACCGATGACCGAGTGCATGCCGCGGGCAGCCTGGGTGAGTTCGAACATCGAGGGCGTGGATGCGGGCTCCAGGGCATAGCCGGTCACTTCCGCGCCGAGCCGCTGCAGCCAGAGCGAAAGCCAAGTTCCCTTGAAACCGGTATGGCCGGTGAGGAAGACCTTTTTCCCGGCCCAGAAGCCTTCTGCGGGCATCACTGCGGCATTCACCATGTCTTCCACGGCGCATTGCCGCCCTGCCAGAGCTGCTCCAGGTAATTCTTGTCGCGCAGCGTGTCCATGGGCTGCCAGAAACCCTCGTGCCGATAGGCCCGCAGTTCGCCGTTGCGGGCCAGTGCTTCGAGCGGAGGTCCTTCCCACACCGTGTCGTCGGCTTCGATCAGATCGAACACGGCCGGAGAGAGCACGAAGAATCCGCCATTGACCATGCCACCGCCGCCGTCGGGCTTTTCCCGGAAGGACAGCACGCGGTCGTCTTCCACGTCCAGTGCGCCGAAACGTCCCGGCTGGCGGGTGGATGTGAGCGTGGCCAGCCGCCCATGCGCCTTGTGGAACTGGATGAGCGCCGCGATGTCGATGTCGCCTACGCCGTCGCCATACGTGAAGCAGAACGCCTCGTCGTTGCTGACGTACCGTTGCACACGGCGCAACCGGCCGCCCGTCTGGGTGGCGTCGCCGGTATCCACCAGCGTCACCCGCCAGGGCTCCGCATACCGTTCGTGCACCTCCATGCGGTTGCGTGCCAGATCGAACGTGACATCCGACATGTGAAGGAAGTAGTTGGCGAAATATTCCTTGATGACGTACCCCTTGTAGCCACAGCACACGACGAAATCGTGGATGCCATGGTGCGAGTACATCTTCATGATGTGCCACAGGATGGGTCGCCCACCGATCTCCACCATGGGTTTCGGCTTCTGCTGGGTTTCCTCGCTCAGGCGCGATCCCAGGCCCCCCGCCAGGATGATGGCTTTCATGCCGCCCGGCCTCCGGAAGAGTCGGCCAGGATCTGCCGCCCCCGGGACAAGGCATGCACATAGGCCTTCTGGAAATGCGCCACCCGGTCCTCGATCCCCTCCCCGATGACGGCCTGCCGCTGCGCATGGTCCACGCCCGCCTGCACCCTGGCGCAGATGCCGCCGTCTTCTGCGAACACCTTGCGCGTGAAGACATGGCCGTCTTCATGGATATGCTCCATCATCCTGGCGCCAGCGGGCGTGGAGTCCTGGAATTCCACGCCGATGGTCCTGGAGTGGACGGTGGTCCGGCGTGCCTCGGTCGGCTCGAACGACTGGACGTGGAAGCTGTAGCCCATGAACGACGTGACGGTCAGGTTGGGGAAGATGTGGTGGTGGGTGTAGTGCTCGAAGCGCCAGGGCCACTGGCCGATCTTGCGCTCCATGCGGGCGAACCGTGCGACCCATTCCGCATCGGCGGCATGCTCCAGGTGGCTGTGCAGCCGGTCTTCGAGGAAGAAGCGCGGGGCGGCCTCGGCCCGGTCCATTCCGTCGATCTGCATGAAGGTGCGGGAATGGACGGCGGGCACATGGTAGCCCTCCAGGGCATTCTCGATCACGATCTTCCAGTTGGCCTCGACCGGTTCGCGGAATTCGTCCAGCACGCCCCGCATGCCCTGGCTTGCCCGCTCGAGGAAGCCATATTGCCCGCCCAGATAATCGCGCAGCGACGGACCGGTTTCTGACACACGCACGAAGACGAACTGGCCCACGGCCTCGCAGGCGAACTCCTGCAGGCGGAAGCGGGAGGGCTCGGCCACCACTTCCGGAAAGCACTGCTTCGCCGGAATGCCGACCGGCACTCCTTCCCGGTCGTACACCCAGCCATGGTAGGGGCACCGCGCCGGGCCGCGGTGGGCGCCGGATCCGCACAGCTGGGCATGCCGGTGCGAGCAGACGTTGAGGAAAGCGCGCGGCCGGCCCTGGCTGTCGCATTGCAGCAGCAGCGACACCCCTCCCACCTGCACCCCGCGGTGCACGAGGCCCTCGAGTTCCAGGCGCATGCAGACGAAGACCCAGCTCTCCCGGAACAGGCCCTGCATCTCTGCGGCATGGTGCCCGGCATCGCGGTAGAAATGGGGAGAAACGGTGCTCATCGGCATATCGACTCTTCTCTGAAATGTTGCGGAGGCTGCTGGGGAATCGCGGTCGGCACAATGCGGCCCCTGGAACGCCGATTCTCGTGAAGGACGTTCCGGTCGTCGCCCCGCGCCTACCCCTGCATTGCCTGCTCCATCACACCGATGAGCCGCGACATCTGCGAACGGTGCATGTGCGGAAAGAAAGGCAGTCCGATCAATGTGTCGGCAAGGGCTTCCGCCCGGGGCGCAGGCCGCACGATGCTCCGGGCAACCAGCGCTTCCATGCGGTGCATGAGGGGCTGGTACCAGCGCCGGGTGGCGATGCCCTGCCCCGCGCACAGGGCTTCGAGCCTGTCCCGGCAGGCGGCGTCCGGCATGCGCGCGCACAACAGTGTGGGGGCGGCGATGCCGCCAGCCGGCCCGGCCTGCTGCCAGGCGATTCTTCCCCCTGACGCGCGGGCCAGGGCCTCCTGCATTTCGCGATGCTGTGCGCGCCGTGTCCGGGCACCCTGCTCCCAGCAGGCGAGCGATGCCAGCGCCACGGCGGCGTGCAGCTCACTCATCTTGGCATTGGTGCCGGCGGCGGCCAGGGCGCCCACCGGCAGATGGGAGGCAGGGTCGAGATTGATGCCGAAGTTGGACAGCTGGCGCACCCGCTCGGCCAGCCCGGGCCGCGACGAAACCACGAATCCCCCCTCGCCCGCCGGCAGCGACTTGGTGGCATGCAGGCTGAATACCAGGGTGCCGTGGGCCTCGGCGAGCCACTGGCTGCCGAAGCCGGCCGCCGCGTCGATCACCACCGGCAGGCCCGTGGCCTCCTCGAAGCGGCGCCAGGCGGCCATGTCGTGCGGCATCCCGAGGGCTGCCACGGGCAGGACGGCGTCCACGGCTCCGGCGGCGTGGGCCGCGCCGGCGATCTCCGGCGTCAGCAGCCAGCTGCCATCCTCCACGTCGCACAGCACCGGCACATGGCCGGCCCGCAGGACGGCCGTCGCCGTCGCGGCGAAAGTGAAGGTGGGCACCAGCACGCGGGCCCCCTCACGCAATTCCAGCGCTTGCAGTACCAGTTCCAGGCCGAGGGTGGCGCTGGCCACGGTCGCGACCTGGTTCTCCGGCACGCCGAAGCGCCCGGCGAAACGGGACTCCAGTTCGCGCACGAGCGGGCCACCGTTCGAGTAGTAGCGGGATGCATGCATCCGCTGCAGGTAGGGCAGCAGCGCCTGCGGCTCCGGCACGTCCGGCACCAGCAGGGGGATGGGATCGATGGAGATGCCTTCGCTCATGCGGGGGCGCCGCCGCGCGCCGGCTTCCTGCCGTGGTCCCCGCGTTCCAGGCGCGCCATGGCGGGCTCCGGATCGGCGAACACATTCAGGAACTGGTCGCGGCCTTCCAGGAAATTCAGCCACATCAGCCGGAACGCCTTCTCCAGCTCGCGCGTGCGGCCCGTGTAGTCCATGAGAGCGCTGGCCGACAGGCGTTCGCGTGTCTCGTGCCGCAGGCGCTCCAGGGTGGCGGTGTCGGCCATGAGGGCCAGGGCGCGTTCGACGTAGCCGTCCTCGTCCTGCGCGACCCATTCCCCGTAGCCCACCCCCTGCAGGGTGCGCGCGGAACTGGCGTCCACGCCGCGCTCGGCATCCAGCGCCACGACCGGCAGTCCCATCCACAGGGCGTGCAGGGTGGTGGTGCCGCCCGAGATCGGCGAGGTGTCCAGGGCGACGTCGGCGATATGGCCCAGCTCCATGAACTGCGCGAGCGGCTGCTGGTGCATCACGAACACGCGGTTCTGCGGCAGGCCGGCGGCCTCCACGCGGGGCTGCATGGCGGCCTGGGCGGCCTCCGCCGTGCGCTCCTTGACCATGATGATGAGGCGCGCGTCCGGCCTCGCGTCCAGGATGCGGGCCCACACGCGCAGCATGGCGTCCGTGATCTTGGCGGAATTGTTCAGCGATATGAACGTGGGCTGGGCGCCATTCGACACGGGCGGGGTGCCGCACAGCGGCGCATAGGTCGGCGGCGCATAGCTCGCCATGCAGGCCAGGTGGAAGAGGCGCTCGCTGTAGTAGCCCTCGTGCCCCGGGGGCGTGATGCCGGCATCGGTCAGCCGGTAGTCCATGGCCTTCATGCCCAGCGGCAGCATGAACCCCAGCCAGGTCGCCTGCACGGGCGCCGCGCGGCGCGCGAACACGGGCAGCCGGTGGCCGGCCGTGTGGCCGGACAGGTCCACCAGCACGTCGATGCGGTGGGAGCGGATGAGGCCATGCACCTCTTCGTCGCTCATTCCCTGGATCTCGTGCCAGTGCGGCACGCAGGCCTGCATCGCGTCGGTGATGCCATCGCGCCGCCCGCCCGAGTACACGTGCACTTCGACCGCTTCGGGGTCGTGGTGGTGCAGTACCGGCAGCATGAAGAAGGCGATGGAATGCTCGCGGAAGTCGGCGGTCACGTAACCGATGCGCAGGCGCCGCCGCGGATCGCGGTCGATGCCCGTGAAGGGCGGCGCCTTGCGGGTGAGCGGATCGGCGAAGCGGCGCCCCCAGTCCTGGTAGACCTGCAGGGTGCGAACGGGATCGCGGTCGGCCTGGCTGTGCAGGAAGGCACGCATCACCCACATGGCGGAGCTGCCGCCGCGCTGGCAGACGTCGTCGATCATGCGCAACGCCTCTTCACGCCGCCCGATATTGAAGAGCGCCAGCGACAGGCCGTGCTGCGCATCCGCCATCTGCGGCTGGAGTTCCAGGGCCGTTTCCAGCGCGGAGATCGCGTTGGCCCAGTTCTCCATCTTGAGGAAGGTGCGGCCCATCAGCAGCCAGGCGTCGGGCCGGCGTGGATCGAGCGCCAGCGCGGAGGTGAAGTGCTTGAGGGCGCCGGGCAGGTTGTCCGACGCCAGGCACTGCTCGCCGTTCACCAGCTCCAGCAGAAGCTGCGTCTCGTTGCCGAGCGTGATGTGTTTGCCGTCGATCGCTGCCATGGATTCCTGCCGGCTCGGTGCCGCTTGCATGCCGGCGCGCGAGCGGCGGCGGTTGGACGAAGTGTGGCGGACGGTGCCCGAAGCTGCCGCCGGGTTCATTCTAGAGAGCCGGCGCATCTTGCAACGACTGGAAAACGCGGGGTTTGCCCGCTTTCTCGCGCGCTCGCCTGCGCCGCGGCCCGGCCGCACGGTCCGGCGCGGCATGCACGCTACAGAACCGGGTTTTCCGGCCGATAAATACCTCGATACATTTACATTAGGCTGCTGACGCGCCCCCGGCCGGGAGCGCTCCACCACGCCGCCGCACTTCGCTCAAGCATGTTCGTCATCATCGGTTACATCGTCTGCCTGGGGTGCATCTTCGGGGTCTTCATCGCACACGGCGGCAATATCTCCGTGGTGCTGCATGCACTGCCGTTCGAGATCGTCACCATTCTGGGCGGCGCCCTGGGCGCCTTCGTGGTGAACAACCAGCCCAAGGTGCTCAAGGCCACGCTCAAGGCCCTGCCGATGGCGTTCAAGGGCTCCAAGTACACCAAGGCACGCTACATGGAACTGATGGCGATGCTCTACGAGATCCTGCAGAAGGCCCGCAAGGAGGGCCTGATGGCGATCGAAAAGGACGTGGAAGCCCCCCACGAATCGGAAATCTTCAAGAAGTACCCCACGGTCGGGCATGACCACCACGTGATCGAGTTCACCACCGACTACCTGCGCATGATGGTGTCGGGCAACCTGAATGCGCACGAGATCGAATCGCTCATGGACAGCGAGATCGAGACCCACCACCAGGAAGCCCACGCCCCCGTGGCGGCCCTGGCCCGGCTGGCCGGCGCCCTGCCCGCCTTCGGCATCGTGGCGGCCGTGCTCGGCGTGGTGAACACCATGGGTTCGGTGGGCCAGCCGCCCTCGGTGCTGGGCGGGATGATCGGCTCCGCCCTGGTGGGCACCTTCCTCGGCATTCTGCTCGCCTATGGCGTGGTGGAGCCGCTGGGAGGGCTGGTGGAGCAGAAGCTCGAGGATGCCGCCAAGGAACTCCAGTGCATCAAGACCACCCTGCTGGCCAGCATGCAGGGCTACAACCCCGCCACGGCCATCGAATTCGGCCGCAAGGTGCTCTTCTCGGGCGACCGGCCCAGCTTCTCCGAACTGGAGAGCCACGTGAAGGGCAAGAAGTAACCCGGGCACCCGCCTGAAGGCACACGCCATGGCCGACAAGAAGCTCCAGCCCATCATCATCAAGCGCGTCAAGAAAGGCGGCCATGCCGCCCACGGCGGCGCGTGGAAGATCGCCTACGCCGACTTCGTGACGGCCATGATGGCGTTCTTCCTGCTCATGTGGCTGCTGGGCTCGACGGCCAAGGGCGAGCTGCAGGGCATCGCCGCGTATTTCGCGTCGCCGCTCAAGGTGGCGATGCAGGGCGGCGATGGCTCGGGCAACAGCTCCAGCATCATTCCCGGCGGCGGCAACGACCTCTCCAAGGTGCACGGCCAGGTCCGGCGCTCGGACTCCGACACCGCCACCAGCCGGCGGACCAACATCGAGAACGCGCGCGCCGAGCAGGCCCGGCAGGACCAGATGCGCATCAAGGCGCTGCAGGCCAAGATCGACGCGCTGATCTCGGAAAACCCGCGCCTGAAGGAGTTCAAGTCGCAGATCCGCATCGACGTGACGCCCGACGGCCTGCAGATCCAGATCGTGGACGACCAGAACCGCCCGATGTTCGACAGCGGCAGTGCGTTGGTAAAACCCTACATGCGCGACATTCTTCGGGAAATCGGTTCGGCGCTCGGCGGGGTGGAAAACCGCATCAGCCTGGCCGGCCACACCGATGCCGCGCCCTACGGCAATGGCGACCGGGGCTACAGCAACTGGGAACTGTCGGCCGACCGCGCCAATGCCTCCCGGCGTGAGCTGGTGGCCGCAGGCATGCCGGACGCCAAGCTGGGCCGCGTGGTGGGGCTCGCGGCCAGCGACCTGCTGGAGCCCGAGAACCCGCGCGCGCCCGTGAACCGGCGCATCACCATCACGGTTCTGACCAAGGAAGCCGAGGAACGGCTGCTGGGCAAAAAGGCCCCGCAGATCCCCATATCGGAACTGGCGGCCGAAAAGCGTGAAAATCCAGCATCGACACAGCAGCCGTAACGTCTTGTCACCAAAGCGGCTGCCCCTGACAATAGCTCCTGCAATTTCCGACCGAAAGGGTCCCACGTGACCACTGCCCTTCGCTTTTTGATCGTTGACGACTTCTCCACCATGCGGCGCATCGTGCGCAATCTGCTCAAGGAAAGCGGGTTCACCGACGCCGACGAGGCCGAAGACGGCGTCGTGGCGCTGAACAAGCTGCGCAACAGCAAGTTCGATTTCGTGGTCACCGACATCAACATGCCCAACATGAACGGGTTCCAGTTGCTGGCCGAGATCAAGAAGGACGACAAGCTCAAGCACCTGCCCGTCCTCATGGTCACGGCCGAAGCCCGCAAGGAAGACATCGTCGCGGCCGCCCAGGGCGGCGCGGCCGGCTACATCGTCAAGCCTTTCACCAAGGCGACGCTGGAAGAAAAAGTCACGCTCATCCTCAAGAAGCTGGGACTCTGACCATGGAAACGCCGGACCACAACGCCCCGGACTCCGCGGATGTCCACAACAAGATCGGCCAGCTCACCCGCCAGCTGCACGATGCGTTGCGGGAACTGGGCTACGCCGAGCAGTTGAAGGGCTCCATGGGCGAACTGCCCGATGCCCAGAGCCGCCTGTCCTACATCGCCCGCCTCACCGGCGAGGCCGCGGAAAAGGTGCTCAACCGCGTCGAGCAGGCCAAGGCCCAGCACGATTTCATCGCCGAAGAGACGCGCCGCGTGGTGGCGTCCCTGGTGAAAGATCCGGTGGCCGCCGTGGCCAAGGGCGAGATCATGAACTTCCTGCACGACGTGGAACGCGTGACCAAGGAAGCCGACGTGCATCTCACCGAGATCATGATGGCGCAGGATTTCCATGACCTCACCGGGCAGGTGATCGCGCGCGTGGTGAGCCTGGCCGGCACGATCGAGCAGCAGCTGGTGCAGTTGCTCATCCAGACGGCGCCTCCCCAGGCCCAGCCGGCCATGCCCACCCCTGCCCCGGTCGCCGCCGCTCCCGAGCCCCGGCGCGAGCACCTCGCCGGCCCGGTGGTGGACCCGGAAAACACCCCCAACGTCGTCTCCAGCCAGTCGGAAGTGGACGACCTGCTGGCCAGCCTGGGCTTCTGACCCCCTGCCTGCCCGGCAGTGGGCACGGCAGCCCTGCGCCAACCCGCCGCTGGTATCCCGTACCGCCCCGGCCTGGCTGGGCTGGGCTTTTCGGCCCGGCGGGCCGTTGTCACAGCGGGCTCGCACGATCACCGACCCTGCCGCCCCGGACGGCACGGAGGAATAGGCGGCTTCCCGGCCGTCTATTCGCACTTTAGATTCCGGCCCCCCTCACGACAATCGGCATGACCCCCTCCGTCATGCCACCATGGACTCCTCCAGCCAAGACAAACAGCTACCCGCGACCGAGCGCAAGCTCCAGCAAGCGCGCGAGGAAGGCCAGGCTGCGCGGTCCCGCGACCTCTCCCATCTCGCCATCCTCGGCATGGGCGCGATCAGCACCTATGCCCTGGCCCCCACCCTGATCGAGCACCTGCAGCGGGCCATCGCGCACCACCTCGCGTTCAACGCCGAGACGGTGCACTCCACCGGCTCCATGCTGCAGCGCCTGCAGGACATGACCATCGTCGGGGTGGGCGCGAGCCTGGCCTTCGCGCTGCTGACCACCGTGGCCGCCGTGGCGAGCGCGATCGGCTCCGGCGGCTGGCTCTTCACCTTCAAGCCGGTGATGCCCAATTTCGGCCGGCTGAACCCGATTTCCGGCTTCTCGAACCTGTTTTCGAAGCAGCAGATGGTCACCGTGCTCAAGATGGTGCTGATGACCTCCATCCTCGCCACCGTGGCATGGAGCTTCATGAGCACCAGCGTCGAGAAGATCGCGATGCTGGTGCTGCAGCCCTCCCCGGTGGCCCTGCGCTACGTGGCCGAGTGGATCACCGGCGGCATGGCGCTGCTGCTGCTGGTCGTGTTCCTCGCGGCCCTCATCGACGTACCGCTGCAGGCCTTCTTCTTCAAGTCGCGGCAGAAGATGTCGCACGAGGAAGTGAAACAGGAACACAAGCAGTCCGAGGGCAGCCCCGAAGTCAAGGGCCGGCAGCGCCAGCGCGCGCGCGAGATCGCCAACCGCGCCAGCCTGGGCAACGTGGCCAAGGCCGACTTCGTGGTGATGAACCCGACCCACTATGCCGTGGCGCTGCGCTACGACGAGGCCACCATGGGTGCGCCGCAGGTGGTGTCCAAGGGCACGGACCTGCTGGCGTTCAAGATCCGCGAACTGGCCAACCAGCATTCCGTGCCGGTGCTGCAGTCGCCCATGCTGGCCCGTGCGCTCTACGCCAATGCCGAGCTGGAGCAGCCGATTCCCGCCCAGCTGTACGCGGCCGTGGCGCAGATCCTGGCCTACGTGTACCGGCTCAAGGCCGCGCTGCGCGGCGAAGGCCGCATGCCGGACGCCCAGCCCGATCCCTACGTGCCGCCGGAACTCGATCCGCTCACGAAGGCCACCCCGTCCGACGCTTCCACTGCAGGTGACGCGCCATGAAGACCCCCACGATCGCCTCCGCCCGCCAGTGGGCCGGCACCAATGCCTCCGCGCTGCAGGGCCTGTCGGCCCCGCTGCTCGTGGTGGCCATCCTGGCGCTGATGGTGCTGCCCATCCCGGCCTGGCTGCTGGACACCTTCTTCACGCTCAACATCGCCGTGGCGCTGATGGTGATGATGGTGGCGGCCTACATGCTGCGGCCCCTGGATTTCGCGGCCTTCCCGTCCGTGCTGCTGCTCACCACCCTGATGCGGCTGTCGCTGAACGTGGCCTCCACCCGCGTGGTGCTGCTGGAGGGCCACACCGGCCCCGGCGCCGCCGGTGCGGTGATCGAGGCCTTCGGGCATTTCCTGATCGGCGGGAACTTCGCCGTCGGCCTGATCGTGTTCGCCATTCTGGTGGTGATCAACTTCGTGGTGGTGACCAAGGGCGCCGAGCGCATCGCGGAAGTCTCGGCACGCTTCACGCTGGACGCCATGCCCGGCAAGCAGATGGCGGTGGATGCCGACCTGAACGCCGGCCTGATCGACGAGAAGGAAGCCAAGCGCCGCCGCGCCGAGGTGCAGGAGGAAGCCAACTTCTTCGGCTCGATGGACGGTGCCTCGAAGTTCGTGCGCGGCGATGCCGTCGCCGGCATCCTGATCCTGCTCATCAACATCGTGGGCGGCTTCGCCATCGGCATGCTGCAGCACGACCTGTCCGCCTCGCAGGCCGCCAACAGCTACATCCTGCTGGCCGTCGGCGATGCGCTGGTGGCGCAGATTCCCGGCCTGCTGATCTCGGTGGCCGCCGCCATGGTGGTCTCGCGCGTGGGCAAGGACCAGGACATGGGCCGCCAGATCGTGCAGCAGCTTTTCATGTCTCCCCGCGTGCTGGGCGTGGCCGCCGCGATCCTGATCATGCTCGGCCTGATTCCCGGCATGCCGCACGCCGTGTTCCTGGTGATGGGCAGCGGCCTCGGGTATGCCGCCTGGCTGCTGCACCAGCGGGCGAACGCACCCAAGCCGGTGGAAGCGCCGCCTGCCCCTGCGGGCGACGGGGAAGCCAGCTGGGACGACCTGCAGCCGGTGGACCTGCTGGGCCTGGAACTGGGCTACCGGCTGATCTCCCTGGTGGACAAGAGCCGCCAGGGCGACCTGCTGACCCGCATCAAGGGGGTACGCCGCAAGTTCGCCCAGGAAGTGGGCTTCCTGCCCCCGGCGGTGCACGTGCGCGACAACCTCGAGCTCAAGCCCAGCGCCTACCGCATCACGCTGCGCGGCGTGGTGGTGGGCGAGGGCGAGGCCTTCCCGGGCATGTTCCTGGCGATCAACCCCGGCGGCATCAGCACGCCGCTCATCGGTACGCCCACCACCGACCCGGCCTTCGGCCTGCCGGCCCACTGGATCGACGACCACCAGAAGGAAGCCGCACAAATGGCGGGTTTTACGGTCGTTGATTCCGAAACCGTGATGGCCACCCATTTGTCACACTTGATGCAAGTCCAGGCCGCCAAGCTCCTGAGCCGCACCGAAACGCAGCAGCTCGTGGAACACGTCGGCAAATTGGCCCCCAAGCTCATCGAGGAAGTGGTTCCGAAAATGGTGTCGATCGCAACGTTCCAGAAGGTGCTCCAGCTGCTGCTGGAAGAGTCCGTGCACATCCGGGACATCCGCACCATCATCGAAACCCTCGCCGAGCATGCGGGAACCATCAGCGATCCGGTGGAACTGGCAAGGCGCGTGCGCATCGCCCTGTCCCCGGCCATCGTGCAGCAGATCTACGGCCCGACCCGCGAGCTAAACGTCATCGCGATCGAGCCGGGCCTGGAGCGCCTGCTGGTGCAGGCCCTGGGCAACGCCTCCGGCCCCTCGCTCGACCCGGGCGTGGCCGACATCCTCACGCAGAAGGCCGCGGAAGTGGCCATGCGGCAGGAAGAGATGGGCATGCCCGCCTGCCTGCTCGTACCCGACGCCATCCGCAACGCCGTCTCGCGCCTCGTGCGCCGCGTCGCCCCGCGCCTGCAGGTGCTCGCCCACAGCGAGATCCCTGAAACCCACACCATCCGCATCGGCCCGATCCTCAAAGGTGCAGCATGAACATCAAACGCTTTACCGCTCCCACCTCCCGTGAGGCCCTGGCCAAGGCACGCATGGCCTTCGGGGACGGCACGCTGATCCTGTCGAACCGCCAGATCGCCGGCGGCGTCGAGGTGATGGCCACCGCGGAAGACACGCTGTCCTCGCTGGAGAACGCCGCCGCCGAACCCGCACCCGCCAGCTCCAGGCTCCAGGAGCGCGCCCCGACCGCCTCCCGGCTGCAGGAACGCGCCGCCGACATGGCCGCCAATCCGGCGCAATCGAGCCGGCCGCTGCGCGCGGCGCAACGGGCCGAGGCGCCGCGCAATCCGGTGGCGCAGGACACGGAACAGCTGGCGATGAGCACGCTCTCCTTCCAGGACTATGTGCGCGAGCGCATGCTGCGCCGCCGCCACGAGGCCATGAACGGCGCTGCGCCGGCCCCGGCTGCCGCGCCCCAGCAGTTCCTGCAGCCCGAGCGCGCACCGCTGGCCCGCCCCGAGGCCCCGCGCATGGCCGAACGCGCAATGGCCCCTGCCAGCGCCCCGCTGCCGCGTCACAACCCGATGCACGCCATCCCCCTGGGCCTGCCGCCCGAGCAGCCCGTGCGCGAACGCCGCGTGCAGGCCCCCGTGCCCTCGCTCGCCCAGGAAGCGGGCCAGCAGAACCTGATGAGCGAACTGCAGTCCATGAAGGACCTCATCGAGGACCGCTTCAACACGCTGGCCTGGCTGGGCCAGGCCCGGCAGAACCCGATCCAGTCCAACCTGATGCTCAAGCTCATCCGTGCGGGCTACTCGCCCTCGCTGGCGCGCGCCGTGCTGGAGCGCCTGCCCGAAGAACTGGGTGCCGGCCATGCCGTGCGCTGGCTGATGGAAGTGCTGGAGCGCAACCTCAAGACCGATGCGCACCAGCGCCCGCTGTATGAAGAAGGCGGTGTGTACGCGATGGTGGGGGCCACCGGCGTGGGCAAGACCACCACGACCGCCAAGCTCGCCGCCCTGTGCGCCCGCATCCACGGCCCGGCCAGCGTCGGCCTGATCACCCTGGACACCTACCGCGTGGGCGCCCACGAACAACTGCGCTCGTATGGCCGCATGCTCGGCGTGGTGGCGCACCTCGCCCATGACCGCGCTGCCCTGCAGGACCTGCTCGGCCTGCTGGCCGGCAAGAAGATGGTGCTGATCGACACCACCGGCATCGCCCCGCGCGACCCGCGCAAGCGCGACATGCTGGACGTGCTCGACCTGCCCGGCGTGAACCGCCTGCTGGTGCTCAACGCAGGTTGCCACGGCGACACGCTGGACGACGTGCTCACCGGCTTCCGGACCGGTGGATCGCAGCAGGCCATCCTTTCCAAGGTGGACGAGGCCGTGAAGCTCGGCCCTGCCGTGGATGCGCTGATCCGCCACCAGATGGTGCTGCGCGGCGTGACCAACGGCCAGCGCGTGCCCGAGGACTGGGAAGCGGCCGATGCCCAGAAGCTGATCGCCACGTCCATGCGTTCGCCCGCGAAGTCGGCGTTCGACCCGAAGGCCTCGGACCTGAACTTCTTCTTCTCGCACTCCCCCGAACTCGCCACCGAAAGGGCCCTGGTCGATGCTTGACACCGCCTTCCACCAGGGCGCGAGCCTGCTGCGCCTGATGCCCGAGTCGCCCCTGCGCCTGCTGGCCATCCTGGCACAGCCGGATGCGGCCTACGGGCTCGAAACCTTCTTCCAGGTGTGCTCGGCGCTGCAGCGCATGGGCTATCCCGTGGCCGTGCTCGACGGCACCGCGCGCGAGACCGATGCCTCCCCCGGCCTGGCCCATCTGCTGGCCGAGCCGTCCTGGCAGGATGGCGCGCCGCTGGACACGGGCGGCGCCGCGGCGGCCTCCCTGGCCGTGCTGCCGGCCGCCTACGGACTGCGCCGGCTGGCCCGCCAGAGCGCCGACGCGGTGGCGGCCCAGCAGACCCTGCAGCCCTTCTTCCGCTCCTATGCGGTGCTGGCGATCTACGCCCCCGCGGAAGCGCTCGCGCCCCTGGTGCGCGACACCGCCGCAGTGCCGCTGCTGATCGCCGAGGGCGGCGACCACGCGATGCGCAGCTACCGCCAGCTCAAGCACATGGCGCTGCACGCCGGCGTACCCTGCACGGTGGCCTCGGTGCTGCCCACCGACCGGCCCGCCGGCCTCCACCGGGTCCATGCCACGCTCGCCACCCTGCAGCGCTGCGCCGAGCGGCACCTGGGCAGCGAGCTGCGTACCACCACCCTGCGGGCCAACCATCCCCAGGACCTGCAGCGCCTGGCCTTGCAACTGCTGGAAAACGCGGTCACCATTGGCGCCGCGCCGGTCACTGTTCCCCCGTCCTTCGGTACGCAGCGGCCCGCCCAGCCCTTCGCACGGAGCCACTGATCCGATGTACACCGCCAAAGGACAGCTCAACCGCGATGCATTGATCCGCCAGCACGCGCCGCTGGTCCGACGGATCGCGCACCACATGATCGCGAAGCTCCCGCCCAACGTGGAGCTGGACGATCTGATCCAGGTCGGCATGATCGGGCTCAACGAGGCGCTGTCGCGCTACGAGGTGACGCAGGGCGTGCAGTTCGAGACCTTCGCTTCCCAGCGCATCCGTGGCGCCATGCTCGACGAACTGCGCGAGGGCGACTGGATGTCGCGCAGTTCGCGCAAGAGCCAGAAGGAGATCGAGCACGCCGTGACCCGGCTGGAGCAGAAGCTCGGCCGCAGCCCGCTCGAATCCGAGATCGCCACGGAGCTCGACCTCAGCCTGGCGGAATACCAGTCCCTGCTGAGCAAGGTGCGCGGCACCCAGCTGGTCTATCTGGAAGACATGACGCGCGGCGACGACGACGATGACGGCTTCCTCGACCGCCACGTGGCCGACGGCGCGGCCGACCCCATGGCCATGCTGCGCGACCAGCGCCTGCGCGCTTCCCTGGTGGCGGCGATCAAGGCCCTGCCGGAGCGGGAACAGCAGATCATGGGCATGTACTACGAACACGACATGAACCTGAAGGAGATTGCCGCCGTGCTGGGCGTGACCGAGTCGCGCATCTGCCAGCTGCACAGCCAGTCGATTGCCCGGCTGCGGGCGAAGATGCGCAGCCATTGACGCCGCCGGATGAAAAAACAAGGGCCCCTCGGGGCCCTTGTTTTTTGTGGTGTGGCCAACCCGGCCTGGCCCCAAGGGTGCCGTTCAGCCTTGCGAGCGGTAGATCCGGGCAGCGCCGCCGTGCATGCCGTTGCCGGCAGGGCCGCGGCTGCCGTAGGTCGCGCCGTTCTGGTCCGGCGGCAGGAAGGTGGCCACCTGGCGGTTGGTGAGCGCGGCGAGCCGGGCCAGTTGCTCGCGCTGCAGGGACAGCTGGCTGCGAACGGCCTGGACACGGCGCGTCCAGTCGGCCGGCAGGGGCGGCGCGGAGGCGGGGCGGCTCTCCAGGAAGCGGGACAGCTCGAGCGCGGCCTGTTGCAGCAGCGGGGAGCGGCGCTCCAGCGCGGGAGCATCCGCCTGCAGCAGCAGGGCGCCCACGTCGGCCAGGAGCGACTCGACGGCGCCGAGCAGGGCTTCGGGCGAGCGGGGGGAAGACGGGGAAGCGGGAGGGGGGTGCATGGGTCGGTCCTGTGCCGACCGGCCCATGCGGGACGCGGACCGTGTGCGCTACGGCCGCGCCGGGGCAAGGGCCGGGATCAGTGGCTCTTGGGGGAGTGGGCGATGATTTCCTGGGCGTTCGAGAGCAGCTTGTCGGCGATGGCATCGGCATCGACCGTGAAGGTGCCCTTCTCGATGGCCGCGCGCACGGCCTTGACCTTGTTGGCGTCGAAATCCGCGCTGCTGCGCAGCGACGGATCCAGGGCCTTGGCGGCACTGGAGAACGTCACGGGCGTACCGCCCGAGGTGGCGACCGTGGTCGCGGTCTTGGTGGCCTCTTCGGCAGCGGGCGCCGGGGCGGCCGCCTTGGCCTGTTGCTTGGCAGCCTGGATCTGCTGCGTCAGCGAATTCGGCAATTCCGGGTTTTGACTGATCTTCATCGCACTCTCCCACCCCGTTCGATGTGGGGCACAGTAGCCATGTTTTCGGCCATCGGAGTGCGGACTTTAGGCTTTTATTCGGAAACAGGACGTCACAAGCCGACCTCTACCGTTCCATCGCTGGAAACAATCCCTGCGATGACCCGGCCATTGTCCATGCGGACACGCACAGTCTCTCCGATGGAGCCTGCCGTGACGGCCTGCCCCGCGGATGTTACCGAATAGCCGCGCCCCTGGGCAATGACCCGCACCGGCGCGCCGGCGCGGAAGGCCATCGGCGCCTTCACCATGTGCTGGCGCAGCGCCTGCCCGGCCATGAGCGGGCGGGACGCCACCTGACCCACCCAGTTTTCCGGGTTGGCCACGATGGCGGTGGTCTCGGCCGCCCAGTCCACTTCGGCCTGGGTGGCGTCGGCCTCGGTCAGCACGGCGCCGGAGGCCACGTTGCCGGTGAGCACCCAGGCAGGACCGTAGGCCTTGACGGTGACGGGCAGGAAAACATTCCACGCCGTGGCACCCTCGACGCAGCGCAGGCCCAGCCGCGTGCGGCCCCAGAGCCGGGAGCCGGCGGGAAGGTAGGGCTCCACCCGGGCGCAGGGCGCGAGGCGCAGCCGCGAATCGAGCTGGCCCACGCTCACTTCCATGCGCAGCGGCATGGCGCCGCCCGACACCTGGCTGCGCTGCAGGGCGTCATCGATCCAGTGCTGGGTGATGGAGCCCAGGTCGGCCGTCGCGTCCGCGGCGGGCGCGCCCTGGGCATGCACGGCCGCGGCGGCGCTCCAGGCCAGCAGCGCGGCGCCGGCCATGCGGGCCAGCGCACGGGCGCGGCGCGGGGCGGGGCGGTAAGACGGCAGAGGGGAATGGGGGGACATGGGGGCCTCCTGGGCAGCCGGGCTGCGGCGATGGACGGGGCCGGCCGGACGGGGTGGTCCGGGGGCCATTGCACAACCTGAACTCTAGGGCGTGGGGCCGCCGGCGATGGACCGAACTGCGCGCCAATCCCCGCGTTCTTCGCGCTTTAGGAAAAAGGGCCCGTTTCCATAATCGGACCACGCCGAAAAACCCGTGGCCCCGTGCCGCGCGGCGGCCCCGATTCCCCTGATTTCCGCAAGGTGTCCCATGCTCGACAAGTTGACCGAAAGGCTGGATTTCCACGGCAACGCGCTCATGCTGCGCGCCGAGCGCCAGCGCGCGATCGCGAGCAACATCGCCAATGCCGATACCCCCGGGTATGTGGCGCGCGACTTCAATTTCGCCGATGCGCTGCGCGATGCCACCGGCCAGGGCGCAGGCGCCTCTTTCAGCGCGGTGGAGCGCGCCCTGCAGCGCCAGCAGAGCGCGACCGATCCGCGCCACATCCCCCTGCCCGGCGCCACGACCGGCAGCGGCACACCCGGCTCCCTGGGCTACACGGTGCAGACCCAGCCGAGCCTGGACAACAACACGGTGGACCTGGACCGCGAGCGGGCCGCGTTCGCCGACAACGCCGTGCGCTACGAAGCCACGCTGCGTTTCATCAACGGCAACGCGCGCACCATGCTGAGCGCGATCCAGGGCCAGTGAGGACGCACACGTCCCGCCGCCCGCAACGCACCAGGAAAGCGATCACCGCCATGTCCATGTTCTCGATCTTCGGCGTCTCCGGCAGCGCGATCAGCGCGCAGGCGCAGCGCCTCAACGTGGTGGCCAGCAACCTCGCCAACGTCGACGCCGTGGCCGGCCCCGACGGCCAGGCCTACAAGGCGCGCCAGGTGGTCTTCCAGACCACGCCCATGGGCGACGAAGGTGCGGCCGGCGTTCGCGTGAGCGCCATCAGCGAGAGCCAAGCCCCCGGCAAGCGCGTGCTCGACCCCACCCATCCACAGGCCGACGCAGAAGGCTACGTCACGCACTCCAACGTGAATCCGGTGGAAGAGATGGTCAACATGATCTCGGCCTCGCGCTCCTACCAGAACAACGTCGAGGTCCTCAACACCACCAAGTCGCTGCTGCTCAAGACGCTGCAGATGGGCCAGTAATCCCTTACCGAAGGACCGCACCATGATCCTCAACCCCATCGGCTCCACGGCCACCGTGAACACGGGCTCCAGCTCGAACTCCGCCACCGACCCCGCCGCCGCGCAGGACCGTTTCCTGAAGCTGCTGGTGGCGCAGCTCAACAACCAGGATCCCATGAATCCGCTGGACAACGCCCAGATGACCTCGCAGATGGCGCAGATCAACACGGTGACCGGCATCCAGCAGCTCAACCTCAGCATGCAGACCATGGCCGAGCAGTTCACGACCATGCAGACCCTGCAGGGAACGATGATGATCGGCCGCAGCGTGCTGACCGAGGGCTCCAAGATGACCTTCAAGGACAGCGCCGGCACCGGCTCCTTCGACCTCAAGAGCGCAGCCACCGATGTCAAGGTGGAAGTCGTCACGCCGGGCGGCCAGGTGGTCGATACGGTGGACGTGGGCGCGAGCGCGGCGGGCCGCCACGACTTCACCTGGGACGGCAGCAAGTACAGCGGCACCCGCAGCGACCTGAGCTTCCGCGTGGTGGCGTCCACCAAGGACGGCGCCGTCGAGGCGACGCCGCTCATGCAGGCCAAGGTGGTGGGCACGGGCTCCAACGCGGGCGCCCTCACGCTGAACCTGGACACGGGCGGCACCGTGAACTACAGCAACATCCGCGCGGTGCTCTGACGGCCTCGCGCATTCCGCAAGACAACACCCCTTTTTCCGTCCCCCGAGGAGAGCACCATGAGCTTCCAGCAAGGCCTGTCCGGCCTCAACGCCGCCAGCAAGAACCTGGACGTGATCGGCCACAACGTGGCCAACTCCGGCACCGTCGGCTTCAAGGCCTCGCGCGCCGAGTTCGCCGAGATGGTGGCCAATGCCATCGGCTCCGCGGGCGGCACCAATGCCGGCATCGGGGTGGAGCTGTCGGCGGTCGCGCAGCAGTTCAATCAGGGCAACATCTCCGTCACGGGCAACAGCCTGGACGTGGCGATCAACGGCGACGGTTTCTTCACGCTGCAGCAGCCCGACGGCTCGCGTGCCTACACCCGTGCCGGCAACTTCAAGCTCGACAGCAACGGCCAGCTGGTGACCAACACCAAGGCGCAGGTCATGGGCTATGCGCTGGATCCGGTCACGGGCAAGCGCACGGCCAGCAACGCCGCGCCGCTGTCCTTCCCCACGTCCAAGCCCATCCCCGCCAAGCAGACCACGGCGATCACGGCGGAGTTCAACCTCGACGCCCGCGCGCCCGATGCCGCCGGCGACGCCACGGCCACGCCGCCCGTGCCCGCCACGCCGCGGTCCACCTACGGCACGTCGATCAACGTGTACGACAGCCAGGGCGTGGCCAAGCCGGTCAGCCTGTACTTCCAGAAGAACGGCGCCAACACCTGGGACGTGTACGACCAGCTCGACGACGCCACGGCCACACCGCCGGTGGTGGCAACGCCGATCGGCCAGATCAAGTTCGACAACAGCGGCAAGATCATCTCGCCGGCCGCCACCGCACCGGAAACCGGCTTCCAGATGCCGCTCACCGTGAAGCCCACTCCGCCCAACCCGAACGGGCTGGCCGACTACACGGTGAACATCAAGCTCGACGGCGTGTCGCAATACGGCAAAGCGTTCGCGGTGTCCAATCTGTCGCAGGACGGCTACACGGCCGGCGAACTCACGGGCATCAGCATCGAGAACAACGGCACGGTGATGACGCGCTACTCCAACGGCGTGACGCGCGCCGAGGGGCAGGTGGCACTGGCCAGCTTCCGCAACACGCAGGGCCTGGCCTCGGTGGGCAGCAACAACTGGGTGGAGACGTTCGAGTCGGGCCAGCCGGTGCTGGGCACCCCCACCGAAGGCAAGTTCGGCGGGCTGCGCTCCGGCGCACTGGAAGACTCCAACGTGGACCTGACGGCCGAGCTGGTGAACATGATGACCGCCCAGCGTGCCTACCAGGCCAACGCCCAGACCATCAAGACGCAGGACCAGGTGATGTCCACGCTGGTGAACCTGCGCTGACTGATCGCCCCCGCTGATCCGCCACTGACATCCGAACGCATTCCTTCTTCCTGCAGGCCGAGCGATGGACCACATCATCTACACCTCCATGACGGGCGCCAGCGCCGCCGCGCAACGGCAGGCGGTGCTGGCCAACAACCTCGCGAATGCCTCCACCAACGGCTTCCGCGCGGAGATGTCCACCTTCCGCTCGGTACCCGTGCAGGGCGACGGCTCCAAGACCCGCGTGTTCGCGCTGGAGGCCACCTCCGGCCACGTGGAAACGCCCGGCCCCGTGCAGCGCACCGGCCGGAACCTGGATGCGATGGCGGTGGGCAATGCATGGTTCGCGGTGCAGGGGCTGGACGGCACCGAGGCCTACACCCGCAACGGCAGCTTCGAGGTGAACGCGGAGGGCCAGCTGCGCACTTCCAACGGGCTCACCGTGTTGTCCGACGGCGGCGGTCCGATCGACGTGCCGCCCGGCGCCGACGTGACGCTGGGCTCGGACGGCACCCTGACCGCGCGCGTCGCGGGCCAGCAGGCCACGCCCATCGGCCGCCTGAAGCTCGCCACCCCGACGCCAGAAGACCCGCTCAAGCGCGGCGACGACGCGCTCTTCCGTACCGCATCGGGCGACCCGATGCCCAATGACCCGAACGCGCGGCTGCTGTCCGGCGCGCTGGAGGGCTCCAACGTGAACGCCGTGGAAAGCATGGTCGGCATGATCGCCGCCTCCCGGCAGTTCGAGGCCCAGATGCGGTTGCTGCAGACGGCCGAGACCAACGACAAGACGGCCGCCCAGCTGCTCAACCTGAACGGCTGACGCCCTCCCCGCACGCCAAGCCCAGCACGCATTCCCCGAGGAACCGCCATGATCAACTCGCTCTGGATCGCCAAGACCGGCATGTCCGCCCAGCAGACGCAGCTGGACGTGATCTCCCACAACCTCGCCAACGTATCCACCACCGGCTACAAGCGCAACAACGCGGTGTTCGAGGACCTGATCTACCAGAACCTGCGCCAGGTGGGCGCGCAGACCACCGAGCAGAACCAGCTGCCCACCGGCCTGCACCTGGGCCTGGGCGTGCGCACGGTGGCCACCAGCCGCAACTTCACGCAGGGCAGCCTGGCGCAGTCCAACAACAACCTGGACGTGGCCATCAACGGCAACGGCTTCTTCCAGGTGACGATGCCGGACGGCACCACGGGCTACACGCGCGACGGGTCGTTCCAGCTCGACTCCCAGGGGCGACTGG
Organism: Paracidovorax avenae; assembly: GCF_040892545.1. Taxonomy (NCBI): domain Bacteria; kingdom Pseudomonadati; phylum Pseudomonadota; class Betaproteobacteria; order Burkholderiales; family Comamonadaceae; genus Paracidovorax; species Paracidovorax avenae. Next base: position 5,119,941 of record NZ_CP156079.1, read on the forward strand.
TCACCTCCAGCGGCCTGCCCGTGGCCAACGGCATCACCGTGCCAGCCAACGCCACGGGCATCAGCATCAGCACGGACGGCATCGTCTCGGCCACCGTGCCGGGGACGACCGCGCCGCAGCAGATCGGCACCCTGGGCATGGCGAGCTTCATCAACTCGGCCGGCCTGGAGCCGATCGGGCAGAACCTGTTCAAGGAATCCGAGGCGTCGGGCCAGCCCCAGCAGGGCACGCCCGGCACCAACGGCCTGGGCATCATCCGCCAGGGCTTCCTGGAAACCTCCAACGTGAACGTGGTGGAAGAGCTGGTGTCCATGATCCAGACCCAGCGCGCCTACGAGATGAATTCCAAGGCCATCCAGACATCCGACCAGATGCTGGCCAAGCTCGCGCAGCTGTGATGCGCGCCCTCCCCTTCCTGACCACTGCCGGGATACCGACCATGCCGCACACTGCCGCCCCCTTCATCCTCCGCGCAGCCCCGCTGCGCCTCGCCGCCGTGGCCGCCCTGCTGGCCGCCACGGGCTGCGCCTCCGTCAATCCGCCGCCGCCGATCGACATGCCGCCCACCCAGGCGCCGATCGCCGTGCAGACCGCTCCCCGCGCGACCGGGCCGGCAACCGGCAGCCTGTTCCATGCGGCCAGCTACAGGCCGGCGTTCGAGGACCGCCGCGCGCGGCTGGTGGGCGACATCGTCACCATCCAGATCGTGGAGACGATCTCCGCATCGCAGAAGTCCAGCTCCAAGGTGGACCGCACGGCCGCCAACACGGCCGGCGTGAGCGCGTTTCCCTTCATCGGCGCGAGCGACCTCGGCAAGCTGAAGCTGGGCGGCAACAGCACCAACAACTTCGAAGGCAAGGGCGACCTGCAGAGCACCAACACCTTCACCGGCACCATCACCACCACGGTGGTGGATGTGCTGCCCAATGGCCACCTCGTGATCGCGGGCGAGAAGCAGATCGGCGTGGCCGAGAACGTGGACGTGCTGCGCTTCTCGGGCACCGTGGATCCGCGATCGCTGCAGCCGGGCAGCGTGGTGAGTTCCACCCTGGTGGCCAATGCCCGCGTGCAGTCGCGCGGGCGGGGCTCTCCGGCCGAAGCGCAGGCCATGGGATGGCTGGCGCGGGCGTTCAATTCGGTGGCACCGTTCTGAGGTTCCGATGTGCGTAGTACGGCCGCGTGCAAGGGCCAGGCTACCGCACGAACCTCAGCATGTCTGCGATCACTACATGGCGTATCGCACGCAGCAGGTGCAGTTCGGCGGCCCGGGTTTCGGGCGGGATCTGGGCGAGGATCGGCATGGCTCCATATTCCGCCGTCATGCGCTCGATCAGTCCGTCCGCGGCATCCGGCAACCGCGCGATCATCCTGGCGGTTTCCCGGACCGCCGTGCCTTTGCCGAGGCCCAGTTCCATCCCGGTGGCCACCAGTTTTTCCTGCGTGACCTCGCAGAAATTCGCTGCGCCGGCCACCGGCATGGCCAGGGTTTCGGCGGGCCATACCCTCGTGGACGGCCCGTCCGCCAAAGCCGGCGTGTGGTAGACCGCCGTGCAGAGCAGATCGCAGAAGGGCGCCACGCGCATGCCTTCCGAATCGATGAGGAATGAGATGTTCTTCAGGTGGCAATCCGAGTTGCCGACCAGGGTATTGAACAGGATCCAGCGGAATATCTCCAGTCTCGCCACGGCCCTGTTCAAGCACAGCCCGACGAGCCGCAGCAACGCGGGAAAGGTTGCGCTCGCGTACTTGTTGTGCCCGCTTTCGTTCAATGCCTGGCTGCCATCCACCGCATGCACGCGCAGCGGTCGACCATCCGCTCCGCGGATGCGGTCGAAGCGCTCGATGATGTACACGGGCTCGGGAACATAGAGACGCCATACCGAGGGCACCCTCACGCCCAGCATGGCCGCCAGACGCATCGTGAAGGTTTCGTTCACCACTGAGCGTGGATACCCGACTGCCGTGGAGTCGGGCTTGAGGATGTGCGTAGAGGCGCTGCCCTTCAAAGGTTCGGCCAGCCCGCCCGTCGCGGGATCGAAGCAGACAACCATCTTGTGCTGCGCACCCGCCAGCGACATGCGCTTGGGGGCCTGCCGGTGAAGTGACGCCACCGGCAGCTTGCGGATGCGCGCGGACAGCACCTCATGGCTGAGTTCCTGCGTACCCTGCACCGCGTCTTCAGCACCGTGGGGTTGCAGCACCAGAGCTCCGGCCGACTCGGCCCCGAGCCGCTCAAGCAGCCCGAAGGCGTCTTCTGCCGGAACACCTTCTTCCCTGCCGATCACGGTGCGCAGCGTCTCTTCGGGAAGGAGGTTGTCGAAGAACCACTGCACCGGCCGGACCGTGGCACCATCCAGCAGCGGCTCCGGACCCAGCGGCAAAGAGGGAGACAGCGGATAGGGATGGCGACGGGACAGCCAACTGGCAGCGTACTGAAAGACCCAGAGGTTGTTCTGCTCGGTCAAGTCGCCCATCCATTCGCCGTTGATGAGCACGGCCAAGGTGCGTTGGCTCACTTGCGTTTTACCCTGGCAGACCTTACCGACTCAATGACATTCGGGGACAGCTCATAACTCTCAAGAAGAGCTCGCTCCACTTTCAGCAATGCTGCCTTCTCTTGATCCCCCATCAGCCGCTCATGAACATCATCAGGTATCTCTACCTTGAACCTGACGCCTAATTCCTTCAAGACCTTCAGCGCGCGGCCCATCTGAACGGTTTCTTTCCCATACTCCAGATCGCGCACATAGACATGGCTCACTCCCGCACTGCCAGCCAAGTCGTCTTGGCGGACGCCATGGGCTTTGCGCGCGGCGCGGATGACTTGGCCGATGTCGCCAACATCGTTGATCAAATAGTTCTTCATGGAGCACTCCAATAGAAGTGATTGCTTAGATTTTACCTACGTTGAGCGCAATCCAAGTTCAAAATAGAAATGATCACTGCGATCTTCATGAGCCAATTCAAGAAGCAATAAAAAAATAAATGACCGCTTAGATTTCACAAGAAATTCCTACGCTGCAAGATGCTCCACCAGCTTGGCATCCAGCCAAGAAAGCGGGTGATCCGGCGGCTTTTCCCTCCATCTCCCGGGGCCCTCCGATCCCACAATCGGTGCCATGAAGTCTCCTGCCCCCACCTCCTTCCTCGCACGCGCGCACCGGGCCGCCCTGCGGCTGGGGCTCGCGCATGGCCTCGCCGCGCTCGCCCTGCTGGGGGCGGTGGCGCCAGCGCATGCGCTGCGCATCAAGGAAGTGGCGGCCGTGCAGGGGGTGCGCAGCAACCAGCTGACGGGCTACGGTCTGGTCGTGGGCCTGGACGGCACGGGCGACCAGACGACGCAGATGCCCATCACCACGCAGGCGCTGACCAACTACCTGCAGCAGATGGGCATCAGCCTGCCGCCCGGCACGGCGGCACCGCAGCTCAAGAACGTGGCCACGGTGATCGTGACGGCGCAGCTGCCGGCGTTCGCCCAGCCCGGGCAATTCATCGACGTGAACGTGTCCTCCCTGGGCAATGCCAAGTCGCTCAAGGGCGGCACGCTGATCGCCACGCCGCTGCGCGGCGCCGACGGCGAGATCTACGCGCTGGCGCAGGGCAACCTGGTGGTGGGCGGCGCGGGCGCCGCTGCCGGCGGCAGCAAGGTGCAGATCAACCACCTGAGCGCGGGCCGCATTCCCGAGGGCGCGCAGGTGGAGCGCTCCGTGCCCACGCCGCTGCATGACGGCGACACGATCAACCTGGGCCTCAATGCCTCCGATTTCCAGACCGCGCGCAAGGTGGCGCAGGCCATCAACGACAAGCTCGGCAAGGGAGCATCCATCGCCACCGCGCTGGACGGCCGCACGGTGCAGGTGCGGGCGCCGCAGGATCCGGGTGGCCGGGTGAACTTCATCGCCGACCTGGAGGAATTGCCGGTGGCCGACACCACGCCGTCCGCCAAGGTCGTCATCAACGCGCGCACCGGCTCGATCGTGCTCAACCAGGCCGTCACGCTGGGGCCCTGCGCGATCGCGCACGGCAACCTGTCGATCACGATCAGTTCCACGCCGGTGATCAGCCAGCCCAATCCGCTGTCGCAGGGCCAGACCGTGGTCGCGCAGAAGAGCGACATCGCGATCAAGCAGGAGCCGGGCAACATCATCCAGATGCCGCCGTCTCCGCAGCTCGCCGACGTGGTGCGCGCACTCAACACGCTCGGCGCCACGCCGCAGGACCTCCTGGCCATCCTGCAGGCCATCAAGGCCGCGGGCGCGCTCAATGCCGAACTGGAGGTCATCTGATGGCCGCCCTGTCCGCCACCGCCTGACCGCCGGGAGACCGCCATGTCGCTCAGCCTGACGTCCTCCGCCCCCGCCACGGCCTCGAATGCGCTGGCGGTGGATGCGCGCTCGCTGGATGCGCTGAAGTTCCAGGCCGGGCAGAACGACCCGAAGGCCGCGAAGGAAGCGGCCAAGCAGTTCGAATCGCTCTTCATGCGCGAGATGATCAAGAGCATGCGCGAGGCGACGATGAAGTCCGGCCTGATGGAAGGCGAGCAGGGCAACCTGGGCCAGGACATGCTGGACCAGCAGTTCTCGGTGCAGATGTCGGGCCTGCAGGGCGGGCTCTCGGAAGCCATCCAGCGCCAGCTCACCCGCCAGATCGGCGGCGGCCAGGAGGCCGCACCCACGTTTTCCCCGCCGTCCACGCTGAGCCTGCAGCCACAGCAGTCCGCGCGCGCCGCGGCGGCCGCCAACGCCTACGCACCGGCCCCCAAGGGCCGCGACGGTTTCGTGCAGCACCACCGCGACGCGGCCGAACGCGTGGCGCAGGAAAGCGGCATTCCCGCCAGCTTCATGCTCGGCCAGGCCGGGCACGAGACCGGCTGGGGCCGCAGCGAGATCCGCAGCAAGGACGGCAGCAACTCCTTCAACCTGTTCGGCATCAAGGCCGGCAAGGGCTGGACGGGCAAGGTGGCGGAGGTGACCACCACCGAATACATCAACGGCACGCCGCGCAAGGTGACGGCCAAGTTCCGCGCCTATGACTCCTATGAAGACTCCTTCAAGGACTACGCGCGCCTCATCAACGACAACCCGCGCTACGAAAAGGCCCGCAGCAAGACGCATTCGGCCGTGGCCTATGCAGCCGAACTGCAGAAGGCGGGCTACGCGACGGACCCCGAGTACGCGCACAAGCTGAGCCGGGCCATCCACAGCACGCTGCGCGTGGGGCCCTCGGCATGAAGACGGGTGAACGCACATGAGCCTGCTCAACGTCGGCGCGCGCGCCCTCCTCGCCAACCAGGTGGCCCTGCAGACCACCGGCCACAACATCGCCAACGTCAATACCGCGGGCTATTCGCGGCAGACGCTGTCGCTGCAGACCGTGCAGGGGCAGTTCACCGGCGGCGGCTACATCGGCCAGGGTGTGGACGTGCAGACCATCCTGCGCAACCACAACGAATTGCTGACCCGGCAGGCCGCGGCGGCGGATTCCGCCCAGTCGGCCGACAAGACGCGCGCGGAGCGGCTGTCGCAGCTGCAGGACGTGTTCAGCGGAGGTACCAGCGGACTGGGCGCCGCGATCACCGACATGCTGAACTCCTTCAAGGACGTGGTGGCCTCGCCGACGGACATGACCGCGCGCACCGTCACCATCACCCGCATGGACGAGACCGCCGCGCGCATGCGCTCGGCGGCCGAGCGCGTGAACGAGATCCAGTACACGGTGAAGGAGCAGCTCACGGGCGACGTGAACGCGATCAACAGCCTGGCCAAGCAGATGGCGAGCGTGAACGAGCAGATCGCGCGCGTGAAGGGCAACGGGCAGACGCCCAACGACCTGCTGGACCAGCGCGACCAGATCATCCGCCAGATCAACCAGTACGTGCAGACCACCCAGGTGGCCGCGGACGACGGCACCGTGGGGCTGTTCGTGGCGGGCAGCCAGCCGCTCGTGCTGGGTACCACGGCCACGCCGCTGGACGTGCAGGAGTCGAGCCAGTTCCCGGGCAGCGGCCAGTTGAAGGTGTATTTCAGCCCGCCCGGCACCAAGCCCATCGAGCTGGACGACAGCATGCTCGCGGGGGGCGAGCTCTCGGGGCTGCTGCGCTTCCACAACAACGACCTCGCCGAGGGCCGCAACCTGCTGGGCCGCATGGCGCAGGCCATCGGCATGACGATGAATGCCCAGCACAAGCTCGGCATCACGCTGGACGGCCAGGCCGGCAAGGACCTGTTCTCGGTGCCCACCAGCATGCCCGGCTATACCAGCGGCACGGCGGCGGGGAATGTGTCGTTTTCCGACGCCACCAAGTTCGCCGCCTCGGACTACGAAGTGCGCTTCACCACGCCCCCCGCGGGCCAGGTGGTGCGCCTGTCCGACGGCAAGGCCACGGCCTTCACCGACCTCGCGAACCTCGCGGGGCAGCAGATCGACGGGCTCAACTTCAACATGACGGCCGCGGGCGCCGCCGGTGAGCGGGTGCTCTTCAAACCCTTCAGCAGCACGGCGCTGAACATCCAGGCCAAGGTGCTGTCGCCGCGCGACCTCGCAGCCGCCAGCCCCGTCAACGCCTCCATGGGCACGACGAACAACGGCTCGCTGCAGCTGAGCTCCGTCCAGGCCGCCTCCAACCCCTACACGCTGCCGCCGACCCCGGGGGGCGTGACCCTGACGTTCGACGCGGGCCCGCCATCCACCTACGGGGTGACGGGATCGACCTCGCCGGCCTCGGGCACCACCGGGCTCGCCTATACGCCGGGCCAGCCCATCACCATCGACGGCTGGCAGATCACGCTGAAGGGCACGCCGGGCACGGGCGACACGGTGAAGGTGGGCAACTCGCTCGATCCGCAGTATGGCGACGCCTACAAGCGCAACGCGGGCAATGCCTCGGCGATGGACGCGCTGGCCGACGTGAAGATGTTCGACGACGCCACCATGAGCGACGGTTATGCCGGCCTGATGGCCCAGGTGGGCACGCGCACGCAGAACGCCAAGTACGCCTCGGATGTTTCCGCCACCATCTCCACCAACCTCGAACGCGACCGCACCGCCGTCTCGGGCGTGAACCTGGACGAGGAAGCCGCCAAGCTGATCCAGTACCAGCAGGCCTACCAGGCCTCTGCCAAGGTGCTGCAGATCGCGCAGAACATTTTCGACAACCTGATCCAGACGATGGGCCGCTGACGCCGCCCGCGCCGCACCGGCCTTCCGGAGATCGCCATGAGCACCTTCTACCGCACCGCCTCCGCCAACCAGTACGACAACGCGCTGCGCAACCTGTCGCAGCGCCAGACCGCGCTGTCCAACCTGCAGGAGAACCTGACCTCGGGCAAGCGCGTGGTGCGCGCGAGCGACGATCCGGTGGCAGCGGCCCAGGCGGAGCGCGCCATCACGCGCCTCTCGCGCGTGCAGAGCGAGCAGCGCGCGCTGGAGAACGCGCGCAACACCGTCACGCAGGCCGAGTCCACGCTCGGCCAGGCGGTGGACATCGTGCAGGAGCTGCGCCAGCTCATCGTGAACGCAGGTGGCGGCTCGCTCAAGCCCGAAGACCGCAAGACCATGATGAACCAGGTGCAGGGCCTGCGCGAGCAGCTCTCCGACCTGGTCAACCGCAAGGACACGAACGGGCTGCCGCTGCTGGGCGCCCTGGGCAGTGCGCTCGCGCCCTTCCTGGGCCCGCAGACCGGCAGCCCCGACTACAGCTTCGCCGGCCAGGCGGGACAGGCCTCCGGCTCGGCCACCTCGCTGCCGCTGTCGCTCGACGGCGAGTCGGCCTTCATGTTCCAGCCCAAGCGCGACGGCGTCTATACGGCCTCGGTGAGCAACATCCCCTCGGGCCGCCTGCTGGTGACGGACGGCGTGAAGCCGGTGAACACGTCCCAGGTCACGGGCGACGACTACCAGATCGTGTTCAGCGGCGTGGGCCCCGGCGCGACGGCGGGCACCACCACGGCCACCTACACCATCACCAACACGACCACGGGCGTGTCGTCCGCACCGGTCACGGTGCCCGACTTCCCGTCCGACAAGCCCGTATCGATCGCGGTGACCGGCATTCCGGGCGTGAGCTTCAATATCACCGGCACGCCCACCAAGCAGTCCGACGGCACCTACAACTTCTCGCCGGCGAACGGCGATACCGTCACGCTCAAGCCCAGCGCCAGCATCTTCAGCACCATCGACCAGGCGATCCGCGACATCGGCAGCGCCGGCAACAGCAACGCGGCCGCACAGGCCGTGGGCCAGGCACTGAACAACATCGACATCGGCATGGAGCGCATCCACAACATGCGCGGCTATGCCGGCGAACTGCTCAACCGCGCCGACCGCATCACGGGCGACCAGGACAAGCGCTCGGTGCAGCTCGAGGCGGACCGCTCGCGTGCCGAAGATCTCGATATGATCAAGGGCATATCCGACTTCCAGAACAACCAGACCGGCTACCAGGCAGCGCTGCAGTCCTATGCCCAGGTGCAAAAGCTGTCGCTCTTCAACTACATCGGCTGAGCTGAATCGAGACAAGCGGGGCATCGGACCCGGCCCCTCCGCCGGCCCGCCCCGCAAAGCCCAACATGGTCCAATCCGTCCTCGGTAGCCTGATCCTGGGCTACCGCCCCCTCTGGAATGCCGCGCGCCGTCTCGCGGCCGTACAGCTGCACGTGCATAGCGCCGGCGAAGCCCTGGTCGATGCGCCGCATCTGCTGCGCACGCTGCAGGAACTCTGGAGCGCGGGCTCCCCGCCCCTGCTGCTGTCGCCGCAAAGCCCCCAGTTGCTCATCGACCTGCTCGCCCAGGCGCCACGTGGCTCTCCCTGGATCAGCGTGCCTGACGCATGGCTGGCCGACGCAGGCGTCCTCGAGCGCGTGCGCGCGGCGCACCAGCGGGGCCTGAAACTGGTCTGGCGCGGCGCGCTGGACCGGTTGCCGCCGGCGGAGATCGCGGCCTGCTTCGACAACAGCCTGCTGTCGCTGTCGGCCAACGACGCCATGGCCGCGCTGCGCGCGGCCGGCGGCCCGATCCGCGGCGCCCCCGCCCAGCCCAGCCCGGTGATCGCGGGCCAGATCTACGAGAACATCGCGAGCCGCCCGCTGATGGAGCATTGCCTGGACCGGCACGGCGCGCTCGCCATCGCCGGCTGGCCGTCGGAGGACGTGCTCTACAGCCTGCGCCACCAGCAGCTGCAGCCCGCCCACGAGACCGTGCACAAGCTGATGCGGGCGATCGACGCGGAGCAGTCGCTGGAGGCGTTCGAGCAGATCCTCGGCGAGGACCCCCTGCTCGCCTACCGGTTCATGGTCTATACCAACTCCGCTGCGCTCGGGCTGCGCACGGGCGTGGATTCGCTGCGGCGCGGGCTGGTGATGATGGGCTACGGCTCGCTCCAGCGCTGGCTGGGCGACCAGCTCCCGCATGCGAGCACCGATCCCAACCTGCAGCCTATCCGCGAGTCCATGGTGATCCGCGCGCACCTGACCGAGCGCCTGCTCGACGCCGGGGTGGAGAACGACCTGCGTCGCGAGGTCTATCTCTGCGGGCTGCTGTCGCAGCTGGGAGAACTGCTCTCCGAGCCGCTGGGTGCCGTCCTGCGGCGCCTGCCGCTGTCCGAGCGCATCTACGACGCGGCCGTGCTGCACCAGGGGCCCTATGCCGCCAGCCTGGAGATGGCCTGCGCGCTCGAATCCGAGGATGCCGCCCCGATCCGCCAGCTCTGCGAAACGCACGAGATGGACCTGGAGGAAATCAACCGGGGGCTGTTGCGGGTGATCTCGGACCTGGTGGTGGAGCGGCCGGCGGGGCGGTAACGCCGCCTGCCGCGCGTCGAACCGGGCGGACGCACCGCCAGCCGGGCTCAGGTCACCCCTGGCCGCCCGCCGCCCGCCGGAACACCTTCCAGAACCCCGGATCCTGCGTGGTCGTGAAGTTGATCCGCATGAGCGTGCAGGGCCGGCGGGTGGCATGGAACAGCGCGCCGGGCGCGATGAGATAGCCCTCGTCGAGCATGCGCTGGGCGAGCATGTCGGTGTCCACGCCCGTCTCCACCCAGCCGAACATGCCCGCGGGCTCGGCCGCGAAGCGCTGCCCGGCCTCCAGCGCGATCTGCACGCTGCGGGCCCGTGCCTGGGCCAGGCGCAGGCGCATGCGCTCGGCATGGCGGCGCAGCTGGCCCTGCTCGATACACTGCGCCAGGGCCTTTTCGAGGATGGAGGGCGTGGTGAGGGTGGACAGCAGCTTGGTGTCCAGCAGCCGCTCCACCAGGCCCTCGGGCGCGGCGAGGTAGCCCACCCGCCAGTTGGGCGCGAGGATCTTGGCGAAGCCGTTCACGTAGATGGTGCGGCGCAGCCCGTCCAGGGCCGACAGGCGCGTGGCGTGGTCGGGGGCGATGTGGCCGTAGGTGTCGTCCTCGACGATGTGGAAACCGTGCCGGTGGGACAGCTGCAGGATGCGGTGCGCATGCCCCGGCGACAGGCTGTAGCCGGTGGGGTTGTGCAGCACGCTCACGCTCACGAACAGCTTGGGCGCATGGGCCTCGCAGTAGCGCGCCATCACGTCCAAGTCCGGCCCCTCGGGACCGCGCGGCACGGGCAGCACGCGCATGCCCAGCGCATCGAGCCGCGCGAACTCCACCGACCAGCCGGGCTCCTCCACCATGACCGGGTCGCCGGCCTTCAGCAGGGTGCGGCTCACGATGTCCAGGGCGTGCGTGGCGCCGATGGTGGTGATGATCTGCGCGGGCTCCGCCGGCACGCTGAGGTCGGCCAGCCGCCGCGCGAGCGCCGCGCGCAGGCCGGCGTCGCCGCGGGGCTCGCCATAGGCCAGGGAGCCGTCCTGCAGCGCACGCCCCGCGGTGACGCGGCGCACGGCGGCGAACATGAAGCGCGCGTCTTCGAGCCAGCCCGGCGGAAACACGCCGGCGCCGGGCTGGGGCTTGGACGAGGCCTGGTGGAACATGCCGCGGATCAGGGTGGTGGCGTTGATGTGCGAGCCCGACATCGGCAGCGCGGCGGCGCCGAGGATCGAGGCGCCTGCGGCCGGGCCGCCCGGTGCGCCTGCCCCGCCGGGTGCGCCCTGTGGAGCGCCGGCGGGGGCGCCCGGCACCGGAGGCCTCTGCACCGCATCGCGCACGAAGAACCCGCGCTGGCGCCGCGCCTCCACGAGCCCCTGCGCCAGCAACTGGTCGTAGGCGGCGACCACGGTATGGGTGCTCACGCTCTGCTGCCGCGCGCACTCGCGCACCGACGGCAGCCGTGCGCCGACCGGCAGCAGCCGGCTGCGGATGCGTTCCGCGAATCGATCGGCGAGTTGCTCGGTCAGGGTGCGTTCGGGCGTGCGGGTCAGCATGGAAGGCTTTCTGGAAACTGTGTTGTCCAACGCACCGGTACAGTTCATGAACTTGTGCAGCTGTCTGTATTGGCACTGTAGCGGAATCATGCCTACAGTGGGTCCTGTAACTGCCACGTGTCCCGCCCGCAACTCCGCTGCACCCATGCCCCTGGTCGAATTCACCGCTCTCCTGGTCCTGGCAACTGCCATGAGCTTCTCGCCCGGCCCGAACACCACGCTGTCCACCGCCATCGCGGCCAACCGCGGCCTGCGTCCGGCCATGCGCTTCGTGTGCGCGGTGCCGCTGGGCTGGTCGGCGCTGCTGCTGGTGTGCGCCGCGGGCATCGGCAGCCTGGTGGTGGCCGTGCCCGCCCTGCGCACCGGCATCAAGGCGGTGGGCATCGCCTACCTGCTGTGGCTGGCATGGAAGCTCGCGCAAAGCGGCCGGCTCGCCGATGCCGACGCGGCCCGCATGGACGTGGGCTTCTGGGCCGGCGCCGCGCTGCAGTTCGTGAACATCAAGGCCTGGCTGCTGGCGCTCACTATCGTGGCGGGCTGGGTGGCCGGCCGGCCCGACAGCCTGCCGCGCCTCGCGGTGGTGGTGCCTGTCATGGTCGCGTTCGCTTTCGCGAGCAACTTCCTTTATGCCGCCACCGGTGCGCTGCTGCGCGAGTGGCTCGCCCGCGGCGCCCGCCTGCTCTGGTTCAACCGCGGCATGGCGGCCGTGCTCGCGGCCACCGCCGCCTGGATGGTGACGGCATGAGCGCCGTGCCAGCATCCACGGCATCCCCCGCGCCGCGGCCCGTGGCGGCGCGATCCGCCGAAACGCGCGGCCTGCTATGGGGCCTGCTGGGCGTGGCGATCTTCGCGCTCACGCTGCCCATGACGCGGCTCGCCGTGGGCACGCCCGAGGCACCGCAGCTGCCGGGGGCGTTCGTGGCCATCGCCCGCGCTGCCATCGCCGGGCTGCTGTCGGCGGCCCTGCTGCTGGTGCAGCGCGCGCCGCTGCCGGGCCGCGAAGACTGGCTGCCGCTCGCCGCCACCTCGCTCGGCGTGGTGTTCGGCTTCCCGCTGCTCACCTCGCTGGCCATGCGCCATGTGGCGGCCGTGCATGCGAGCGTGGTCATCGGCCTGCTGCCGCTGGCCACCGCGCTGGTGGGGGCGCTGCTGCACCGCCAGCGGCCCTCCGCGCGCTTCTGGCTCTGCGCGCTGGCGGGCACGGCGCTGGTGGTGGCCTTCGCCCTGCGGCAGCCCGGGGGCGGCGGGCTGGCGCTGCACCCGGCCGACCTGCTGCTGCTCGCCGCCGTGCTCTGCGCGGCCGTGGGCTACGGCTTCGGCGGGCGCCTGTCGCAGCGCATGCCGGCCGGTGCGGTGATCTGCTGGGCACTGGTGATGGGCTTCCCCCTGGCGCTGCCGGCGGCCTGGGTCGTCGCGCCCCCGCCGGATGCCGCAGCTTCCGTGGCGCCCGAGGCCTGGGCGGCCCTGGCGTATGTGTCGGTGTTCTCCATGTGGCTGGGCTTTTTCGCCTGGTACCGTGGCCTGGCCCTGGGCGGCACCGTGCGCGTGAGCCAGGTGCAGCTGGTGCAGCCGTTCCTGGGCATGCTGTTCGCCGTCCCGCTGCTCGGCGAACGGCTGGATGCAGCCAGCCTCGGCGTCGGGCTCGCCGTCATGGCCACGGTCCTCATCGGCCGCCGCGCGCCCGCCGGGCAGCGCCTCCCCGCAAGTCACGCCATACCGGGGAGACCGCCGCGCAGTTAAGCTCTTTTCCTGGCGGGGCCCACCCCTTGCCCCTCCGACCGGCCGCACGACGGCTTTTTTCGACAACGACGACACGCACGAGGCACGGCCCCTTCCTTCCACGGGCCTGCCGCAGGAGATGATTTCCATGACGACCTGGACCCTGGCCCAACGCGCCGCGAAGATGAACCCCTCGGTGATCCGCGAGATCCTGAAAGTGACCGAGAAGCCCGGCATCATCAGCCTCGCGGGCGGACTGCCCTCCCCCAAGACCTTCCCGGTCGATGACTTCGCGCAGGCCTGCGCGGCGGTGCTGGGCAACGACGGTGCCTCGTCGCTGCAGTATGCGGCGAGCGAGGGCTACCTGCCCCTGCGCCAGGCCGTGGCCGACTTCCTGCCCTGGGACGTGTCGCCCGACCAGATCCTGATCACCACCGGCTCGCAGCAGGGCCTGGACCTGGTGGCCAAGGTGCTCATCGACGCGGGCAGCCGCGTGCTGGTGGAAACCCCGACCTACCTCGGCGCCCTGCAGGCCTTCACGCCCATGGAACCGGACGTGCACAGCGTGGCGAGCGACGACGAAGGCCCGCTGGTGGACGACCTGGCAGCCAAGGTGGGCTCGGGCGCGGACCGCGCGCGCTTCATGTACCTGCTGCCCAACTTCCAGAACCCCACGGGCCGCACGATGACCGAAGCGCGCCGCGTGGCCCTGTCGGCCAAGGCCGCCGAGCTGGGCCTGCCGCTGGTGGAGGACAACCCCTACGGCGACCTCTGGTTCGACCAGCCGCCGCCGCTGCCCCTCACCGCCCGCAACCCGGAAGGCTGCATCTACCTGGGCTCGTTCTCCAAGGTGCTGGCCCCCGGACTGCGCCTGGGCTTCCTGGTGGCGCCGCGTGCCCTCTACCCCAAGCTGCTGCAGGCCAAGCAGGCGGCCGACCTGCACACGCCCGGGTTCAACCAGCGCATGGTGGCCGAGGTGATGAAGGGCGGCTTCCTGGACCGCCACGTGCCCACCATCCGCGCGCTCTACAAGCAGCAGCGCGACGCGATGCTCTCGGCCATGGAGCGCGAGATGCAGGGCCTGGGCGTGACCTGGAACCGCCCCGACGGCGGCATGTTCCTCTGGGCGCGCCTGCCGGAAGGCATGAGCGCGCTGGACCTGCTGCCCGAGGCCGTGGAGCGCAACGTGGCTTTCGTGCCCGGCGCGGCCTTCTATGCGGACAACGCCGACGCGCGCACGCTGCGCCTGTCCTTCGTCACCGCGAGCGCGCAGCAGATCCAGGAAGGCATCGCCGCACTGGCCGCCGCCATCCGCGCTCGCCTGCCGCAGACCGCGGAGGCCTGACGCCATGCTGAGACTCTGGGGGCGCGTGTCGTCCATCAACGTGCGCAAGGTCCTCTGGGCCGCGCAGGAGCTGGGGCTGGAACTGCAGCGCACCGACGCGGGCGGCCAGTTCGGGCTCGTGCGCGAGCCGCAGTTCCTGGCGCTCAATCCCAACGGGCTGGTGCCTCTCATCGAGGACGAGGGCGTCTCGCTCTGGGAGTCGAACACCATCGTGCGCTACCTCTGCGCGCGCCATGCGCCGGGCGACCTCTACCCCGAGGATCTGCCCACGCGCTTCCTGGCCGAGCAGTGGATGGACTGGCAACAGACCACGCTCAACCCGGCCGGCCGCGACGCCTTCCTGCAGTGGATCCGCACGCCCGCGGCGCAGCGGGACCCGGCGGCGATCGCCCGCTCCGTGGCCGCCACCGAGCCACTGATGGAACTGCTCGACACGCACCTTGCACGGCATGCCTACCTGGCGGGTGACCGCTTCACGATGGCCGACATCCCCGTGGGTTGCGAAATCCACCGCTGGTGGGGCCTGCCGCAGGAGCGGCCTGCCCGGCCGCACCTGGAGCGCTGGTTCACCGCGCTGCGCGCGCGCAGCGGCGCCCTGGGCGTGCTGGACCAGCCCCTCGCCTGACGCCGCCCGCGGCGGCTGCTTCCACCCGGTTCCACGGCGGCCAGGACGGCCGCCGGGGAGGATTGTGTCCGTTCGTTTTTTCCACAGGAGCTCACCATGCGCCAGCGTTCCTTCAAGCAAGTCGATGTGTTCACCGACCGCCCGTACCTCGGCAACCCCCTGGCCGTGGTGCTCGACGGCGAAGGCCTGTCCACCGAGGACATGCAGCAGTTCACGAACTGGACAAACCTCTCCGAAGCCACCTTCCTGCTTCCGCCCAGCGAGGAGGCACGCGCGGCGGGCGCCGATTACCGGGTGCGCATCTTCTGCCCCGGGCGGGAGCTGCCCTTCGCGGGCCATCCCACGCTCGGCAGCTGCCACGCCTGGCTGGAGGCCGGCGGGCAGCCGCGCACCCCGGGCCGCATCGTGCAGGAATGCGGCGTGGGCCTGGTCACGCTGCGGCAGGACGGCAACCGGCTGGCCTTCGCGGCCCCGCCGCTCCAGAAGAGCGGCCCGCTCCCTGAAGCCGACGTGGAACTGATCGCCCGCGGCCTGGGAATCGCGCGCAGCGACATCGTGGGCCATGCCTGGTGCGACAACGGCCCGAACTGGCGCGGCGTGATGCTGTCCTCGGCCGAGGCCGTGCTCGCGCTGCGCCCCGACGGGGCCGTGCTCGGCGCGCTCGACGTCGGCGTGGTGGGCCCGCGCGGCAAGGTCGGCGTGATCGGCAGCCATGGATCGGAAGGCGGGGAGCTGCCGGACTTCGAAGTGCGCGCCTTTTTCCCCGGCAACAACGGCCTGGCCGAGGACCCGGTGACCGGCAGCCTGAACGCCGCGCTCGCGCAATGGCTGATCGGCGCCCATCTCGCTCCGCCCCGCTACGTCGCCAGCCAGGGCACGGCCCTGGGCCGTGCGGGCCGCGTGCATGTGGAGCAGGACGGCGAGCACATCTGGGTGGGCGGCGGCTCCGTCACCTGCGTGGACGGCCAGGTGCTGCTGTGAGCGCTGCGGCCTTCGACCCGGCCCGGGCCGCGTGCGTGGACCACCTCGTGGTGGTGGCCGCCTCGCTGGACGAGGGCAGCCGCTGGTGCCGCCGGACCCTGGGCGTGGAGCCTGCGGCCGGCGGCGCGCACCCGCTCATGGGCACCCACAACCGGCTGCTGAACATTTCCGGGCCAGCGCACCCGCGTGCCTACCTGGAAGTCATCGCCATCGATCCCCAGGCCCGGCCGGCACTGCCGCCGGGCCACCGCCGGTGGTTCGACATGGACGACGAGGCCCTGCGCTCGCGCGTGGCGCGGCACGGGCCGCAGCTGGTCCACTGGGTGGCCTCGGTGCCCGACATCGCCGCGGCGCACGCCGCGCTGGCCGCGCGCGGCGTGGACCGGGGCGGGATCGTCACCGCCGGGCGCCCGACGCCGTTCGGCCTGCTGGAGTGGCGCATCACCGTGCGGCCCGATGGCGCCCGCCTGATGGATGGCTGCCTGCCCACGCTGATCCAGTGGGGCGAGCGCCATCCGTGCCACAGCCTTCCGGACAGCGGCGTCACGCTGGTGTCGCTCGCGCTGGAGCACCCCGATGCCGCGGCGCTGCAGAGCGCCTGCGCCGCGACGGGCGTGCACGGGCTGCTGCGCGCACCCGTGGCCCGGTCTTCCGTTCCGCGCCTCGCGGCGGCCTTCGCCACGCCGCTCGGCACCGTCACCTGCACGTCGCAGCTCCAGGAGAACGCCACATGATGTCCGCCTTCATCTTCACCCCGCAGGAACTCCTGCTCTTCGCGCTCGCGGCGCTGGTGCTCGTGCTGACGCCCGGCCCGAACATGGTCTATTGCGTCTCGCGCAGCCTGACGCAGGGACCGCGCGCCGGCCTGCTTTCGCTCGCTGGCGTGGTCGCCGGTTTCGGCGTGCACCTGCTGGCCACCGCACTGGGACTGTCGGCGCTGCTGGCGGCCGTGCCGCTCGCCTTCGACGTGCTGCGCATCGCGGGCGCCGCCTACCTGCTGTGGATGGCGTGGCAGGCCGTGAAGCCGGGGGGCAGCGCGCCCTTCGAGGCGCGCGACCTGCCGCACGACGGGCCGCGCAAGCTGGTCCTCATGGGCTTCCTCACGAGCGCGCTGAACCCCAAGGTGGCGATGTTCTACGTGTCGTTCTTCCCGCAGTTCCTGCACCCGGAGCGCGGCCAGTGGCTCGCGCAGACCTTCACGCTGGGCGCGCTGCAGATCGGCATCAGCGCGCTGGTCAATGCCCTGCTGGTGCTGTTCGCCGCGCGCGTCGCCCGCTTCCTGCACCGCAGCGCCGCCTGGGTGCGCGCGCAGCGCTACCTCATGGGCACCGTGCTTGGCGCTCTCGCCCTCAAGATCCTCTTCACCGAAAGAAAGGCCACGCCATGAACGCAGCAGTTCCCGCCTCCGCGCTCGATACGTCCGCACGGCCCCACGCCGCGCTGCCGAGCCTCGCCGACATCGAGGCCGCGGCAGAGGTGGTCTATGCCGACTTCGCCCCCACCCCGCAGTACCGCTGGGCGCTGCTCGGCGAGCGCCTGGGCGCGGAATGCTGGGTCAAGCACGAGAACCACACCCCGGTGGGCGCGTTCAAGATCCGCGGCGGCCTCACCTATTTCGACCAGCTCGCGCGCCGCGGGAATATGCCGCGCGAGGTGATCAGCGCCACCCGTGGCAACCACGGCCAGAGCCTGGGCTGGGCCGCGCGCCGCCACGGCGTGGCCTGCACCATCGTCGTGCCGCACGGCAACTCGGTGGAGAAGAACGCCGCCATGCGTGCCCTGGGCGTGTCGCTCATCGAGCACGGGCAGGACTTCCAGGAAGCGCGCGAGCACGCGATGCAGCTGGCCGCCGGGCGCGGCGCGCACATGGTGCCGAGCTTCCATGCCGACCTGCTGCGTGGCGTGGCCACCTACTGGTGGGAGTTCCTGCGGGCCGTGCCGCGCATGGACGTGGCCTACGTGCCCATCGGCCAGGGCTCGGGCGCCTGCTCGGCCCTCGCCGCGAAGCGGGCGCTGGGGCACGGCGTGCGCATCGTCGGCGTGGTGAGCGCCCACGCCACCACCTATGCGGATTCGATCGCCGCCGGCCGCGTGGTGGAAGCGCCCGTGTCCACGCTGCTCGCCGACGGCATGGCCTGCCGCGTGGCGGATCCGGAGGCGCTCGCCATCCTCGCGCCCGGGCTGGACCACGTGGTCCGCGTGAGCGACGACGAGGTGGCGGCCGCCATGCGCGCGCTGTTCGCCGACACGCACAACGTGGCCGAGGGCGCGGGTGCTGCCGCCCTGGCCGCCGCGCTGCAGGAGCAGGGCCGGATCGCAGGCCAGGTGGTCGGGCTGCCGCTCACGGGCGGCAACGTGGACGCGCAGGCGTTCGCGGGCGTGCTGGCCTCCGCCGGCGGCCACTGACAAGGCGCTGCCACCCGGTCTGCGGGGGCCATGCGCGCACGGGGTGCGGCGCGTCCGCGACACCCCGTCGCTGCCGCGACATGGCGCGGCCGGCCGCTCTGCCACATTGCCGTGCATGGGAACCCTCTACCTCGTACGCCATGCGCAGGCCTCCTTCGGCGCCCAGGACTACGACCAGCTCAGCGCCCGCGGCCATGAGCAGGCAGTGCGGCTGGGCACCTACTGGCGCGAGCGCGGCATGCGCTTCGACGCCGTCTATACAGGCACCCTGCGGCGGCACGCGCAGACGCTGGCAGGCATCGCCGAAGGGTTGCAGGCCGCGCCCGAGCCCCTGCAGGCGCTGCCCGCGCTCAACGAATACGACAGCGCCGCCCTGATCACGGCCATCCACCCCCAGCCCCTGCCGCCCGCAGACACGCCCGAGCTGTACCGCCAGCACTTCCGCCTCTTGTGCGACGCGCTCGCGCAGTGGATGGGCGGCACCATCAGCCCGGCGGGCATGCCGAGCTGGACGGAGTTCTCCGACGGCGTGCGCGCCGTGCTGGACCACGTGCGGCGCCACCATGCGGGCCGGAACGTGCTGCTGGTCTCCAGCGGCGGACCGATCTCCACCGCCGTGGGCGCGGTGCTCTCCACCCCGCCGGAGGTGACCATCGCCCTCAACATGCGCATCCGCAACACCGCGGTGACCGAGTTCAGCATCGCCCCGAAGCGGCTGATGCTGCAGACCTTCAACGCCCTGCCGCACCTCGACACGCCCGAACACGCGGGCTGGGCGACGCACGCCTGAGCGGGGCGGCCGGGCAGCGCCTCACCCCCCGGGCGGCCCTGCCAGCGTGCCTTCCGGCAGGTCGTGGATTTCGCCGAGCAGCGCCGCCAGCTGCGCAGCGGCGGCCTCGACCACGGCGCGGCCCTTCTCGGCCGTGGCACCGGCCGCGTCGCCCACGGCACCCGATGGGTGGTAGTCCTCGATCGCCCAGCCCATCTTCGCGCTCCGGCCATTGCCCAGGATGGGGTAGCGCTCCGCGCGGTCCTGCGACGTGGAGCGGAACCGGCCCGCATGCGCCATGCGCACGGTGTCCGGCGCGAGGTGCAGCATCATCGAGGTTTCCACCTGCCCGCCATGGATGCCGAAGCGGTGTTCCTCGGCGCTGAACAGGCCCTGCACCGCCTCCGGCAGCGGCAGGCTGAACCAGCTCGCGCTGTACACCAGCAGGCCGTGCCGCTGCCGCAGCTCGCGCGCCACGATGTCCATCACGCTCACCTGCCCGCCATGGCCATTGAAGAGCAGCAGCTTCCGGATGCCCGCGCGCGCCGCGCAGGCACCCAGTTCGCTCCAGAGCGCGATCACCGTGGCCGGCGACAGCGTGAGCGTGCCCGGAAAGGCCGTGTGCTCGGTGCTCAGGCCCACATCCTGCGGCGGCAGGAACAGCACGGGCAGGTCCGCCGGCAGCAACGGCAGCGCGGCATCGATCACGCCCCGCAGCAGCGCGGCGTCCACGGCGAGCGGCAGGTGCGGTCCATGCTGCTCGATGGCGGCCACGGGCAGCACGGCCACGGTGCGCGCCGCCAGGCCCGAGGCGCGGGCTTCGGAGAAATCGCGGGTGGAGAGTTCGGCCCAGAAGCGGGAGGGATAAGACATGGGCGCATCGTAGGGCATGGCACGCGCGGGAAGCGATCACTCCGCCTGCATGCATAGGCACCACCTTGCCGTATTACGTTGTATTGAATAAAAACAATAAGTAACAATTCTGCGAGTGTTAGCGTCTTATATGTTTCATAGCAAACTGACATAGGGAGGAATTCGTGAACTTCTTGAAGAACATCCGGCTCGGAGCCATGCTCGGTACGGGCTTCGCCATCGTGATCGCCATCGGCTTCCTGGTCGCCGCCTATGGGCGCTTCCAGCTCGACCACACCGGCACGAGCCTGCAGGCCCTGTCCCGCGACCGGCTGGACATCCTCCTGCAGTTGCAGCAGGTCAAGGACAACACCAACGTCGTCGCCCGCGCCGTGCGCAACCTCGCGTTGCTGGAAGACGACGCATCCATGGCCGAAGAGAAAAAACGACTCGACGCCGTGATCTCGGAGACATCGGAAATCATGGGCAAGCTGCAGCAGCGCGTGCGCTCGCCTGAAGGCCGGGCCCTGATGGACCGCATTGGCGAGGCCCGCCCGCAATTCCTCGCCACCGTCGAGAAGGCCGCGAAGCTCGGCCTCGCCAACGACATGGTCAACGCCCGTACGGTGGTGCTCGGCGAGATGCGCGTTGCGCAGAATGCCTACTTCAAGGCCGTGGAGGACATGATCGCCTACCAGCGCAAGGTGACCACCGACATGGCGGAATCCTCCAGCAGCGAGGCCAGCGCCGCGGGCAATACCATGATCGTGCTGGCCGTGCTGTCGGCAGCGCTCGGCGCGCTCGTCGCCTGGTCCATCACGCGCAAGGTGAAGAGCCAGCTCGGCGGCGAACCCGCCTACGCCGCGCAGATCGCCCAGGAAGTCGCCCGCGGCAACCTCGCCGTCCACGTCGACCTGCGCCCCGGCGATTCCTCCTCCGTCCTCGCCGCCATGGGCGCCATGCGCTCCAACCTCGCTCAGGTAGTCTCCGAAGTCCGCCACAGCAGCGAATCCATCGCCACCGGCGCCTCCCAGATCGCCACCGGCAACGCCGACCTCAGCCAGCGCACCGAGGAGCAGGCCTCCAACCTCCAGCAAACCGCCGCCTCCATGGAGCAGATGAACTCCACCGTCAAGCAGAACGCCGACACCGTCCGCACCGCCTCCCAACTCGCATCCTCGGCCTCCGCCACCGCCGCGCGCGGTGGCGAGGTCGTGGGCAACGTCGTGCGCACCATGCAGGACATCACCGACTCCTCCCGCAAAATCGGCGACATCATCGGCGTCATCGACTCCATCGCCTTCCAGACCAACATCCTCGCCCTCAACGCCGCCGTCGAGGCCGCCCGCGCCGGCGAGCAGGGCCGCGGCTTCGCCGTCGTCGCCTCCGAAGTGCGCACCCTCGCTCAGCGCTCCGCCCAGGCCGCCAAGGAGATCAAGGCCCTCATCGGCGAGAGCGTCTCCAAGGTCGAGACCGGCTCGCAACTCGTGGGCGAGGCCGGCTCCACCATGGGAGAGATCGTCGAGCAGGCCCGCCGCGTCGCCGACCTCATCGCCGAGATCGGGGCCGCCACCCACGAGCAGGAGCAGGGCATCTCCCAGGTGAGCGACGCCGTCAACCAGCTCGACCAGGTGACCCAGCAGAACGCCGCCCTGGTGGAGGAATCCGCCGCCGCCGCCGACAGCCTCAACTCCCAGGCCGCACGCCTCGTGCAGCTCGTCAGCGTCTTCCAGGTCGATGCCAACGCCTCCCAGGCCGTCATCGCCCAGGCGCAATCCCGCAGCCGCGACACCGCACGCGCCGCATCCGCCGCGCTGCAGCATGCCAAGGCGCCTGCCGCGGCACAGCGCCCCGCGCCCAGCCTCGCGGCCGCCCCGAAGACGCCTGCACCGGCGCAGGCATCGGCAGCAGGGGCTGCCCGCCCGGCACTGCCTCCCGCACAGGCAGCCGCCCCGGCGCCCGCCCGGGCATCCAGCCAGAACAACGACGACTGGGAAACCTTCTGACGCCGGACGGCCCGCACCACTGAACGCTGCGGCCCCTACCCCTGCAAAGCGCCCGCCTGGCTCCTGCGCCAGGCGGCGTCCACCGCCAGCATGCACAGCAGCGACAGCCCCAGCAGGGGCAGCAGCACGCCGGCCACGGCCATCATCCCGGCCACCACCCAGAGCGCGCGCGGCTGCGCCGGCAGTGGCGGCACGCCCAGCCCCCCGGCCGGGCGGCGCTTCCACCACGCCACCGCGCCCGCGACGCACAGCAGCACGATGCCGGCGCAGGCCACGGCCAGCACGATCTGGTTGGCCACCCCGTACTGCTGCCCCAGGTGGACGTTGATGCCCCACTCCAGTCCCCGCGCCACCGGCCCGTAGTCGGCATAGCCCATGTCGAGCAGCGGCCGGCCGCTGTACTGGTCCAGGTGCACCACCCGCTGCCGGCCGAGATCGGCCGGATAGGCCGAGGCGGTATAGACGCCGCCCGCGCCCTGCGGCGCAGCCACGCCGAAGCCCGGCGCCAGGCCCAGCCGCGTGAACACCGCCATCGCGGCATCCAGGCCGATCGGCGGCAGGGCCGGCACGGGTTGCGGCCCGGCGGCGGATGCGTCCGCCCCTGCGCCGTGCCCTGCATGCTCCCCGGCCGAGGCCACGGGCACGCGCGCCTGCTGCAGGCTCCACGGCACGGCCAGCGTGTCCGCCACGGGCACGGCCGACATCGGCAACTGCACGCGCACGCCGGCCGGATAGCCCCAGTGGCTGCCGTTCGCCCAGGCATTCACCTGCGCGCCCCAGAACACCGACCAGGGCATGCCCGTCAGCGCCAGGAACGCGAGGATCGCGCCCACGCCCAGGCCCAGCACCGCATGCAGGTCGCGCCAGAACACCCGCTCGGCCGGGCGCCCGCGCACCGTCACCACGCCGCCGCGCCGTCCGCGCGGCCACCACAGGTACAGCCCCGTCGCCACCAGCACCACGGCCCAGCCCGCGGCCATCTCGATCACGCCGCGCGCCACCGGGCCGATCACCTTCAGGCTGTGCAGCCGCCGGATCTGCCAGGACAGCGTGCCCCGCTCCGGCAACTGCCCCAGCACCCGCGCCGAGCCCGGGTCCACGTACACCGCCACGCGCCGCCCGTCCGCGGTGGCGATGCCCACGTTCGCGCTGTCACCCGGCCCCGCGGCCGGCGTGTAGCGGAACCACTGCCCCGGCTGCACCGCCAGCGCCGCGGCCACCAGCGCGCTGGGCGGCCGGGCCGCGCCCGGTGGCACGGGTTGCGCCACGCGCAGCAGATCGCGGTGGACCCAACCGTCGATCTCTCCCTGGAAGAGGAACGCCCCGCCGGTCACCGCCAGCCAGGCCAGGAACGGCAGCACCAGCAGCCCGGCATAGAAATGCCAGCGCCACACCGCGCGGTACAGGCTCCCGGCGGTGATCGCGCCGGCGGTCTTGGTGGTCGATGCCATCGTCAGAACCTCCACCCCAGGCTGACCGCGACGCTGCGGCCATCGCCCGGCGAATAGCCCGAGGAGCCGCTGTCATACCACGCATAGACATAGCGCCGGTTCGTCGCGTTGCGCACCTGCACGCCCACGTCCGCCGTCGGCGAGAGCTGCCAGGTGGCGCCCAGGTCCAGCAGCGCGTAGCGGCCCGCGCGGCCCTGGGTGTTGGTGCGGTCCAGGTAGTAGTCGCCCTGGGCCGTCACCGTGGCCGACAGGCGCAGCACCTCCGTGGCGCGCACCTGAACGCCCGCGCTCGCCAGGTAGCGGGGCACGTTCTCCACCTCCCGCCCGGCGGTGTCCGGTGCCGACGGATCGGGCACGGTGATGCGCGCCACCTGGTGCGAATAGGCAACCCAGCCCGTCCAGCGCGCGCCCAGGCGGGCGCCCAGCTGCGCGTCCCATCCCTTGCGCCGCGTGCGCCCCACGTTGCCCAGCCCGCCGGGATCGGGCAGCCCGTCCACACCCAGCACGCGCGCGACCTCGCCCGACGCGCGCTGCTGCCACGTGGCCACGCGCGCTTCCCAGCCCGGCGCGGGCTGCCAGCGCATGCCCGTCTCCCAGCCGTCGTTGATCGACGGGCCCAGGTCGCGCGCCTGCGTGCGGTAGGCGTCGATGCCCGTGCCCACCTGGAAGGTGCGGCCCGCATTCGCATACAGCGTCACGCCCTCGCGGGCCGTCCAGGCCACGCTCAGCTTGGGCTGGCGGATGGTGCCGTAATCGTGCATGCCGTAGCGCTGCCCCGTCAGCCGGTCGGTGAAATCTCCGCCCAGCCGGTCCACGCGCAGCGCCGGCACGATGCGCAGCGACGCCACCGGCTGCAGCACCGCCTGCACGTATGCCCCCTGCGTGTGCACATCGAAATCCCAGTCCCGGAACTGCGAAGTGCGCACGCGCTCGGCCGTGCGCCAGCGCTGCGCGGCGTTGTCCTGCCACTGCGCGTCCACCCCGCCTTCCAGCGTGAACGCGTGCGCCCACGCCACAGCAGGCCGCCATGTCAGCACGCCCGACAGCCCGCGGTGGTCCTCGTCGTTGTCGCGCTCCTGCTGCACGCCGGCCTGCGAGAACCGCACCCAGCGCTGGTTCTCATAGTGATTGGCGTAAGCGCGCGCCGTCCACGACAGGCGCTCGGCAAGCCGGGCCTCCCAGTGCAGGCCCAGTTGCCCCGTCTCGCGCGTGCTGCGGTCCGAGGCCGACCACGGCGGCGACCAGCGCGGCTGCGCGGCCGCCTGCTCGCGCGTCAGGTAGCCGGACTCATCCGCCGCGTTGCGGAAGTAGCGTGCCGTAAGGCCTGCGCGCCAGCCACCACCCGGATCGGTATAGAACCACTTGCCCGACAGCGCACGCTGCGTGCCCTCCGCGTGGTCGCGCCAGCCGTCGCCCGCGCGCCAGAACGCCCCGTAGTTCTGGCTCCAGGGCCCCGACTCGATGCCCTTGACCAACTGCACGTCGCGCGTGCCGAAGCTGCCCGCCGCCAGCGTCGCGCGGCCCTCGTTGCCGCCCGTGCGCGTGAGCACGTTCACATTGCCCGCGATGTTGTTCAGCCCGTAGCGCGGGTCGTTCGTGCCGCGCACCACCTCCACCGCCTCGATATCGAGTGGAAACACCGCATCCAGGAAGGGCATGCCGCCCGCGTTGTCGTTCGACGGGATGCCGTCGATCAGCAGCTTGACCGCATTCACCCGGCCCTCGCCATTGAAACCACGGAAGGAGAACCGCCCCGCGTCCACCCCCTGCCGGAACGGCGTGACCTGCACCCCGGGCGCCCGGCCCAACAGCTCCCAGGTGTGGTCCACGCGCGCGTCCTGCAGCACTTCGCCGCCCACGATATCCACGGATGTGGAGACGCTGCGCGCAGGCAGCGCGCCGTCCGGGCCCTCGCGCACCTCCACCGTGCCGAGCGTGAGCGCGGGGCTGGCCTCTGCCGGGACGGAGGGTGCCGCAGCACCGTGGCTGCCGGCGGCCCCGGGCACCTCCTGCCCCCAGGCCGCCAGCGCGGGAAGGGCCGCCAGCGCGGCCGCGGGCCATGGAAGCCGGAACACGGAAGAAGGCGAAGAATGAAAAGAAAAACGAAAAGACAAACGGAAGCGACGACGACGAAGCCGGGCCATATCCACCTCGCGCAAGCGGTGCCCGTCCGGCGCGCGCGAGCGCGGCCCGTGACGGGAAAAAAACGGGGAGACGAAAGAAGAGAAGGAAGACCTCTGCCGCGAAGGCGGCCCCACGGGCCTGGAAGCGCGGCAGCCCTGCCGGAAGAAGGCAGGCCGGTCAGGCCCGCTTCGGCGGCCCGCGCGCCGGCAGCGGCGCGCCCACCAGCGCCGCAAGGCGCGCAGCCTCCACGGGCTGCAATGCATGCGCCAGCGGCTGCCCCATCGGCACCGCCAGCACCACAGGCACGGGCGGCGGAGCCCCGGGCGCGAGGCACAGCGCGCAATCCAGGCCATGCTGGCCCATCTCGCGCAGTCCGCTGCCGTCATCCCGCATGACCACCAGCTTGGCAGCGCCCGCCGCATTGCAGACCACCTGCAGGCTCTGCGGATGCAGCAGCGGCGACGCCGCGGCCATGCCGAAGGCGAGCATCCACCACGCCAGGACCAGCGGGGCCAGGCGGCGGAGGCGGGGCAGGAAGGGAGTCACCGGGACAAACAAGATGGTTCGGATGCAGAGACGCAAGGCGTGCGTCCCGTATCACCAGGGCATTATGCGGCGGCCGTGCGGATTCCACATTCCGGGAGCCCACCCGTGGGGCAGGCCATCGATGAATCCGGAGCGCCCGGCGCAGGCTTTGGAACGCAAGCGCTCCCGCCCCCGGAGCCGGCGCTACCATCGCCGGATGACCCACGCCGAAGCCCTCGCCACTCCCACCCGCGACCTGTTCCGCGAAGACGCCTACCTGCGCGAGTGCCGCGCCACCGTGACCGCCGTGCTGCCCGACGGCGGCGTCGTGCTCGACCGCACGGTGTTCTATCCCCTGGGCGGCGGGCAGGCGGGCGATGCCGGGGTGCTGGTGCGGGCCGACGGGCGCGAGGTGCCCATCGCCGACACCCGCAAGGGCAAGGACGCCGAGGGCCGGCCCACGGCCGCCATCGTGCATGTGCCGGCCCCGGGCGCCGAGCCGCCCGCCGTGGGCGAGGAAGTCACCGCCCGCATCGACTGGGAGCGCCGCCACCGGCTGATGCGCTTCCACACCACCACGCACCTGCTGTGCCACCTGGTGGCCCAGCCCGTGAACGGCTGCTCGGTCACGCCCGACGCCGCGCGGCTGGATTTCCACATGGACGGCCCGCTGGACGCCGCCGCCCTGAATTCCGGCATCGCCCGCCTCGTGGCCGAGGCGCACCCTGTCACCATCGGCGCCATCACCGACGCCGAGCTGGACGCCCGGCCCGACCTCGTCAAGAGCATGAGCGTGCAGCCGCCGCGCGGCAGCGGCCAGGTGCGCACGGTGCGCGTGGGCAGCGAAGGCCAGGCACAGATCGACCTGCAGCCCTGCGGCGGCACCCACGTCGCCAACACCACCGAGATCGGCGCGGTGGTCGTCACCAAAATCGAGAAAAAAGGCGCCATGGCCCGCCGCGTGGTGCTCGGCTTCGCGGCCTGAGCGCGCATCCAGGAACCAACGCCGCCCGCGCCGCTCTCACCCGCGCCATGTCCGTCCGCCTCCTGCAGCGCCTGCTGCCGCCCCTCGCCCTCCTGGCTGCCTGCGCCCTGGCGGCCCCGGCCTCCGCCCAACTGCTGTCCCAGCCCGCCGGCGGCGCCCCTGCCGGCACCGTGGCCGGCAGCAGCACCGTCACCACCCCGCACGTGCGTGCCGAGCTGGTGGCGCATGCGCCCGACGGCGTGGGCCCGGGCAAGCCGCTCTGGCTGGGCCTGTCGATCACGCACCAGCCCGAGTGGCACACCTACTGGAAGAACCCGGGCGACTCCGGCCTGCCCACGCAGGTCGAATGGCGCCAGCTGCCGCCGGGCATCGACGCCGGCGAGATCGCCTGGCCCGTGCCGCGCAAGATCCCCATCGGCACGCTGGCCAACTACGGCTACGAGGGCACGGTGCTGCTGCCCGTGCCCATGACCGTCTCCGGCGCGTTCTCGCCGGGCCCGCTGGCGCGCAACGCCACCTTCACCCTGCATGCCTCCTGGCTGGTCTGCCGCAAGGAATGCATCCCTGAAGAGGGCACCTTCACCCTGCAGGTGCCCATCGCCAGCACCACCGCCGGACAGGCGCAGGATTTCGAGGCGGCTCGCCAGGCCCATCCGCAGCCCCTGCCCCCCCCGCCCGCCGCCGCCACCGGCGGCACCCGCAGCCACGCGCGCGTGGAGCGCGGCATGCTGGTGCTCACCGTGGCCGGCCTGCCCGAGGCGGTGCGCGGCAAGCCGCTGGACTTCTTCCCCGAAACGCCCGGCATCATCGAGACCGCCGACGACGGCACGCAGGACTGGCAGGGCGACGTCTGGACCGCGCGCGTGGCGCTCTCCGCCCAGCGCAGCGAAGGCCCCATGCCCCTGCCCGTCGTGCTCGCGCAGGGCGGCCGGGGGTGGCGCGCCGAACTTCCCGTGGAAGGCGGCTGGCCCCGGCCGGCCTCCATGGCCACCGTCTCGCCCGCCCTGGAGGCCGCCCTGCGCGCGAATGCGCAACAGGCATCGCCAGCGGCTCCCGCGGCACCCGCCACCCCGGCACCGGCCGGCGTCCTGGCGGCCGCGCTGCTGGGCGCCCTGCTCGGCGGGCTGGTGCTCAATCTCATGCCCTGCGTGTTCCCGGTGCTCGCCATCAAGGTGGCCGGCTTCGCGCGCCACGGGCAGGACCGGCGTGCCCACCGGCTGGGCGGCATCGCCTACACGGCCGGCGTGGTGCTCTCCTTCCTGGCCCTGGGCGGCGCCATGCTGGCGCTGCGTGCGGCCGGCGAGGCCGTCGGCTGGGGCTTCCAGCTGCAGTCGCCCGCCGTGGTCGCGGTGCTGGCCGGGCTGTTCACGCTGATCGGCCTCAACCTTTCCGGCGTGTTCGAGTTCGGCCGCATGCTGCCCTCCTCGCTCGCGGGCCTGCAGGCGCGCCATCCCGTGGCCGATGCGTTCCTGACCGGCGTGCTCGCCGTGGCCGTGGCCTCGCCCTGCACCGCCCCCTTCATGGGCGCCTCGGTCGGCCTCACGGCCACGCTGCCGGCCGCGCAGGCGCTGGCGGTGTTCGCGGCGCTCGGCATCGGCCTCGCCCTGCCCTACCTGGCCGCGAGCTGGGTGCCCGCCGTCGCCCGCGCCCTGCCCCGCCCCGGCGCCTGGATGGACACGCTGCGCCGCTTCCTCGCCTTCCCCATGTTCGCCACCGTCGTCTGGCTGGTCTGGGTGCTGGGCCAGCAAAGCGGCATCGACGGCGCGGCCGCCCTGCTCGCGCTGCTCGTCGCGCTCGGCATGGTCGTGTGGGCCTGCACGCTCGCGGGCCGCGCGCGCCTGGCACTGGCGCCCCTGTCGCTGGCCGTGTTCGCGGCCCTGGCCGTGGCGGCCGTCCCCAAGATCACCGAAACCGCCCCACCCCTGGCCGCCTCCGCCACCCCGGGCACATCCGGCGCCGCCGCGTCGGCCTGGCAACCCTGGCGCCCGGGCCTCGCGGAAGAACTGCTCGCCCAGGGCCGCCCCGTGTTCGTGGACTACACCGCCGCCTGGTGCGTCACCTGCCAGTTCAACAAGAAAACCACCCTCGCCAGCGACGCCGTGCTGCGCGAATTCGCCGGCCGCAACGTGGCCCTGCTGCGCGCCGACTGGACGCGCCGCGATCCCGCCATCACCGCCGCGCTGGCGCAGCTGGGGCGCAGCGGCGTGCCGGTCTATGTGCTGCAGGCGCCCGGCCGGCAGCCGGTGGTGTTCTCGGAGATCCTGGGGGAGAGGGAATTGCGCACGGCGCTGGCGGCTCTGTAGCCAGGAATGCATGCCACGCTACCGCCGCGGGCGTGGCGCCGGCGGGATCTCCCGCACCAGCCGCATCCCGACCAGCGTGTACCGCGTCTCCGGGCTGTTCCAGTTGCGATAGGTGCAGCGCGCATACAGCGGCCAGGTGTGCCAGGAGCCCCCGCGCCGCACGCGTACCGTGCCCGTGGCGGGGCCCTGCGGGTCGTCGCGCACCGACCGCGCGTAGGCGTCGTCGGCATGCCAGTCCGATACCCATTCCCAGGCGTTGCCGTTCATGTCATGCAGCCCGAAGGCGTTGGGCGGATAGCTCGCCACGGGGGCGGTGAACGCGTGCCCGTCGTGGCCCGGCACGGCCTGCGCCTGCCAGCGCGGCCAATACGGGGCGGCATCCTGGTCGAACGTATTGGCATGGCGCGCCAGCGCCGCCGGATCGTTCCCATGGCCGTAGCGCGCCTGCCGGCCCGCGCGGCAGGCATATTCCCATTCCGCTTCGGTCGGCAGCCGGTAGCGGTGGCCCTCGGTGGCGCTCAG
The DNA here is from genome assembly GCF_040892545.1 of Paracidovorax avenae. Lineage (NCBI taxonomy): Bacteria > Pseudomonadati > Pseudomonadota > Betaproteobacteria > Burkholderiales > Comamonadaceae > Paracidovorax > Paracidovorax avenae. Next base: position 5,149,888 of record NZ_CP156079.1, read on the forward strand.
CCACGCGGCCAGGGCGTGCGCGTCGTGCCAGGTGACATTGACCACCGGATGGTCGTCGCCCTGCGCGAAACCCGGATCGCGCCATGAATAGCGCGGACTGCGCCCCTCGAACGCATCGCCGCGCGCCGTCGTGGCCGGATCGTAGGCGGGGTTGTAGCCATAGCCGCCCGTGCCATCGGCCTCGGACTCGGCGCGATAGCCCGACGCCTGCACGAACCGCCGGAACTGCCCCACCGTGACCTCCGTCTGCCCCAGGTAGAACGCGCGGGTGATACGCACGGTGTGCACCGGCGCCTCGTCATCCAGGGCCGCCAGGCGGCTGGCCTCCATGCCGGGGTAGTCGCGGGCCAGGCGTTCCACGGGCTCGTCGCTGCCCATGCGGAAACTCCCGGCGGGAACACGCACGAACCGCATGCCCAGCGAATTGGTCCAGACCGGCACGGCTGCCCTCTCTGGCGTGGCAGCCTTGCCAGCCGCCGCCTCCACGGCCGGCCAGGAGAAGCACAGCACCGCCATCGCCACGCGGGGCAGGCAGGGGAACGGAACAGAAACCATGACGGCGCTCCTGCCGGCATCGCGGCGATACAGCCATCGTGCCACGCCCCTTCCCTCCGGTGCGGGCCAGATGCGGAGATTCCACATCCGCGGTGCGCCACCCCGCCGTCCCGCGACGAAGGCACCGTGCTAGCGCGCCATGCAGGCATCCACCCACTGCACCACCTGCTGCACCGTGGGCGTGTCCGCCCCCATCAGCAGGCGGTAGATGATGGGGGCCACCACCGTGTCCAGCACGCAGTCCACCGAGGGCGTCACCTGCCCGCGGGACCGCGCGCGCTCCACCATCATGGTGATCTGACCCGCGGTGATCTGCAGGCACTGGCAGGGCGCGGAGCCATCCCCGTAGCCGCTGGCGGAGAGCACGTCCTTCAGCATCTGCCGGCCCGGGCCGGACGACATCTCCTCCAGGAACTGCTCGCCCCAGGCCAGCAGGTCGCCGCGGAAGCTGCCGGTGTCGGGCGGCCCGGCCTCGTCGCGCATGCGCTCGAGCGACACGTCCGCCAGCAGTTCCGCCAGGTCGCCCCAGCGGCGATAGATGGTGGACGGCGTGACACCCGCCTGCACCGCGATCTGCGGGATGGTGAGCGCTTCGCGGCCGTGCAGCGCCGTCAGGTCGCGCACGGCCTGGTGCACGGCGGCCTGCACGCGGGCACTGCGCCCGCCGGGGCGCAATCGGGTGGTGACTCCAGACGTCATGCGGCGATTCTAGGAGACGACGGCCTGCCTCTCCTGCCGTAAAGCAAAGACTTTGCTTTAGTGAGAGAATCCGCTAACGCAATTTTTTAGCGTTAAAGCCATGCCCACCGCCCTGTCTCCCGCTCCCTCGTCCCCGCCCCTGGCCTGGCCCGCGCGCCGGCTCGGGCCCGATGCCGCGCTGTGGCTCGCGGTGTCCGTGCTGATGATGTTCCTCGCCGCATCCAGCGCGCCTTCGCCGCTCTATGCGATCTACCGCGAGATGTGGGGCTTTTCGGCCTTCAGCCTCACGGTGGTGTTCTCCAGCTACGCGTTCGCGCTGCTCGCCGCACTGCTGTGCTTCGGAGCGCTGTCGGACCACGTGGGCCGCCGCAACGTGGTCATCGCGGCGCTGGCGCTGGAGTTCGTCTCGGTGGTGGCCTTCTGGCAGGCCGAATCCGTGGGCTGGCTGGTCGCGGCGCGCGTACTGCAGGGGGTGGCCACGGGCATGGCCACCAGCGCGCTCAGCGCCCTGCTGGTGGACCTGCACCCCGTGCGCGGCCCGCTGATGAACAGCGTGGCGCCCATGATCGGCATGGCCATCGGCGCCCTTGGCACCAGCGTACTGGTGCAGTACCTGCCCTCGCCCACGCACCTGGTGTTCGAGCTGTTGCTGGTGGTGATCGCGCTGCAGTGCGCCGCCGCCTTCTGGCTGCCCGAGACGGTGTCGCGCCGCCCCGGCGCCTGGCGCTCGCTGGTGCCGCGCATGCACGTGCCGCACGCCGCGCGGGCCCCGCTGCTGCGCATCCTGCCGCTCAGCACGGCCGGCTGGGCGCTCGGCGGCTTCTACCTCTCGCTCGGCCCCTCGCTGGGCAAGCTGATCACGCACAGCGCCTCGCCGCTCGTCGGCGGCCTGCTGATCGCCGCGCTCGTGCTGCCCGGCGCCCTGGCCATCGGTGCCGTGCGCCAGCGCCCACCGCGCGGCGTGCTGCAGGGCAGCGCCGCGGCGCTGGCCCTGGGCCTGGCCATCACCCTCGCGGGCGTGGCCCGGCACAGCCCGGTGGCGTTTTTCGGGGGCACGCTGGTGGCGGGCCTGGGCTTCGGCGCCGGCTTCAACGCCTCCGTGCGCTGCCTCGTGCCCATGGCCTCCGCGCAGGACCGCGCCGGCCTGATGGCCAGCTTCTTCGTGCTGAGCTACCTCGCCTTCAGCCTGCCCGCCATCGCCGCCGGCCTGCTCACGGGCCTGTACGGGCTGCACGCCACGGCGTTGGGCTACGGCGCGCTGCTGATCGCCCTGGCCACCGTCTCGGCGTTCGGCGCCCGCGCCATGCCTGACCGCTGACCGCGGACCGGCCAGGGGACGCCAGCGCCTCACCGCATCCTCTGCGCCCGGTGCCACACCGGCACCCACCACAGCGCCTGCACCAGCGCATACCCCATCACCGCGAAAGCCAGCGCCAGCAGCGGCAGCCCCACGGCCAGCGGCGCGCCCAATGCGTGCATCCACGTGGCCATGGCTTCCACGCCGCCCGTGGCGGACCAGCCCTCCCAGGCCGGCAGCCGCTGCTCGCCCGGCAGCACCCAGGCGCCCACCTGGAAGGCCAGGGCATAGAGCGGCAGCGTGGTCAGGGGATTGGTGTAGAGCGTGGCCGCGGCGCCCACCACTGCGTTGCCGCGCAATGCGGCACAGGTGGCGACCGCAGCCGGTATCTGCAGCGGCCCGGGGATCAACCCGCAGAACAGCCCCGCCGCGGCGCCGCGCGCCAGCGCCTCGCGCCGCAGGCACAGCAACTGGCGCCGCTCCAGCCAGGGGCGCAGCCGCGAGAGGGACGGCCGCTCCATCAGCGCGCGGGTGGCTGGCTCCTGGCGTCGCAACCAACGGCGCACGCCGGTCATCGCACGGGCCAGCGGCTGCGCGAGCCACCCGGCCACCGAGCCGGCGGCACTCACAGCGCCACCGCCACCGCGGTGGCCGCGCCCCAGGCGCCGGTCAGGGCCGCCAGCAGGCGCACGTCGCGGCGCTCGTTGCCGCCCCGCCAGCTCAGGAACGTGGTCAGCGCAAACGCGGCCAGCAGGGTGGCCATCACGGCCTCGGTCATCGTCAGGTCCATGGTGTCGGTCTTTCCCGTTCAGGCCGGGCTCAGGCGCCCGTGCCCGGCAGCGCGGGGGGCGTACCGCCGCCGCCACTGCCGCCGTCCTTGCCGCGCGACGTCCAGAGCGAGGCCACGATCGATCCGGCGATCAGCGCGCCCGTCACCAACAGCGCATAGCCGATCGGGATCTTGTAGAGGTCGATCAGCAGCATCTTCGCGCCGATGAACACCAGCACCATCGCCAGGCCGTAGGCCAGCAGGTGGAAGCGGTCCGCCAGGTCGGCCAGCAGGAAGTACAGCGCGCGCAGGCCCAGGATCGCGAAGATGTTGGCCGTGAGCACGATGAACGGATCGCTCGTGATCGCGAAGATCGCCGGGATGCTGTCCACCGCGAAGATCACGTCCGTCACGCCGATCATGATCAGCACCACGAACAGCGGGGTGAACAGCTTCACGCCACCCACCACCGTGGTCATCTTCTCGCCGTCGAACGTATCCGACATGCGGATGCGCTTGCGCAGGAATTTCAGCACCGGGTTGGTGGAGATGTCCGGCTCCTGCCCCGCGGCGATCCACATCTTCACGCCCGTGATGACCAGGAACGCGCCGAACACGTACAGCAGCCAGTGGAACGTGGCCAGCAGCCAGGCGCCCGCCAGGATCAGCACCGTGCGCAGCACGATCGCGCCGATGATGCCGATGATCAGCGCGCGCTTCTGGTACTCCGCCGGCACGGCGAAGTAGCTGAAGATCATCAGGAAGACGAAGATGTTGTCCACCGACAGGCTTTTCTCGACGAGGTAGCCGGTGATGAACTGCATCGATACCGTGTTGGCCACCTCCCGGCCCTGCGAGCCGTCCAGGTACCACCAGAGGATGGCGACGAACACGAACGCGAGCGAGAACCACAGCACGCTCCACTTGAGCGCCTCTTTCATGGTCACTTTGTGCGCGCCCTGGCGCTCCATGACCAGCAGGTCGATGGCGATCGCCACGACCACGAACAGGCCGAAGCCGGCCCACATCCAGGGGGTTCCGATGGTTTCCACCATGGTGTCAGCCCTCCCGGCGCACGCGGCGCGTCGTGGCCGTGGTCAGCGGCAGGAGCGAGAACGCAAAAACGCCGGGCCCGGCTGGCTCGGCGCCCGGCGGTGCGGCATGCGGCACCAGGAGAAGTCGGGTGGTGGTCATGATGGAGGGCAATCGAAGTGGAGACAAAAAAGAGGGAATGCGAACCCGCACTGTCGGGCCTGCGGATCCGGAAAGGAAGATAGCCCGGCCGTAAGATCACTTCGGTTTTTGCGAACTGTTTCGCTTCCTTGTCCTACAAAAAATGAGCCAGAGCTTCAACTACCGGCACCTGTATTACTTCTGGGTGGTCGCCAAGGAAGGCGGCGTGGCCCGCGCCGCCGAGCGCCTGGACATGGCCGTGCAGACCATCAGCGCCCAGGTGCGCTCCCTGGAGAAGGACCTGGGCACCGCCCTGCTGCGCGCCGAAGGCCGCAACCTCGTGCTCACCGACGCGGGCGTGGCCGCCATGCACGAGGCCGACCAGATCTTCGCCCTGGGCGAGCAACTGCAGCACCGCGTGGCCGAAGCCGCCACCGGCCGCATCCTGCGGCTGAACCTGGGGATTTCGGACGGCATCGCCAAGGTGGCCGTGCACCGCCTGCTCACCCCCGTGCTGGACGCACCCCATCTGCGCCTGCTGTGCCACGAGGGCGAATTCCAGCCCCTGCTGGGCGAACTCGCCCTGCACAAGCTCGACGCCGTGCTGGCCGACCGCCCCGCCCCGCCCAACCCGGCCCTGAAGACCACCAGCCAGCTCCTGGGCACCAGCCCCATCGCCTGGTACGCGCCGCCCCAATGGGCCGAAGCGGCCGCCCGGAATTTCCCCCAGAGCCTCGCCGTCGTGCCCGTGCTGCTACCGACCGAACACGCCGCCGCGCGGGCGCGCATCGACCACTGGCTGGAGCGGGAACGCATCCGGCCGCGGATCGCGGGGGAGTTCGAGGACAGCGCCCTGCTCGCCACGTTCGCGAGCACGGGCATGGGCGTGATGCCCGCGCCGGAGTCGATGGGGGAGCACCTGGCGCGCACGCACGGGCTGGTGGCGGTGGGAACGACGGCGGATGTGCAGGAGCAGTTTCACCTGATCTTCAGTGCGAGGAAGGTGATGCATCCGCTGGTGGTGCGGTTGGTGGAAGGAGGGACGCTGGATTGATCGGGCCAGATCAGACGCGGCTCGCCTCCGGCACTTTCGCCGCGAGGTGCGGCCACCGCGCGCGATAACTCGCCACCTTCGCCGCGAACAGTTCGGGGTACGGGGTCAGGGGGTTGGGCGACAGCGTGCCGGCATAGACGCCATCCACCCCGTACGGAGCGTGGCACGCGCCAGGCCGAACGCCGACGCACGATTCGAGGACGAGAAAGCGCCGGATTCCGTCTTCGGACGAAGTGAGCGGTGGGCAGGGGCGCCCGAAGTGCTGCGGGTACCAGAGGTGCACGCGCGCCTGGTTCGCGACTTCGACGGTGATGCCCAGATCGGACAGCACCGAGTCCGCATGGGCCTGCGCGGCTTTCTCACCCGACTCGCTCAGGTCCTTGTCGTCGAAGTAGAAGAGGTCGTAGTCCTTGATGTCGGCATCTGCGGGGCGGTGGGACTGCAGGTTCCAGATGGTCTGGAACAGGCAGCCGGCGACAAGCCATGCGTTTGGGAGAGCGGGCGGCAGGGCATTCCAGCGCGCGAGGATGGTGGCGTTGGCTGGGTTGGATGTGATGTCGCGGTGAAATTTGGTGGCTATGTGCATGGCTTATTGGAAACCTTCACAACTTGCCAGTTGCGTGCGGTGCCGGTCGAGGTGCGAATGTTATGCGCTCACTTTTACCTGTACATCTTGCGCATTCCGCATTTGCAGACACCCAGTCATTCCACAGTTGAATTTTCGCATGGGTTGATGACGCTGTATCTATAAGCGACATCCGCCAAGGTATACCAAACCGGCCCAATAGATTACGAGCAAAAGGTGAAAGCATGATTCAATCTGAGGTCAAGTAGTCTTTCGACTCAATGCAGAAATTTAAATATCCGTGTAATGACTTGTTATGGAAAATTGAAAAATTCAATGCAATCATTTGCCAGCGCAAACAAAATCTCCAGCCGAAGCTGGAAACAGCCGCACTCACCGGCGGCTTCTGATAAATTTCAGAGCCATCAAGCTTTGGAGCATCGATGGCTGCATTCCAATTACCTTAGCCATTATAGGAGTTACCATGGATCGCTATTTAAATCGGGGTGGGGACTCAGGAATCACAGGGTATGAGATCTCCCAGAGCCAGATCATTGTACAGTTTAGCGATGGCTGGAAGTATTTGTATAACAGCTACAAACCTGGCGCTATCCAAGTCGCAGAGATGCAGCGTCTTGCAGTTGCTGGCGAAGGCCTTAATAGTTATATTAGTCGTATAGTCAAAAAAAACTATGCAGAAAGATTTCGTTGATCAGAGCTAGCCACATTCAACCTACAAATGACTAGAAATTTGACGGTTGGTTCGCCTTATCTCAACTGCGAAAACATTGGAAATCTCGGTAAATTTCTCCAGCAAATTGGCATCACCATTACATGGAAATTCCAATTTAGCATCAAACCGATTTTTTCAGCAATTTACATCGCTCAATAACCTCCAGAAAAAACAGGAAACGCCTCAAGCATTAAAATGTAATGCAATTTCACCTTTTTTCAGGCCTACTTATTTTCTTGGGATCTTACCTACCCCTTGCGATCATTCTCGCAATGCAAGACATCCCAGCAAAATGGTGGTCACAACCATTTTGCACCCGGGCTGAAGTAGGAGAGGGAGCATGTCGGTTCATCCCGTTTGACAATCCGATTATATCAATAACATTTCTTAGCGCAACCATTTTAGCGACAGTCTTAGCCAAAACATCTCTTCAAAAGATTAAATATCCTTTTATAGTTGATGTAAAGCGTTTTAAAGCCACGCCGAACGACATCATCAATTATACGTTCCCTTATGTTGTATCCTTCATGGGAATAGCATACGGCGAACCTCAGAAATTAATTGGTTTTGGCGTATTCCTGCTATGGATGTTTGCAATCACGCTAAAGTCCGGACAAATACTAATGAATCCGTTGCTTCTGATATTTGGATGGAAACTCTATGAAGCGACGATTGTTATTAATGGCATGGAAAAGGATGTGCGCATACTAAAGCGTGGCACTCTTGAAATTGGCCAGCAAATGGCGCAGACCGTACAAGATTTCTATATAGTCGGGAAAAAATAAATGCAACAAAACTTCGCTTCGCTTAGAGGATTCGATTTCTCTGCCAGCAATATTTATCTCTGGGTTTTCAAGCGAAGCACGACCCCGAAACGATTCTCATCATTCTATGTTCAAACGGACAGCAACCTGAACGAAGTATTGCTTGCGATTGTTCGAGGGGAAATAAATCGCATTACCGAGTGGGCAAATTATACTTATCTTTCCGAAACAAACGAAAACAGTTGTTTGGCTTTACCGATCGTTGGGAGTGACTTCGAATTTCTCAAGAATCTGGTAGACCGACCAGAACCGGATTGCCGAGCTCGCTCAATCAAGGACCTCAAAAACGCAGATGGCTACGTGGTGAAATTTGTGCACGACACTAACGTGGTATACGCGATTAAAAAATCCACGCGGAATTGGAAGACATCCTATCTAAAAACACATATCAATCTCGTCTTTCGCAACGGCGAGCTATCAGCCGAAGAAGACAATAGATTCGCCATCGAAAAAAATTTCGATTTTTATGCCTTCGAACAGACCCTTTTCATTGCCAGCAAGCGCGCGTTCGAATCCTCTATGCAACATCGCGCATCTTATGCACAAGCGTTTAGCGGCCTGCAAAATAATACAGCCTTTTCAGCATTGTTCACAAATATGCAGCCGGTAGTTGACTACATTGGGACGAACTCAATTCAGCTGAGGCGCATGGCTCGTATTGAGGAACGCTCTCTATTCGATAGACCAGGCTTTCTTGGCGCCCTTCAGCAAGTCAGTACTAGACGCGGGTGGGGGCTAAATTTTGACCCGGTGACAAACCAGTTGATACCTTGCGATCAAACGATTCGGACCATTATGCAGGTTCTTCTTGACCACCGGCTTCTGAGCGAAGTGACCGATTTCATTTACGACGTTCCCGACGCAACGCAAGTATGAGAAATTGACCCATAGCACCATCTCGCCATTCTATTTTATTACACAATTCGGCAAACTATTTCGACGGATAACGGCTTTATCGACCCAATGATCGCTCGATCATCTCCGTATTGGTTCGTTTCTCAATACCCCCCAGCACAACGAGCGGGCATTTTAAGCATGCCGGCTTTTCCTCACATTGCACATTATTCATTTGCCCCCTTATTTCCCGAGAAATAATTACGCGGTTTCTTAGGGGCGGTGCCGTTAAAGCCAGCGTCACGCGCGACCGCCACCGCATCCTACTGGGCGAACGGGAACGGAAAATCACCTCGATCAGTGCCTATAGCGCGTGCATTGCCATTACCGTCATCTCTGCCCTCCCGACCTCGTACGCTTCACGCGATGTTCCTACGCCAGAGATCACTGGCGTGCCAACAGTGCTGTGGCGTGATCGTAATTTGCGCCTCTTTCGCGGAAAAATTGCAACGCGTCCAGACTACGGATCTTCACGTGCCCCACGTGCTGCAACTGGCACTCTCGCTCCCGAATGGCCAGTTCCTTGGCCGCGTCCTCCCCATACGTCTTGACGGAAAAGCGCTTGAACAAAACAGTGCCATCGGCCAATTTCGTGGACGCAATCCAATACCCTGGCCCACCCGTATCCCGGCTCACCCCCGGCACTCCACTGGCATTGCGTTTGCCCGGACGCTGGCGGTGCTCGCGGCTGGTCAGCGGCGGGTACATCTCCAGAAATGCGTTCCGGTAGGCCCGCGCAGCGGCCAGCGCGGCTTCGGGGCTGTCGTAGTGGTGGTGGTAGAAGTAGCGTATTCCCACGCGGCGGCCGTCGCGCCGCAGGCGCACGAGCCAGCTGGTGGTGCCCTTGCGCTTGTCCTGGCTGCGGATGATGCCGTAGTTGCCCTGTAGCAGCGCTTGCGCATGGGCGGACTCATCCGGCGCCGGGGCCGAGTCCGCTCCCGTCGAGTGGTCCGGTGCGGCGCTCTCGCCCCCGTCCTCGTTCCCTCTCACCGCCCGCGCAGCCACGTCCACACCACCTGCGCTTCTTCCTGCGGCGGCAGCCCCAGGGCACCCATCGGTTCCCCCGCCTGCTTGAAAACGAAGCGGTGCGGTGCCTGGGCGAACATGCGGGCCTGGGCATGCAGGGCCGGCAGGCGCCCTTCCCAGACACCCGTCTTCGGCGTGCGCGCGCCCGACCGACAGGCCGGCGCCGGGCCGTCGCACGGGTCCGGCTCTCGGGGCGCCGCATGCGCGTCGGCTGGCGGCGCCTCCGGCACCGGCGTGGCGGTCCGCCAGTCGCCCACCCGCGTCAGGGTGAAGGTCTGCAGGTAGCGGGTGCCGTAGTCGAACGTGGCCACCACGCTCCAGGTCTGGCCGCCCTGTCCGCGCACCGCGAAGCAGAGCATGGGGTGCTGGTGCATCACCTCCTCGGGGGATTCCGCCAGCTGTTCGATCAGCGTCTCGGCCCGCGCCTGGCGCGGCCCCTCTTTATCGAACCACAGCCCCTTCCACGCGGAGGCGTCCAGCGTGAAACCCTGGAATCCCCATTGGCGCTCGCCCTCGGGTGCAGCAGGGTCCAGGCACTGCAGGACCAGCGTCAGCCCATGGTCTTCCGCATGCAGCAGGTAGGGCTCCGCATCCCGCGCGCGAAAAAGCATGTCGCGGGCCAGGCCCTGCACTTCCGGCAGCCGTTGCAGCCACTCCAGGCGGCTGCGCGTGCCGAGTTGTTCGGTGAGTGGCGATGGCAGGGCTTCGAGGCCGGGATGCATGGCGGGCTCCGCGTTGTTGTGTTGTACTTGGCTCACTTATCACCGCAAGACAGGACTTATGTATCTACGGCTTCGCAATGTCGGTGTTGTCAGGATTGTCTACCCGTTGCCACTGAGCGCCATCAAATAACAAAAACCATCTATCGCTCACCACTAAAAGTTCACCCCCGTATGAATCCAACTCCACGCAATTGAACGGGGCGATTTGGCTCGAGGACACAGGCCGGACAGTTCCGCCCTCTAATTTATAAATCCCCTTCGCACCGCCAATGTACAGTTGCCCGTTGAAAAATGCCATGGTTTTAAAGTAGTCGTCAATATTGGTGACGATTGGTTTAAAGCCCTTCTCGCTACCGACGAGCAGCGTACCTTTCCAACCACAAACATACGCATCGCCCTGTGGATCTATTTGAATATCCGTCAAGACGGCATTCGTGTTTGATTCAACGCGCACCCACTCGTCTCGCCGGAGAAAGAACACTTCCCCCTCATCTCCGGCGCAAAATACCCTCCCAGCTTTGCCATTAATGGTATTAGTGGAAGGCTGTGCGCCAGCGAGCGTAAGCGCCTCTGACCAAGAAGCGCCTTCCGCTTGGTGTTGAGAGGCACCTTTCACATTCATTCCACGATTCAGTGCAACCCAATTATTCTTTGCAACCCTTTTGGAGATGCACCCCCTGGTGCCAGCCGCATACAGAATTCCGTCGATGAGGCGCAACTGCCCCATCACACCTCCGCCCGGGCTAGGGGAAGGAGGTAGAACTTCATCATATTGATCGCCCCCTTTTTGATAGAAGCCGACAACAGAATTGAAGCGTGGCAAAAGGCAGGTGGAACGCAGGGGTTCTTCCACGGTCTCCCTGCGAATGCAGATGGATTCTATCTGCATATCCCTATCCTGAAAAACAAACTCCCCACCTCGATAGCCCGAAATGCGAGCATGGTCGTACGCTCCTTCTGGCAGTACGTCGAGCCGGGACGAAAAAACGTAGGCGCCTTTTTCTACAATCTTTCCGCTTAAAAATTTGGCAGTGGGCAGTTTTCTCAGCATGGGAATTTATGCTTCACACTCAGACTTCCACAGGATTTACAAGATCATTGCCGATGCAGCACTTCCGCATTATCCGGATCATCAATGCGGCGCCAATTAACCCCATCAAACACAAGAAACCAACGATCGCTCACCACTAATAGTTCGCCGTCGTATGCGTCCAGCTCGACACAATTGAATGGACTGTTCTGACTAGTAAGTACTGGCTGCAGAGACTGCTGCACCAGCTTGTATAGCCCTTTTGAACCACCGACGTAAAGCTCATCATTAAAAAACGCCATCGATTTCAGGTAGTCATCGATATTCGTTATTATTGGCGAAAAACCGCGTTCATCTCCCGCAATGAGCGTACCATTTCGACCACAAATATAAAAGACCCCGGCTTTGCTTACAACGATATCACGCAACGTGGCATTCGTGCCCGAATTAACACGCTCCCATCGATCCTCCTTTAAGAAGAATACCTCTCCTTTTTGACCTGCAGATAATACCTTCCCAGCTCGACCATTGATCGCATTTGTTCTGGTTTGAATATCTGTTTTTTTCAAAGCCTCCGACCAGGACGCGCCCTCCTCCCTATAGTCTGCTGCGTGCTTTGAGTTCAAACCTTTATCAAGCAACTCCCAATTGTTCTTTCCATTCCTTCTGAATATACACCCCACAGTCCCAGCCGCATAAAGCTTCCCATCGATGAGACGAAGTTGAGACATGACACCACCACCTTCGGTGGGGGGAGGAGGCAAGGTTTCATCGTACTGATCTCCTCCCTTTTGCAAAAATCCAACCACAGAGTTGAATCTAGGAAGCAAGCACGTTGCCCGCAGCGGCTCTTCGGCCGTTTCTCTGCGAATGCAGACCGAAGTCACCTCCATATTTCTATCTTGAAATACGAAATTTCCAGCCCGATAACCTGTTATACGTGCATGAAAATATTCTCCATCTGGAATTTCATCAAGCCTTGAGGAGAACACATACGTGTCTTTCTCGACGATTTTTCCACTAAGAAACTTTAGCGAAGGAAGTTTTTTCTTCATTTAGAAATCAATCTTTCCAGGAGTTCTTCGACCAACATATCCCCCCATTTTCTCGATTGTTATTCCGCTGCGTCCACTTGGATCAGCCCTTAGAAGCCTATCATCTTCAAAACCTAGCTTCTCATGATGTGCCCTCATCGCCTGAAGCAAGGTTTCTTCATCACAGCCTGTGACCTCCGAAATCACCTTGGAAGCTAACTTTTCAAGCTCAATTAGAGTTGCAGTGAACTGGGGTTTGTTTTTCGTCCCTATCGATCGCTCTTCGGGATCATAGTTCTGATGAACCTCATCGTGGTCATCTGAAGAAAGGCAAATACATAGACCCTTGCCCTCGTCCATATTGGCGTAGTAGTACCCGCCCTTGTACAGATCACCAACCACGGGAATGGATTCTCGCGCCGTATTGATCGCGTCATCGAGGGGCGGGATGTTCGTCCATTTGCCGCGACTGCCGGGGGTCCGCCACGCCCTGTCAGGCACCATATGGTGCGCCTTCCCGCCCTTGCACTCGGTCGCCCGCTGGCTATACGGAAACGTCTTGCACTTCTGGTCCTTGTCTTGGTTGTCGCGATAGACCTGCGTGGCCACGTTCGCGGCGGACTTGATCCCCGAAGCCAGTGCCGCTGAAGCAGCCGCTGCCGCAGCTCCCCGCGTGCCAGGCCGGCGCCCCCCGCGCGGAAAATCCGGGTCCAACGTACCGGCGCCCGCACCCGCTCCCATCGCGGGCATCCCTCCTGCCCCCGTCAACACGGCCCCCTCGGCCATCCCGCCCTGCACGGCCGGGTTCATCGGCAAAAACATCGGCGCCCCTTCCTTTTTCTTTCTTTCCTCGTCAGCTCTTGTGGTTGTGGCTCATCAGGTCCAGGTGCCGGGGCACGTTGTAGCCCTCCACGAACACATTGGGTGACCAGCTCACGAAGTACGCCTTGCCCTTGATGACGTTGGAGACCACGCCTTTCTTGAAGGCTTCGGTGGCGGGTTCGTTGCCGGTGCTGGTGGCGATGCGGCTCTTGTCGCGCAGGGCGCACGGGGCGCCGTACATGAGCACGGAGGTGGAGCCATTCTCCAGATGCTTGATGAACGCGGTGTTCGGGTACGGAATGGGTATGCCGATGCGCGGCGGCTTGGGCGGGCTGCCGCACACGTCGGGAAAGGCGCAGGCGCTCTTGCCCTGCGCGGAGGCCTTGCCGGCGATGGATCGGTCGTTGGCGTAGATCTTGAACATGGTCGGTGTGGTGCGGTGCGTTCCGGGACGTGTGCGTGCGTGGCGCCAAGCCGGCGGTCAGGGCTGGTAGGGGCCGAAGCCCAGGAGCAGCGCGCTGCGCTCGCCTTCCTCTTCGCTGGCCAGCAGGGCGAGGGCCACGGTGGCGGGGCTGTAGCCCTTGTGCATGGCGGCGTAGGCCGCCGCGAGGGCCAGGGGGCCGGCCGCGGCGCCGGTCTCGCCCAGACTGTCGGCCAGGCACCACTGCGGGGTGGCGGATACCGCGGCGCGCTCGCAGGCCAGCGCCATTTCCTTGGCGCGGTGGTGGCTGTGGAGGTGGCTGCAGATGCGCAGCCCGACCTGGGCAGCGCCCGTGCCCTGTGCATCGATGGGTGCCAGCGCCCCGCGGATGGCTTCCATCAGCGCCTGCCCGTGCACGGGCAGGTCGCTGTCCGGCAGCGCGGCTTCGCGTGTCACGCTGTACCCCATGCAGTAGAGCGCGGGCGCTGCGACGGGTTTGGCGTAGGGATGCGGCGGGGGCGCGGGCGGGGCCTGCAGCGCGGCGCGGTTGCTGAACCGGGGTGGAATGCGTTCCACCTGGTCGGGCCGGCCCAGCAGGAGCGCGCAGGCCGCCTCGCCCGGGATGTAGCCTTCCATGCGGTCGGTGGCCAGGATGCGGCCCCGCGCATGCAAGGCGCCCAGGGTGTGGAAGTCCGCCAGGCTGTCCACGCCGGCCAGCAGCACGACCGGGTGCTGCTGCAGCAACTCGAATGCGTGGTGCATGGCCATGCCGATGGCGGCCTGCCCATAGGCATACACGGCGGATTGCGGCGCGAAGCGGCAGCGCAGGCGGGCCATGAGGCCGTCCATGAGCGGCGCATCCAGGTCGGTGGGGCGGCCGGGGCGGGTGATTTCCGAAGCGCAGACCAGCAGGGGCACCGCGGCCGCGTCGATGAACGGCAGGCCGTGCGCGCACTCGCGCACGGCGCGGGCCAGCAGTTCCACCTGCCGGTGGACCGGATGGCGCTCGGGGTCGTGGCCTGGCGGCATATGCGCGCCGTCCGGTGTCTCCGCGTGTGCCGGCAGTTCCACGCGGGCGGCCACGACGCGCTCGCCGCGGGTATCGAGGAAGCCGCTTTCGGTGAAGTGGTTGAGCCGCGTGCGCAGGGCGGCGAACGTGGAGGGCGCATCGAGCGCCACCGAGGTGACGGCCCCGGTGCGCAGCACGGCGACAGGGCGGCTCATATCCGGCCCCCCAGCCCCTGCAGGCCCTGCCGCGAAGGCAGCTCGCCCGCCAGCACTTCCAGCGGAATGCGCACCAGCAGCCCCTTGGGCCGCTCGCCCACTTCCACGCGGTGGAAGCGGTACGGGTCGTTGCCCAGGGGGCGGTCCACCTTCCAGGTGATGCTGAAGCGCTGTGCGTCGGGCTCGATCAGCAGGGTGTCGGCCACCGGCGTGGGCGCCTCCACGCCCGAGCGGCCATGCAGGCGCACGGGCAGCGCAAGGTCCGGCAGCGTGAATTCGAGCAGGTCCTGTGCGGTGTGCGTGGGCGGGCAGAGGTTGAGCAGCCGCACCGTCTCGCCGCCGCGCAGGGCGGGCAGTTGCTGGTCTTCGGGCGCGGCCTGGAAATAGCGCGGATCGAAGTCTTCCGGCAGGAAGGGGTATCGGCGCTCGCGCCAGGCGGCGTCATAGGTGCCCGCATGGCCGCGCCGTGGCGGCCAGTGCCGGCCCAGCGGTCCGAAGGCCATGGGCGCATAGCGCCCCTGGGCGGAGGCGATGGGTGCGTGCGTTTCTTCGGTCTGCGGGCCGGGCGTGTGTTCGGGCCAGCGCGCCGCGGGGCGGAAACCCCGGCCCACGGGATTGGCATCGAACACCTGGTCTTCCGCACCCGGAGCCTCGCCGGGAAGGGTGCCACCGAAGGCGATGTCGTAGCTGATGGCCTGCCGCACGAAGGGCCGCGGGGCGCTCAGTTGCTGGCCCATCACGCTGTGGGCCCAGTGGCGCGGGCCAGTGACCACGAAGCCCTTGCGCAGGTCGCCCACGGCGAGCCCCACGGGCACCCGGTCCGCGGGCTGGCCCTGGGGCGCGTACGCGCTTCCGATGAGCAGCACGTCCGCCCGCAGCTTCGGCGGGCACAGGTCGCTCTCGTACACGGGGGCCGAGCGGCCGGGCTCGCCCGTGGCCGTGTCCGCGAAGTGGATCGGCTGCTGGATTGCGGCGATGGCCGGCACGCCCCGGTGGGCCGGCAGCGCGTAGGTGGCCTTGACCACCAGCAGCAGGCATTCCCGGCCCTGGCCGTCGTGCCGCGTCGTCAGCTCCGCGGCGAAGGGCGTGTGGTTGATGAGGTTCATGCAGGGCCGTGCCGCGGCGGTCAGTTCAGGGACACGGACGTGCCCTTGATGCGGTTCTGCCCGGAAGAGCGCGAGAGCACGTAGGTGCCGCGGATCTCCACATGGCCCTTGTCGTCCAGCGTGATGGAGGCGCGGCCGCACTGCAGTGTGATGCTGCGGCGCGCGGTGAGCAGGAGGTGTTCGTCGTCCACCGTCACGGCGAGCGGGCGCGCGGCGGACAGCGCATCGGGCAGTGCGTCGGAGCCCATGGGCGATGCAGTCTTGACGATGCCCATCACCAGCGGCTTGGCGGGATCGCCTTCCTCGAACTGCATGGCCACGCTCTCGCCGACGTGGTGGGGCTGCAGATGCACGATGGTGCGGGCCGCCTGCGCCGGCCGCCCGCCCCAGGCCACGAGCGGCACCGCGGCGTTCTCGAAGCCCGTGAGCGTGCCGACCACCACGCCGAAAAATGCGGACATGCCGGGCGATTCAGCGGATGCCGTGCCGCTGTGCGCGGGGTGTTGCCTGGAAGAAGTGCTCACGATGGGGATCTTTCAAGGGAGGGGGCACGGGACGTGTCACGGGATGGCACAGGCGGGCGTTGCCAGGCGTCCATGCGGGCCCATTGCCGCTGGACATGGGCCCGGGTCGGGAACCGCAGGCTTCCGGGCAGGGCCAGCAGGCGCCGCAGCGCAGCGGTTTCTCGGGCGCCCTGCGTACCGGAGAGCAGTACTTCGCCCAAGTGCGCGGGCGTGGCCGGTTGGCCGGACAGGCAGGCGGTGCCATGGTCGAAGCCGCTGCGGTGCGCCTCCCACCAGCGGCGCAGCAGCGCATGCGCAGGCAGGGGGTCCACCGGTGCATCGGCCTCCAGCACCTGTTCGAACCGCAGCCCGGTCATGTGGAGGAAGGCCTCTTCGCACACGGGGGCGAGGGGCGGTTGCTGCAGGCAGTCCAGCACGGTCGGCACGTGCCGAAGATGGCCGCCCCAACCCAGGCACCGGAGGGCCAGTGCCGGATCGGGTGCGACATTCGCGGTACCGCCGTGGATCGTCCGGGCCAGCCGCTCCAGGTCCGCGGCGGGCAGGCACAGGCCCAGGAGCCGGCACGCGGCGGCCGCATGCGGCAGCCCGCCCGTCGCGCAGGCCGTGAGCACCGGCAGCGCACGGGGTGCCTCGCCCAGCAGCACCGCGCAATGCGCGGCGGCGAAGCGCAGAGGAGACGTTTCGGGCCACTGGGGGTTGTCCATGACCTGCAGCACCCAACCCAGCGCATCCACGGCACCGCAGTCGCCCAGCGCCTCCAGCACCACGGGCGCATCCTCCACCGTCGACTGCCGCAGGCGGGCGCCGAGATCGGTGCCGGTCAGCCCATGCACGTGGAGTGCGCGCAGCGCGGCGAGGTGCAGCACCGAGGCGGGGTCCGCGCCGGCCTGCGCCACGCATTGCGTTGCCGCGGCCTCTGGCGACCAGGCCAGGTAGTGCCGCGTCGCGGGCAGCAGGCGTTCGTCCGCGGCGCATTGCAGCAAGCCCGCGGCGCCGTCGCTGGCGCAGCGCAGGGCCACGACGGTGAACGCATCCGCAACGGCATCCTCGGCGCGCAGCCGCAGGGATTTGTCGAGAGCCTCTGCCGCGCAGGCAGGGGCCAGTGCGCCGCCTTCCAGCAGCGCATCCAGGTGGGCATCGATGGCCGAATCCAGTTCGGCCAGCCATTCGAAGCGGGTGGTGGGTTCGAGGCATGCGGCGCGGCGGAGCCACCATTTGGTGGATACCTCTTCGCAGTGCATGCGCTGCAGGGCAGGAATGGCCACCGTCAGTTCTCGAGGATCTTCGAGCCCTTCAACGTCATGGTGCTGCTGGCCACCGCGGAGATTTCCCCGGACGCCGACAGCGCAATGTCCTTGCCGTTGATGGTGATGGTTCCGTCCTTCTTCATCACCAGGCTGGCGGCGCCCACGGTGATGGAGAGTTCGTCGCCCGCGGTGATGTCGTAGCTCTTGCCGACGTCCGTGGTCTTCTTCATGCCCACGTTCTCGCTCTGGCTCATCCCCACGTTGGTCATCATCACCATGCCGACGTTGAGGTTGTAGGCCACGCCGATGTTGGTCATGCGGGCCACGCCGATGTTCTCCATCTTCCCGATGCCCACGTTGAACAGGTTGAGCAGGCCGATGGTCTCGGTCTTCATCTTGCCGACGCTGATGCTCCACTTGCTGCCGATGGAGTCCGTTTCCGTCACGCCGACCGTCTTGCTGCGGTTGTTGCCGATGGAGACCGTCTCGTCGATGCCGACGTCTTCCTTCCGGTTGTCGCCGATGCTGATCGTCTCGTCGTGGTCCACCCGCTCCGTGCGGTTGTTGTGCACCGTGATCTTCTCGTCGCGGTCCACCGTCTCCGTGCGGTCCCGGTGGATGGTGTTCGTCTCGTCCCGGTCGATCGTCTTGCGCCGGTCCTGGCCCACCCAGTGGTCCTCGTCGTTCTCCACCTCGATGAGCTGGTCCTTCTGCGCATGCAGCCACACCTGCTCCGCGCCCTTCTTGTCCTCGAAGCGGATCGCGTTGGCGTCGCCTGCGCCGTTCTTCATGCCGTCGCCGAACGCGCCGCCCTTGCTGGACTTCGTCTTGATGCCCGACTGCGTCGCATTGCCCGGCAAGGCCCACGGCGGCATGTTCGCGGCGTTGTAGACGCTGCCCGTGACGATGGGATAGTCCGGGTCGCCGTTCAGGAAGTCCACGATCACTTCCTGCCCGATGCGCGGGATCGAGATCGCTCCGAAGCCCGAGCCCGCCCAGCTCGTGGCCACACGCACCCAGCAGCTGGAGTTCTCGTCCATCGCCCCCAGCCGGTCCCAGTGGAACTGCACCTTGATGCGGCCGTATTCGTCCGTCCAGATTTCCTCGCCCGCCGGGCCTACGACCACTGCCGTCTGCGGGCCTGTCGTGCGTGGCTTGGGTGTTTTTCTGGCCGGGGTGTAGGGCAGGCTCGTGGGCTGGGCCGTGAGGCTGAACTTCTGGAAGGACCCCTGCTCCTCGTTGTGCCTGAGCGCCTCGCCCGGCTTGGCGCTGTTGAAGGAAGAGCTGCGCGGGTTCTCGTGCAGGTGGTAGGTGACGCCCGTGATGAGGTATTGCCGGTTCTGGTCACCGCGCGGGTAGTTCTCCAGCGTGAAGGTGTAGCCCGTGGCCAGGCTGCGGTGGCGGGATTCGCCACGTACGGTGCTGTGGCCCGTCAGCCCTTCCTGCAGGCGCACGCGGGCGTACTGCTCGCCGTCGCCGTGCTGCACGTAGCCGCCCGGCCATTCGTAGATCTCGTACGCATCGTGCGCGTGCCCCGGCGGCTGCTGGCGCATGTTGGAGAGGTCCGACCGGGGCTTCTTGAAGTCGTAGTCGTCGTTGTAGTACCGGCCGGGCTTGATCTCCTCGCCCAGCGTCCAGGCGTGGATGTTCTCGCGGTCGGCCGTGGCCGATTTCTCGGGCGGGTAGAACGGGATCACGGCCGCGCCCGGCAGGGGCTCGTGGCCGGCCACGATGTCGTCGGCGATCACCAGGGTGTGCTGGCCGCTCGCGTGCTGGAAGTAGTAGTACGCCCCTTCATGCTCCAGCAACCTGGAGACGAAGTCGAAGTCGCTCTCGCCGTACTGCACGCAGTAGTCCCAGGCGCGGTACGCGCGCGTGAGCTTCAACTGCATCGGATAACCGTAACGGCTCAAAACCTCTTCCACGATCTGCGGGACGGTCTTGAACTGGAAGATGCGGAAATCCTGCCGCCGCGTGGCCACCCAGAGCCAGGGCTGCAGGCGCAGGTGGTACGAATACAGCCGATGGTCCTGCCCCTGCATGCCGAAGCGCGTGACCAGGCCGTCCAGGTACCGCTTGCCGCCGCCTTCGGTCTCGATCTCCACCGTCGCCGTCTTGCCCAGCAGCGCCTTGGGATCGATGTCGCGCCCCTCCGAGAGCAGGTCGATGTCGAAGGAGAAAAGCTGGCTCAGCTCCTCGCTGCCCCGCAGCTGCCGGAAATGCAGCTGCTCTCCCAGGGGCGTCTGGATGGTGACGCGGCGTGTCATTGTGATGGCTGCAGCCCTCTCGTTGCTGCAGAGTCAAGTTGAAACGCGCCGGATGATAGGTCTGCCGAAACAAAAACTCGACAGCCTATTACTAAAAAATTTGTTTTTAAATGTTAATCCAAGATCCATCCACTATGTCATTCATGCCTTCATTAACAAAAGTCATGAAACATATTAATAATCCGCACCCCACCTTCTCTGCCGCAACCGTCACTGCCCCCACTGAAAATTACCTTTGCGGCATATCCTTGTCCGTGTAGCAAAGGCTCACCGTCGCATCCCCCGGAATCGCCGGCATGGTCGCCTCCCACGCTTCCCACGCCTGCACCATCTCTGCCAGCCTTCCAGGCTGCAGCGGCGCCAGGTTCGCTCGCTCGCGCTCGTCCTGCGCCAGGTTGAACAGGTAATCCACGCCATCCACGCGCAGGTATTTCCAGTCGCCGTGCCGCATGGCGCGCTGGCCGCGGTGGTTCATGCGCCAGAACAGGGGGCGGTCGGCGGTCCAGGCGGCGTCTTCCAACAGCGGGGCCAGGGTCTGGCCGTCCCACGGGTAGTCGGGGTGCGGCTGCGCGCCGCCCAGCTCCAGCATCGTCGCGCTCCAGTCCATGGTCAGGCAGGGCTGGGCGCTGGTGCCGCCGGGGGCGATGGCGGCGGGCCAGTGGGCGATCCAGGGCACGCGGATGCCGCCTTCGGTCAGGTCCATCTTGCCGCCCACCAGGGGCCAGTTGTCGGAGAAACGTTCGCCACCGTTGTCGCTGGTGAAGACGACGAGGGTGTCGCGCTCCAGGCCGTGGGCGCGCAGCGTGCCCATGATGCGGCCGATGCCTTCGTCCATGTGGTGGATCATGCGGCGGTAGGTTTCCACGTTGCCGCCGGCCAGGTGGTAGATCGCCTGCCTGCTGTCGCGCAACTCGTGGGCCAGGGCCTCGTCGTCGCGGGTTTCCCAGGGCCAGTGGGGGGCGGTGTAGTGCACGCTCAGGAAGAAGGGCGTGCCCTGCTCCTTCGCGCCTGCGGCCATGCGCTCGATGTAGTCCACCGCGTGGTCGGTGATGAGGTCGGTCAGGTAGCCCTCCTGGGCTTTTTCCTCTTCGCCGAACCAGAGGTCGTGCGTGCCGTTGGCGCCGCAGTGGGTGAAGTAGTCCACCCCGCCCGACATGGGGCCGAAGAATTCCTCGTAGCCCGACTTCATGGGGCTGAAATGCGGCGGGTAGCCCAGGTGCCATTTGCCCATGAGGGCGGTGCGGTAGCCGGCGTCCTTGAGCAGCGAGGGCAGCGTGGGGTGCGCGGGCGGCAGGCCCAGGCGGTCGTTGCCGCGGGTGGCGGTGCGGATGGGCTCCTCCGCTGCGCCGCGCAGGCGGTACTGGTAGCGCGCCGTCATGAGCGCGAAGCGCGTGGGCGAGCAGACGGGCGAATTGGAGTAGCCCTGGGTGAACTTCAATCCGCCGGCGGCCAGTTGGTCCAGCACAGGCGAGACGGGACCGAAGGCGGCATCGCGCCCGCCGTAGCACCCCAGGTCGGCGTAGCCCAGGTCGTCGGCGACGATGAAGACGATGTGGGGCCGCGGCGCAGCGCGGCCCGCGGGGGTGCTCCCGTGCACGGCGGTCATGGGCGGTACCCGGAGTTGCGGATCACGGGCTCCCACTGCTTGCGGTAGGCGGCGATGCTCTGGCGCGTCTGCGCGGGGGTGCTGACGACGGGGTCCAGGTGGTTGTCCTTGAACTGCTTGACCACGTCCTTGTCCTGCATCACCTTGTGGACGGCCGCGGCATAGCGGTCCACCTGCGCGGCGGGCATGGAGCGCGGCGCGAACAGGGTGTTCCAGCCGGAGGCGGCCAGGTCCACGCCGGATTGGCGCAGCGTGGGCACCTGGGGCAGTTCGGGCAGGCGCTGCTCGCTGGACACGGCCAGCAGGCGCAGCTTGCCGGCCTCGTGCTGGGGCTGCAGGGCGTCCAGCGTGTCCACGGCCACGGGGATCTGGCCGCCGATCAGGTCGGTGATGAGCGGGGCCGATCCGCGGTAGCCCACGGCCTCGACGGTGATGCCGGCCTTCTGCCCCAGCATGAGGGCGAAGAAGTGCGGCAGGCTGCCGGTGGCGGGCACGCCGATGTTGGCCGAGCGCGGGTTGGCGCGCATCCAGGCCAGGAGGTGCTGCATTTCGCGCACGGGCACGGCGGCGCCCACGGCCACGCCGAAGACGTAGTTGTTGACCTCGCTCACGGGCACGAAATCCTGGTCGGGCTGGTAGCCCACGTCGCTCACCACCAGGGGCGAGACGACCATCACCGCGGGGTTGGCCAGCAGCAGCATGGGCTGGTTGGGCGGCGCGTTCCTGACGTACTGGGCGGAGATGCGGCCGCCCGCGCCGACCTTGTTCTCGACGATGACGGGGGTGCCCAGCACGCGCTGCAGCTTGTCGCCGACGATGCGCGCGACGCGGTCGCTCGATCCGCCGGGGGCGTAGCCGACGACGATGCGCAGGGGCGCGTCCTGCGCCTGGGCCAGCGCGGCGCCCGCGCCCAGGGAGGCGGCGGCGCCCAGCAGGGCCGGGCGGGCCAGGGTGTTCAAGAGGAATTCGCGGCGCAGGGTCATGGCGGTGCACTCCATCGGCAGGGATGGCTGGCACTGTACGCAGCGGCACGACAATTGTTCAAATCAACCCCGATGAGGACATTCCCGCATGGCGACGCGCCCCTCCCGTCCTGCCGCCCGTTCCGCACCCGCCTCCCCGTCCGTCCCGTCCAGCCCTTCGGAAGGCAACCCGCTGGCGGCGCCGGCCCAGCCCGGCGACCTGCTGCTGTACCGGCTGGTGAAGCTGGCGGCGGCCTCGGGCCGCCTGGTCACCCGCCTGTGCGAGCGCAGCCACGGCATCACGCGCCGCGAGTGGGGCGTGGTGATGTGGCTGGCGCAGGAGCCGGGGCTGCAGTCTTCGGTGCTGGCGGTGCGGCTGGAGCTGGACCGCGCGCGGGTGTCGCGGGCGATCGGCTCGCTGGAGGACAAGGGCCTGGTGCAGCGCAAGCCCCTGGCGGACGGCCGGCCGGCAGGGCTGTACCTGACGGAGGCCGGCACGCGGCTGCATGCCGCCCTGTGGCCGGAGGTGCGGGCCATCAACCGGGATCTGGCGCTGAGCCTGGATGCGGAGCACCTGGACGCCCTGGACCGCAGCCTGGCGCAGCTGCAGGAGCGGGCCGCGCAGCTGGAGCGGCAGCCGGCGGGCGCGGCGCCGTTTCCGCCGCGCAGCGGGGGCGCGCGGACCGGAGGGCGGCGGGGTGCGGCCCCGGGTGGCGGGCCCGCGGCTTGATCTGGGGCAAGGCCGGCCAGTCCATGGGCGCAGGGCGGCAGCGGGCCCTGCGACAATGCCCGCCATGAGTTTCGCCCCGCTCCAGAACGACACCTTCCTGCGCGCCTGCCGTCGCCAGGCCACCGACTACACGCCCCTGTGGCTGATGCGCCAGGCCGGCCGCTACCTGCCCGAATACAAGGCCACGCGCGCACGCGCGGGCAGTTTCATGGGGCTGGCCACCAACGTGGATTACGCGACCGAGGTCACGCTGCAGCCTCTGGAGCGGTTTCCGCTGGATGCGGCGATCCTGTTCTCCGACATCCTGACGGTGCCGGACGCGATGGGCCTGGGCCTGTCGTTCGCCGAGGGCGAGGGCCCGCGCTTCGCCCGCGTGGTGCGCGACGAGGCCGCGGTGGACCAGCTGGCCGTGCCCGACATGGAGAAGCTGCGCTATGTGTTCGACGCCGTGACCTCCATCCGCCGTGCGCTGGACGGCCGGGTGCCGCTGATCGGGTTTTCCGGCAGCCCCTGGACGCTGGCCTGCTACATGGTGGAAGGCAAGGGCAGCGACGACTACCGGCTGGTGAAGACGCTGATGTATTCCCGGCCGGACCTGATGCACCGCATCCTGGCGATCAATGCCGATGCCGTGGCGGCCTACCTGAACGCGCAGATCGACGCGGGCGCGCAGGCGGTGATGGTGTTCGACAGCTGGGGCGGCGTGCTGGCCGACGGTGCCTTCCAGGAGTTCAGCCTGGCCTACACCGCGCGCGTGCTGGCGCAGTTGAAGCGCACCGGCGTGGACGGCACCGACGTGCCGCGCATCGTGTTCACCAAGGGCGGCGCGCTGTGGCTGGAAGACATGAGGGGCCTGGATTGCGAAGTGCTGGGCCTGGACTGGACGGCCAACCTGGCCCGCGCCCGCGCGCTGGTGGGCGGCGCGGTGGGCGGCCCGGGCAAGGCGCTGCAGGGCAACATCGACCCGAACGTGCTGTTCGCGCCGCCGGAGGCGATCGCCGCCCAGGCGCGGGCCGTGCTGGACCGCTTCGGCGCCCCGCACACGGACCGTGGCACCACCGGCCCGACGCACATCTTCAACCTGGGCCACGGGATCAGCCAGCACACGCCGCCGGAACACGTCGCCGCCCTGGTGGAAGCGGTGCACGGCCACTCCCGGGCGATGCGCGCAGCGACGGGCACGCGACGCGCCTGAGGCGGGCAGCCGGGCACCCGCCGCACCTTGACTTATGCACATCGCCGGCACCACGGCGGTGCAGCCGAGCGGCTGGCGAGTGCACGGCGTGACGGCCCCGACGATTTCTTCGAACAGCGCCAAGTCATTGATTCATATGGGAAGCAGGGCTGCTGCCGAATTTCCGGGCAGCGTGACGGAAGCCCGTGTTTTCAAGGGCCTGCGCGCGGTACACAGTGGATATCAACAAAGTTATCCACAGAAACTCTGGATTTCTCCAAAACCCCCGTCAAATCAAGCACTTGCCGGGTGAACCGAAGGCAGAACCGCACAGAAAGCCCCCTCCTACCACAATCCAGGGGGCTGCGGAACTCTTGACAAGGCCACTTATGCACACTCCGGCGCATGCGGCGGCGCAGCAATCCACAGGCCGGAGTCGAAGACGGGACTTGAAACAGTTCGCCCAACAGCCTTGATTCACAAGGATTTTTTCGTCACCCTGGGAACTCCGGAACACCCTCGCGCGCGGCAGCTGTGCACCGCCTGCCCCCTGGATGTCCCCGGATGCCCACAAAGTTATCCACACCCCGCCGGAAAATCCCTCCGTGCACCCGGCGGCCGCTTGCGGCAGACTCGGGCGCCGCCCCGGCCCTCGCCCCCCGACCCTTCCGTGTCCCAGCCCCTCTCCCAGCCCACGTCCGCCGCATCGCCACCCGCCGTGACCACCGGCGGCACGATCGTCTCGGTTGCCGTCCAGACCCCCGCGCACAGCGCGGTGGGCGGTCCGCTGAGCTATGCGAGCGCACACCCGCTGGAGCCGGGCACGCTGGTGCGGGTGCCCCTGGGCACGCGCGAAGTGCTGGGCGTGGTGTGGGATGCGCCGGCCGACGCGCCGGAGCTGCCGCGCGGCGCCGCGGTGCGGCCGGTGGCGGGCGTGCTGGAGGGGCTGGCGCCGCTGGACGCGGCCTGGCGGCGGCTGGTGGCCTTCGCGGCGCGCTACTACCAGCGGGCGCTCGGCGAGGTAGCGCTTGCCGCCCTGCCGCCGCAGCTGCGCGACCTCACGCCCGCGCAGCTCGCTCGGCGCCTGCGGCGTGCGCCGGCCGCCACGGCCGGGGAAGCCGCGCCGCCCTATGCGCCCGGGCCCCATGCCCTGAGCGCCGAGCAGCAGGCGGCCACGGACGCCATCGCCGCCCGGCCTGGCCCCTTCCTGCTCTACGGCAGCACGGGCAGCGGCAAGACCGAGGTGTACCTGCGCTGCGTGCAGCAGGCCCTGGCAGCCGACCCCGCCGCCCAGGTGCTGGTGATGGTGCCGGAGATCAACCTCACGCCGCAGCTGGAGGCGCGGTTCCTGGCGCGCTTCGCGCCGCTCTACGGGGCCGACAGCGTGGTCTCGCTGCACAGCGGCATGACCCACCCGCAGCGGCTGAAAAGCTGGCTGGCCGCGCACGCCGGCCAGGCGCGCATCGTGCTGGGCACGCGCATGGCGGTGTTCGCGAGCCTGCCGGGCCTGGCGCTCATCGTGGTGGACGAGGAGCACGACGCCAGCTACAAGCAGCAGGAGGGCGCGCGCTATTCCGCCCGCGACCTGGCCATCTGGCGCGGGCGCGAGCAGGGCGCCAAGGTGATCCTCGGCTCGGCCACGCCGTCGCTCGAGAGCTGGCACGCGAGCCGCCCGCCCGCAGACGGGGACCCGGGCGGGCGCTACCTGCGGCTGCACATGCCCAGCCGGATCGGCGCGGGCGCACTGCCGCGCGTGCGGCTGGTGGACATGGCGCAGCAGCCGCGCGGCGCCGTGTTTTCGCCGCCGCTCGTGGCCGCCATCACCGAGCGCGTGGAGCGCGGCGAGCAGTGCCTGGTGCTGCTCAACCGCCGCGGCTTCGCCCCGGTGCTGCACTGCACGGAATGCGGCTGGAAGAGCGACTGCCCGCACTGCAGCGCCCACCAGGTGTTCCACAAGATCGACCGCTCGCTGCGCTGCCACCACTGCGGGTTCGCGCAGCGCGTGCCCTATGCCTGCCCGGGTTGCGGCAACCCGGACATCGCTCCGATCGGTCGCGGCACCGAGCAACTGGAAGAGCAGCTGGCCGCCTTGCTGCGCAACGTGATCACGCCGGAACGCCGCGCCGCGCGCGTGGCCCGCATCGACGCCGACACCACGAAAGCCAAGGGCGCGCTGGAAGAGCAGCTCGCCCAGGTGCATGCAGGCGAGGTGGACGTGCTGGTGGGCACGCAGATGGTCGCCAAGGGGCATGATTTCCGGCGCATCACGCTGGTGGCGGCAGTGCAGCCGGACGGCGCGCTGTTCTCCAGCGATTTCCGGGCGCCCGAGCGGCTGTTCGCTCTGCTCATGCAGGCGGCGGGCCGCGCCGGCCGGGACGCGGGCTACGTCGCCGCCCAGGGCGGCGCCTGCGAGATGTGGGTGCAGACCTACCACCCCGACCATGCCGTGTACGCGGCGCTGCGCCGGCACGACTACCCGGCCTTCGCCGCGCGGCAGCTCGCCGAGCGCGCCGAGGCCGCCATGCCGCCCTTCGCGTTCCAGGCGCTGGTGCGTGCCGACGCGCGCACGCAGGAGGTGGCGCAGGCCTTCCTGGCCGGATGCGCCGAGGCAGCCCGGCAGGCGGGCCTTCCGGGGCTGGAGCAGGTGACGGTGTTCCCGCCCGTGCCCCTGGCGATCCAGCGCGTGGCCAACGTGGAGCGCGCGCAGATGCTGCTGGAGAGCCCGAGCCGCGCAGCGCTGCAGCGCTTCCTGGCGGCCTGGCAGCCGCTGCTGCACGCCTGCCGCGCGGACCCGGCGCACCGGGGGCTGGTGCGCTGGCTGGTGGACGTGGATCCGCTGGCGATCTGAGCGGGCCGGGCCCAGGGTCAGTCGGCGTGCGGCCGGGGCCCTTCACGCCAGGCGATGAGCGCCTCGCGCTGCTCCAGGTGGCGCACCACGCGCTCCAGGCGGGCCTGCACGTCCAGCAGCCGGGCGCGGTCCACGCCGTGCAGGTGCAGGATGTCGTCGCCGTGCGCGCTGGTCAGCTGGCGCAGGCTGTCCGCGGCCGATGCCACGGCGCCATGCGCGATGATGCCCTGCGGGCTCGCCCGCATCAGGTCCGCCAGGCTCGCCAGCGCCTGCGCCACGTGGTCGCGCACGGCGTCCCCCCCGGTTGCGGGCACCGGGGCGCGGCCCTCCTCGGCACGGCGCAGCGCGGCATCGGAGGACTCCGCGGTGGGCTGGCGTGCGGGCGGCACGAAGGAACGCATCGACGCGCTCAGCAGGGACCCTAGCACCGGGTCCAGCGCGCGCATCTCGCCACGGGCCTCGCGCCAGAGGCGCTCCTGCGTCTGGTCGCGCCGGCGGTCCAGGCGCGACGTCAGCTCGCCGCTGATGTCGCCCATCAGCGCCTTCCAGCCACTCCAGCCCAGTTCGCTGAAAAAGCTCTGCCCGGCCTGCTGCATCACCCCGCCCAGGGAATTGGGCGGCTCGTCGCCGTCGGGCACGCCATAGCGGCCCCGGACGATCGAGGCGAACTGCAGGCCGGCCGCGGAGGCCACCGCGCCGATCACCACGTTGCCGCCCACGCTGCGCACGAAGAAGTCGCGCGCGGCATGGAACGCGCCGGCGCTCGTGCGGAAAGCCTCGCCCAGCAGCGGCACGGATTCCTGCGCCACGTTCCAGGCAAAGCCGGGCAGGCGCCGGGCATCGCGCCATTGCAGCGGCGCCTGGGTATCGTCGGGCAGCGCCAGCCGGAAGAGGTTGACGCGCTGCGTGCCGCCCACCAGGTCGGACACCGCCACCTGCCCGGTGCGCGGCAGGGCCTTGGTCGTTTCCAGCAGCGCCTTGTTCACCGCCGACGCCGTGCCCGAAGCCACCGCGCCGAAGCCCAGGGCACGCAGGGGCGACGCCAGCGTCTCCTCGCTGCTCAGGCTGCGGCGCGTGGCGTTGGCGCTGGCCGTGAGCACCGGCTTGAGCAGCGCGGCCTCGGCCTTGCCGTCCATGAGCTTCTGGCGCGTCTCCACGAGCTTGCGGTGGTCGAACGCGGCGCCGCGCAGGGCATTGCGGGTGGGACGGACCACATCTTCCGTGGTGGACGTGCGGCCCACCTCCGAATCCCGCGCGGGGCGCCAGAAACGCTTGGCGCCGCCGGCAGTCACTTCCAGCTGCACGGGCGCCGGGTCGGGAACCAGCACCTTCGGGTCCACCGCCTTGAAGCCCGGCATGTTCGCCACGCGCGAACGGCGGTCCATGGCCGGCACCACGATGGACTCGGTGAGGTAGTTCACCATGCCCGCCACCATGCCGCCGTACACGGCCGGCCAGATCTTGGAGGCGGTGTCCCCGTCCTCGTTGTCTCGCAGCGTCGAGATGGCGCCGCCCGACGGCGTGCGCGTGGCCGAGGTCATGAAGCCCTTGAGGCTTTCGTAGGCGATGGCCACGGAGGCACGCTGCCACCCCACGGGCGGCATGTGTTCGCGGAAGTGGTAGCCCCCGGTGGCGCCATAGGCCTTGTGGCGCTCCAGCAGGCGGTCCGCGGCCCACTGGACGTACTCCGCCTCCATCTGGGCCTGCAACTCCGCGCGGTCCTGCACGTCCTCGGCCAGCGGCATGGCGCCGAGGTGGGCCATGACCTGCATGCGCAGGCGGGCAACGGCCGCATCCGCTGCGTCGCCTTCGTCGCCGCTGGCCTCCTGGGCCGCGGCCTCGCGGTCCACGCCGCGCCGCTCCACCGTGTCGATGTCCAGGGACGACCTCGAGTTGCTGCGGGAGAACTCCTCGACGTTCGGCCGCTCGCGCTGCGATCCCCGCAGGGTGGACAGGCCCGGTTCACCGGAGAAATCCACCGGATCCAGGTCCAGGCGCGCGGAATAGAAGCGCGAGCTGCCGCCGGGCTCCGACGGCAGGGTCGTCCGCCGATGGGAGGCCGAGCCGTCGAGGCCGGCCGCG
Source organism: Paracidovorax avenae (assembly GCF_040892545.1). Classification (NCBI taxonomy): domain Bacteria; kingdom Pseudomonadati; phylum Pseudomonadota; class Betaproteobacteria; order Burkholderiales; family Comamonadaceae; genus Paracidovorax; species Paracidovorax avenae. The sequence continues at coordinate 5,179,276 of NZ_CP156079.1, forward strand.
CGGGCCTGTCTTGCGGCGCCGAGTACCGCCAGCTCCCGGGGCGGCACCAGGCTGCGGGACGACGGCACGGTCTCCCGCCCCTGCGCGGGCGCCGAGGATTCCCCGGCATCCTGGAACCGGTCGGACCGGCTTTGCGTGCCGCGCAGCAGCGCCTGCTCGGAACCGCGGATCACGGCGCGGCCCCCTCGGCTGGCGCTGCGGCGGGCCCGGCTCCGGACGGTGCGGAGTCTCCGGGCGGCACCAGGGCATCCAGGGCGGCTCGCGCCAGCAGGTGGCCGCGGTCCATGTCGGCCGCCACGCGGGCGGCGTCGTGGCGCGCCTGCAGCGGCCGCAGGCCCAGAAGCCCCCCGTCTTCCATGAGGCCCAGCAGCCAGCCCTCGCCACCGAGCAGTTGCTCCTGCACGCCCAGCAGCCGCGGCACGTCCATCCCGCCGAGTTCGGCAGCGGCCAGCGGCAGCAGGACTTCCGGATAGGCGGCCCAGCGGTCTTCGTCCCGGCGGACGTGGATGCGGCACAGCAGGCCCGAAGGCCCCACGAAAGGCTCGCCGGACTGCAACGACTCGAGGATGCCGGGCGGCATGCCCAGGTGGGTGCCTATCTGCGAAAGATACGTCCGTGTGGCCACGGAGTCGGGCTGCGCCGGGGCAGCGGAAGGGGTGGTCATGGTGGAGCTCCTGATTCACGAAGGCGCCGCACGGGGCGCCTGCAACGCAGCCAATGTCGTGAAATCACGTAACGTCCCGATGACCGGGCCGAAGCCGGCCACAGGAATGCGAAGCGGTCAGGTCCAGAGGGCGACCGCGGCCGAAAAGCTCAGGAAAGCCAGCACCGTGGAGACCAGGATCACCCGGGCGATGCGCCCCGTGTGCGCGCCGAAGCGCTCCGCCAGCAGCGAGACGTTGCTGGCGCTCGGCAGCGCCGCCGCGAGCACCAGCGCCGTATGCGCCGGGGCGGACAGCGGCGCGCCCGCGGCGATCGCCGCATGGCCCGCACCCCAGACGAGCAGCGGATGCACCACCAGCTTGGCCAGCGCTGCGCCCAGGCCGTCCCGGGGGCGCAGGACCTCGCCCGGATGCGTGGCCATGCCCGCTCGCGCGAGCACCGCGCCGATGGTGAACAGGGCTACGGGCGCCGCGGCATCCGCCAGCAGGCCCACGGTGCGGTCCACGGGCCCCGGCAGGACCACCTGCAGCCCCGAGGCCAGCGCGCCCAGCGCGATCGACCAGGGCATGGGGTTGGACGCCATGCCCCGCAGGGCGCGCCCCAGCGCCACCCGCGCGCCCTCGGCGCCCGGCGCGCCCCCTCCGCCCAGGCGCGACAGGCCGACGCAGACCGCCGTGGTCACCACCATGTCCAGCAGCATCGTGAGAATCACGGGCCCTGCGGCCGCCGGGCCGAGCAGCGCCACCAGCAGCGGCACGCCCATGAAGCCGGTGTTGGGGAAGGCCGTCGCCAGGGCGCCGAAGGCCGCGTCGTTCCAGCCCAGCCGGCGGCGCGTGAGCGTGATGGCCGCGGCCACCAGCGCCAGGCCGCAGGCCAGGTACACGCCCGCGGCCGCCGGATCCAGCAGCTCGGCAATGGGCGTGCGCGCGCCGAAGCGGAACAGCATGCACGGCAGCGCGAAGAACAGGACGAAGGCATTCAGCCCGGGGATCGCCGCCAGCGGCAGCCGCCCGGCGCGCGTGGCCAGGTACCCGCACAGCACGAGCGCGAAGAAGGGAAAGGTGACGGCCAGCACGGAGAGCACGCGGCATTCTCGCAGTGCGCGCGTCCTGTAGGACGCCGCCGCATCGGCCCGGCCCGCATTCCCCCCGCACACCCCGGCGGCGGACGGCCCCGTTATCATCTGCACCCGCCTGCCGGCCCGGCTGCCCATGCCCGGTCCGGCGGCAGCCCACGCCCCCGCTTCCAGCCCTCCTCCCGTTTCCGCTCGCCGCATGTCCGCCGGTCTCAATCTCGCCCAGCTCCAGGCCGTCCACTACACGGAAGGGCCCTGCCTCGTGCTGGCCGGCGCCGGCTCGGGCAAGACGCGCGTGATCACGATGAAGATCGGCCGCCTCATCGAGACCGGCCTGGAGCCGCGCCGCATCGCGGCCATCACCTTCACGAACAAGGCCGCCGCCGAAATGCGGGAGCGCGCGCAGCACCTGATCGGCCGCGCGGCCAGGGACGTGCTGGTCTGCACCTTCCACGCCCTGGGCGTGCGCATGGTGCGCGAGGACGGGCACGTGCTCGGCCTCAAGCCCCAGTTCAGCATCCTCGACGCCGACGATGTGACCGGCATCATCAAGGACGCGGCCGGCGGCACCACCGACATCGCCACCGCGCGGCAGTGGCAATGGACCATCAGCGCCTGGAAGAACGCCGGCCTGGACAGCGCCGCCGCGCTCGCCCAGGCGAAGGACGACAACGAGCGCAGCATCGCCGTCATCATGCAGCGCTACGAGGAGCGCCTGACGGCCTACCAGAGCGTGGATTTCGACGACCTGATCGGCATGCCGCTGCGCCTGTTGCGCGATTTTCCCGAGGTGCGCGCCAAGTGGCAGCAGTCGCTGGGCCACGTGCTGGTCGATGAATACCAGGACACCAACGCCACGCAGTACGAACTGCTCAAGCTGCTGGTGGGCGAGCGCGGCCGGTTCACCGCGGTGGGCGACGACGACCAGTCGATCTACGGCTGGCGCGGCGCCACGCTGGACAACCTCAAGAAGCTGCCGGTGGACTACCCGCAGCTCAAGGTCATCAAGCTGGAGCAGAACTACCGCTCCACCAGCGCCATCCTGCGCGCGGCCAACAACGTCATCCAGCCCAATCCCAAGCTTTTTCCGAAGACGCTGTTCTCGGAGCTGGGCGAGGGCGAGCCGGTGCGCGTGGTGGACGCCGACAACGAGGAGCACGAGGCCGAGCGCGCCGTGGCCCGCATCCAGAGCCTGCGCGCCACGCTGAACCCGCAGCCGGCCTGGAAGAGCTTCGCCATCCTCTACCGCGCCAACCACCAGGCCAAGCCGTTCGAGAAGGCGCTGCGCAAGGCCAACGTGCCCTACAAGGTCTCGGGCGGCACCAGCTTCTTCGACCGCGCGGAAATCAAGGACCTGTGCGCCTGGTTCCGCCTGTGGATCAACAACGACGACGACCCGGCCTTCCTGCGCGCCATCACCACGCCCAAGCGCGGCATCGGCCACACCACGCTGGCCAAGCTCGGCGAGTTCTCGACGCAGCACAAGGTGAGCATGTTCGGCGCGCTCTTCAACCACATGCTCGAAGCCGTGCTGCCGCGCAAGGCGCACGAGAGCGTGATGGAGTTCGGCCGCTACATCAACTACCTGGAATACAAGGCGCGCCACACCCATGGCGCCGAGGATGCGCGCACCTTCATGACCGATTGGCTGAAGGAGATCGGCTACGAGCAGTACCTCTACGACAGCGAGGACAGCGAGACCGTGGCCGGTGCGCGCTGGACCAACGTGCTCGAGTTCTGCGACTGGATGAGCCAGCGCGCGGGCGGGCAGATCGAGGACACCGCCGGCGCCGTGGTGGCGAAAGAGACCAAGAGCCTGCTGGAGGTGGCGCAGACCATCGCCCTGCTGTCCACCATCAGCGAGCGCGAGAAGGACGAGGACCTCGTCACCCTTTCCACCCTGCACGCCTCCAAGGGCCTGGAGTGGCCGCACGTGATGCTGGTGGGCGTGACCGAGGGCATGCTGCCCTTCAAGCTCGACGACGACGAGGGCCGCCAGCAGAAGGTGAGCGAAGACACGCTGCAGCGCCTGCAGGAAGAGCGCCGCCTGATGTACGTGGGCATCACCCGCGCGCAGCGCAGCCTGGCCGTGAGCTGGACGAAGCGGCGCAAGAAGGGCCGCGAGATGGTCGCCGCCCAGCCCAGCCGCTTCATCGCCGAGATGGGCCTGGACAAGAACACCGCCCGCGAAGACCCGCGCGAGAAGCTGCGCGCCCTGCGCGCCGAGTTCGCGGCGCGCAAGTCCCCCGCCCCGACGTCGCCATGAACCCGCCGGACGCGCCATCCACCCCGGGCCGGCCCCGGGCATGCGGCGGGCGGCAGGCACCAGACCCTCATCATCATCCACGCCACCCGGATGGGCCGGTTGGCGTACGGCAGTTGCGGCAAGGAGATCCGCGGACCATGGACCAACGCATACGACAACCGAAGCCTTCCGTTCGCGCCGCACAGGCAGGCCGGCCCTCCGCTGCCCGCCCGGTGCGGCTGGGCGCCCTGGCGCTCGCGCTCTGCGCACCCGCCGGGGCAGCCCTGGCGCAACAGCCGCCCGCGCCCTCCGGCGCCGCGGGCGAGGCCTGGCGCCGCTGCACGGCCATGGGCAGCGGCGAGGCGCGGCTGGCCTGCTTCGACCAGTGGGCCGGGCAGCAGGCCTGGCAGCAGGCGCCGGCCGTCGCCGCCGCGCCGTCCACGGGCGCGGGCAAATCCGCCGCGGCCCCGGCCGGGGACAATGCGCCGCCCACGCCGGTGGACACCACGCTGCCGGCCACGCGCGTCATCGACGTGGCCCAGGTGGAGGGCTGCCGCGACGAGCAATACAGCACGCTCTCGCGCTTCTGGGAGCTGGAATCGGGCAGCGACTGCGGCACCTTCCGCTTCCGCGGCTACCGGCCGATCTCTGTCTCGGTGGTGGCGTCCGACACCGTGAACCGCCGGCCCACCTCGCCCGCCGCGGACCACACCGCGACTTCGGAGGTCGATTACCGCACCACCGAAACCCGCATCCAGCTCTCGGTGCGCACCAAGATCGCGCAGGGCCTGCTCACGCAGGGCCACCCGACGCTCAAGGATTCGCTCTGGGTCGGCTACACGCAGCAGTCGTACTGGCAGCTCTTCAGCCCTGACATCTCGCGGCCGTTCCGCGCCACCGACCACGAGCCGGAAGTGATGTACGTCTATCCCACCGACGCGAAGCTGCCCTTCGGCTGGCGCTGGCGCTACAGCGGCATCGGGCTGGTGCACCAGTCCAACGGACAGAACCTGCCGCTGTCGCGCAGCTGGAACCGCGTGTACCTGATGACCGGCATGGAACTGGACAACCGCTGGACCGTGAGCGCGCGCGTCTGGAAGCGCCTGAAGGAAAGCGCCGCGGACGACGACAACCCGGACATCATCGACTACATGGGCCGCGGCGAGGTGCAGCTCGGCTGGAACTACGACCGCGACAACACCCTGTCGCTGATGGCGCGCAGCGCCTTCGGCTCCACCGGCCGCGGCGCCGTGCGGCTGGAATGGATGCGCGCGGTGGGTACGGACCTGGGCGGCATCAAGAGCAACCTGCGGTTCCACACCGCGCTCTTCAGCGGCTACGGCGACACCATCACCGACTACAACCGGCGGCGCACCGTATTCAGCGTGGGCCTGAGCCTCGTGGACTTCTGAGGCATGGCGCGCGGCCCGGCGGCCGCGCGCCTCACAACCCGTTACCCTTTGCCATGGCCAGCGGGTTGAAGCCGCCGGAGCGTGCCGACACAATGGCACGCGCGGCGCACGGCATTCCCAGGCCTTTCGTGTCCCCTCTCCGCCGCAGCCCGAGCCCCCGCGCCGAAGGCCAGTCCGGCCCTCTTCCGCGGCGCGGATAAGAACGGTTTTCCGGCCCTTTTCCGCGCGATTGCCTGTCCGGGGCCGCTCGACAATGCCCGCTCGGAGGTCGTCACCATGGACATGCAATACCAACTCAAGGCCGGCGCGTACTACCTGTACGACATGCGCGAGGCACCCAGCGCCGTCACCGGCGAGCGCCGCTTCAAGCTCAGGACCGATACCGTGGCCATCGCGTTCGACCAGCACACCGGCCAGGTGCACCAGCACGGCACGCCCTCGCGCATCACCTCCTGGGCGAACAACACCCGCCGCCGCCTGCGCGCCGCGGGTGCGCTGCAGGCCGCCAACGACATCGTCGTCGTCTCGGGCCCGCTGCCCGTGGACGAACTCAACAAATGCCTCTGGATCTCCGGCTACTGCCGCCGCATGTTCTCCCGCCTGGCGAGCCTGCCGCACGGCAAGCTGCAGCGCGGTGGCAGCGCGCATTCGGATGGGTTCCGCAAAGCGGCTTGACGGCGGTGCCAGGCGCTCTGCGCCTAGGCACATCCCCAGCAAGCCGTTATTCCTTCTTATTAAGCGCGTCAGGCAAGCCCTTGGCCTGATGAATCCGGGGGTGGCACGATGGCTCCGTCGCTGCCTTTCTTGACCGGTTGCGGACACACCGACCGCAGCCCATCGATATGCTCGTTCAAACCGGGGTGCACGCTACGCCACATCGGGTCCAGCACAAAGTCGATACCTTCCCGCCGCGCCAGCTTGGCGGCTGGGACGAAATCCGCGTCGCCAGCCATCAGAACGATCTGATCCACTTGGCGCTTGAAGGCCAGTGAGGCGATGTCTATGCCGATCCGCATGTCCACACCCTTTTGCCGGATGTTGGGTTGCACGTCCTCACCCGTCAAATCTGCGAATTGACGCTTGCCCTTCAGCAAATCCTCAATGGTCGAAGCAGGAAGCGTCCAGGGAGTGTCACCGGCCAGATGCCCCATGCGCAGCGCCACTTTGCGCTTGCAGCGCAACCTTGCATGCAGTTCGTGACGAAATATGGCTTCCTGCGATTTTGCGAAATCAACCGATTTCTTCGTCAGGGGGTTGTGCAGCTTCTTTTCCAGAGGCGGGCAGTCGTAGAAAAAGATGCGGTAGAGCTCATGCCGCATTGAACCGCCTTTCCCTTCGCGCATATGGGCGAGCGCCCATCGAAAGGCCAGATCTGCAGCCCGCTGTGCGTTGTAGAGATTGTGCGGCTCGATGGCGCGGAAACGCTTCACGAAAAAACCGCCGTCGATCAGCACTGCCGTAGGCACGGTTTCGTCTCCCCCAATGGAAAACGCCCCAGGTTTCGGCTCTTCCAAGATGATCGGAGGCTTACTACCAGGGGCGGGATAGCTATGGATTCTACTCCATCACACCGCGTCGGGCTCGCCACCGTCGCCGGGCAGGTCCGCCGGCTGCGTGACGGCGGTCGTGTCGGGGTGCTTGACAATGGTGACGGGCACGGGGCTCGCGTGCACCAGGGCCTGCGAGACGGAGCCCAGCAGGGCGCTGGCGATGGCACCCTGGCCGCGGGCGCCGATCACGATGAGGTCGCACTGGGTGCGCTCCGCGATGTCTGCCAGCGTGGGGGCGACATCGCCCACGCCCACTTCGGATTCGCAGGGCACGCCGGCCGCATCGACCAGGGCGCGCGCCGGGGCCATCAGGTGCAGTCCGGCCTCCAGGCTCGCGGCGGCGATGAGGTCGGGATCGCGCGAGACCACCATCTCGTAGAGGGTGGCGGGCTCCTGCACGTGCGCGAGCACGACGGAGGCCGCGAGGCCCTGGCGCGTGAGCGCGAGCGTGTGGCGCACGGCATCGAGCGAGAGTTCGGAGCCATCGACGGCGACGAGGATCTTGAGCATGTTCGGGAATGTCCTTTCTTCTGGGGGCCGGCCGGGGGACCGCGGAACGCGGCGCCGCTGCGGACCAGTGTAGTGCCGGCGCGCAGGCGGCCGTCTGGGACAATCGCCCGATCATGCTTCAATTCGAACTTCTCGCGACCGATCCCGCCAGCCACGCGCGGCGCGGCGCGCTCACGCTCAACCACGGGGTGGTGCAGACCCCCATCTTCATGCCGGTGGGCACCTACGGCACCGTCAAGGGCGTGATGCCGCGCAGCCTGCACGAGATGGGCGCACAGATCATCCTGGGCAACACCTTCCACCTCTGGATGCGGCCGGGCCTGGACGTGATGCAGGGCTTCGGCGGCCTGCACGGCTTCGAGCAGTGGAACAAGCCCATCCTCACCGACTCGGGCGGCTTCCAGGTCTGGTCGCTGGGCGCCATGCGCAAGATCACCGAGGAAGGCGTGCATTTCGCGAGCCCGGTGAACGGCGACAAGCTCTTCATGTCGCCCGAGGTGAGCATGCAGATCCAGACCACGCTCAACTCCGACATCGTCATGCAGCTCGACGAATGCACGCCGTACGAGACCAAGGGCCACAAGACCACGGAGGCCGAGGCGCGCAAGTCGATGGAGATGAGCCTGCGCTGGGCGCGCCGCAGCCAGGACGAATTCCACCGCCTGGGCAACCCCAACGCGCTCTTCGGCATCGTGCAGGGCGGCATGTACAAGAACCTGCGCCAGGAATCGCTGGAGCGGCTGGTGGAGATGGATTTCCCCGGCTACGCCGTGGGTGGCGTGAGCGTGGGCGAGCCCAAGGACGAGATGCTGGACATCATGGCCCACACGCCGCACCGCCTGCCGGCCCACAAGCCGCGCTACCTGATGGGCGTGGGCACGCCCGAAGACCTCGTGCAGGGCGTGGCCGACGGCGTGGACATGTTCGACTGCGTGATGCCCACGCGCAATGCACGCAACGGCACCATCTTCACGCGCCACGGCGACCTGAAGATCCGCAATGCGCGCCACAAGGCAGACCACCAGCCGCTGGACCCGACCTGCACCTGCCACGCCTGCGCGGGCACCGAGGGCGTGGCCTGGGCCGATGGCGGGCGCGGCGGTTTCAGCCGCGCTTACCTGCACCACCTCGACCGCTGCGGCGAGATGCTGGGCCCCATGCTCACCACCGTGCACAACCTGCACTACTACCTGAACCTCATGCGGGAGATCCGCGAATCGCTCGACGCGGGCCGCTTCGGCGAGTTCCGCGCCCGCTTCGCGGCCGACCGCGCGCGGGGCGTTTAGGGCAGCCGGGAAACCGGCCGCGAACCACCGACCGCTGGATCGACCACGGCCTACGCCCTGCGCCACCGGGACGGCCTTACCATGCGCCCATGCTGACCGTCCACCACCTCGAAACCTCCCGCTCCCAGCGCGTGCTCTGGCTTCTGGAAGAGCTGGGCGTGGCCTACGACCTGCGCCGCTACCAGCGCGACCCGCGCACCCGCCTGGCGCCGCCGGAGCTCAAGCGCATCCACCCGCTGGGCAAATCCCCCGTGATCGACGACGGCGGCGAGGTCATCGCCGAGTCGGGCGCGATCATCGAGCACATCGCCGAGCGCTACGGCGCGCAGGCCACGGGCGAGCTGGCGCACCTCGTGCCCCGGCCGGGCACGCCGGAACACCGGCAGTGCCGGTTCTGGATGCACTACGCCGAAGGCTCGCTCATGAACTGGCTCGTGATGAAGCTCGTCTTCAAGACCCTGCCCCTGCAGCCCATGCCGTTCTTCATGCGGCCCGTGGCGCACGCGATCTGCGGCAAGGCGCAGAAGAAGCTGGTGGACCCGAACCTCGCCACGGCGCTCGCCTTCATGGAGGACCACCTCACGCGCAATGCGTGGTTCGCGGGCGATGCGATCAGCATCGCCGACTTCCAGATGAGCTTCGCGGTGGAGGCCGCGATCACGCGCGCCAGCGGCGCGGTCGAATTCAGCGCCGTGAAGGCGTACCGCGACCGCATCAACGCACGCCCGGCGTACCAGCGCGCGATCGCGCAGGGCGGTCCGGTGGTGATGGGGGCCTGATCCCGCAGGCGCCGCCCGGCCGGCGCCGCATCCTGCATGCGGGGTCGGCTCAGGTCGCGAAGGCGCCCGGCTGCAGCGCTATCCGCGACTCGAAACGCGCATGGATGCTTTCGATCTCCGCCTCCAGGGCCGCCAGGAACAGCCCGACGGCCGAGGGCGCGGAATACCCTGAACGCTGGTAGATGCCGCCCTGCAGCCGCGCGCCCGCATCCTCCAGGCCGTTCCAGACGAGCGTTCCCTGCGCCACGTCTTCGGCCACGTTGTCGGGCACCAGGAAGGCCACGGCATCGCTGCCTGCCACCAGCCGCCGCACCATGGCCACCGAAGAGGTTTCCACCCGCGGACGGCCGAGGCGCGCCAGGCGCGGATCGATGCGATCGAGCAGGCTGCGCAGTTCCATGTCCGGCGACACCATGGCGAGCGGGTAGCCCAGGCAGTCACGCAGGCGCAGCCGCTGCGCGGGAGTGCCGAGCGGATGGCCAGGGGCGGTGACCACGCCCAGTTGCTGGGAGAAGCTGCGGATTTCCTCCACCCCCTGCGGTGGCGTGCGCCGCAGGCAGCAGGCGATGTCGATCTCGCCTTGCGCCACCCAGTGCAGCAGGGACTCGCCATTGCCGGTGCGCACGCCGAAGGTGATGCCGGGATGGCTGCGCTGCAGCGCCAGGATGACCTGCGGCAGCACGTATTCGGCGGTGGCGTTCGATACGCCTACGTTCACGTGTCCGCGCCGCAGCGCGCGCAGGTCCTCGACCTGGCTCAGCGCGTTGTCGAAGTCGCGCTGGCTGCGCCGCACCGCGGCCAGCATGATCTCCCCGGCCAGGTTGAGCCGCATGCCTCGCGGCAGCCGGTCGAACAGCGGGATGCCGACCTGCGCCTCGAAGTTCAGCACCTGCTGGTTGACCGCGGCCGCCGTGAGATGCAGGGTCTCGGCTGCCTTGCGGACAGACCCTCGCCGCGCCACTTCGTCGAAGCAGCGGAAAGCTTGCGAGATGGAGGACATGGCCGGCGAGTGTAAAGAGATTTCTGACACCCCTGCAGAAACTTTCAGCTATTCCTGACGGTGGCACGTGCATAGAGTCGCGTTCGGTACCTGAACGAAAGAGGATTCCCGATGGCCACCACCGTTGACCAGATCACCCAGCGCCGCCGCGGCGTGGGGCTGATCGCCCATGACCCGCATCTCTCCGCCGGGGGCTACACGCTCATCGCCCCGCAGACCGCCGGCGGCCGGGTCTATCTCATCGACATCGGCGGAGCCGTGATCCACGAATGGCAGATGCCCGTGCGCCCGGGGCGCCACGCGGTCATCCTGCCCAACGGCAACCTCGGCTACAACGGAAGCCACGCGCATTCGCCCGACCGCTACCCGCCCTGGTCCATGTGGCATGGCGGCGACTTCTACGAGGTGACTCCGGCCGGCGAGGTGGTATGGCGCTACGAGGACCCGGCCCACCACCACGACGCGCAATGGCTGCCCAACGGCCATCTGCTCTATGCCGCCTGCGAACCGGTCCCCGAGGGCTTCGCGGAACAGGTGCCCGGCGGCACCGCCCACGGCCCGCAGGAGACCATGTACGGCGACGTGATCCGCGAGGTCAACCGTGCAGGCGAACGGGTGTGGGAGTGGAAGGCCTGGGAACACCTCGACCCGGCGGCCTTTCCCATCCACCCCGGTTTCGGCCGCTACCACTGGCCCCTGGTGAACGGCCTGGGCGTGGCGGCCGACGGCACCGTGCTGATGAGCCTGCGCACCACGGCGGGCATCATCGGCGTGGACAAGGCCAGCGGGGCCGTGCGGCTGCACCTGCCGCCGTCGCTGGTGTCGCACCAGCACGCCCCCGTGCCGCTGCCGGGCGGCCACATCCTGGCGTTCGACAACGGCAACTTCCGCGAAGGCGCGCACGTCGCCTTCTCGCGCGTGGTGGAGATCGACCCCGCCGACCAGCGCGTCGTCTGGAGCTACCAGGACGAGATGGTCAACGCCTTCTACACGGCCTTCATGGGCAACGCCCAGCGCCTGTGGAACGGCAATACCCACATCACCGAATCCGCCACGGGCCGCCTCTTCGAGGTGACGCCGGCCGGCGAGGTGGTGTGGGAATACATCCTGCCGTGGTTCGCCGAATACCCGGATGCCGCGGCACGCAAGACCGGCCCCGGACGGCTCAACAGCGTCTTCCAGACCTTCCGCTACCCGGCGGCGTCCCTGCCCTGGCTGGGACCCTGAGCGCCCGGCCAGGGCTCTACCCCTTGCATCCCGTCCACCTCCTGCTTCGCGGAGTCCGTCCCATGATCTGCATCCGCCGCCTGAAGACCACCGCGACGACGCTCGCGCTGTCCGCGCTGGCCGCATGCGTACCGCCGGCCCGCGCCGAGAGCCCCTCCGCCTGGCCCGCCCAGCCCATCGTCGCGGTCGTGCCGTTCTCGGCCGGCGGCAGCGTGGATGTCGCCGCGCGGCTGCTGATGCCCAGGCTGGCCGAGCGGCTGAACCAGCCCGTGGTCGTCGAGAACACGGTGGGGGCTTCGGGCACCATCGCCGTCCAGCGGGTGATCAGGGCCAGGCCCGACGGCTACACCCTGCTCTTCGGGGTGGCCAGCCCGGTCACGGTCGCGCCGCTGGTGTCTCCAACGCGCTTTGCCTACGACGGACTCAAGGAACTGCAGCCGGTGGTGCCGGTGGCGTCCTCCGCCTTCGTGCTGATCGGCAGGCCCCACCTGGCGGCGGACACGGCAGAACTGATCCGCCTCGTGCGCAGCCAGCCGGGCCGGATCAACTTCGGCACGGACGGCGTCGGCACCAGCCTGCACATCGCCGCCGAGATGATCAGGCAGCAGGCAGGGCTCGACATCGTCCATATTCCCTACAAATCGGGCCCGCAGGTGCTGACCGAACTGGCCGGGGGCCAGATCGACCTGGCAGTACTGCCCGTGGCGCTGGCCCAGAGCTTCATCCGCGAGGGCAAGGTGCAGGCCTATGGCGTGACGTCCCGGCGGCGCGTCGCCACGCTGCCCCAGGTGCCCAGCCTGTCCGAGACACCGGAATTCCGTTCGCTGGACATCGAGGCCTGGCAGGGCCTGCTGCTGCCCGCCGGCACGCCCCCGGCGATCGCCCGCCGCATCGCGGCGGAGATGCACGCCGTGCTGTCCGACCCGGAGGTGGTCCGCCGGCTGTCCGACGCGGGTTTCCAGCCCATGGAGATGACGCAGGCCCGGTTCGCGGACTATCTGGCCAGGGAGCGGAAGGAACTCGCTGCCGTGGTCCGCGCCGCGGGGATCAGGGTGGATTGAAGCGCGGCGGAACGCTCCGCAGGCTGGGGGAGTTGCCAGCCCTAGAGGATAGGCACGCCGCCCGTCACGGCCACCGTCGCACCCGAGATGAAGCTCGCCTGGTCGGATGCCAGCATCACGTAGGCCGGCGCCACCTCGGCAGGCTGGCCGGGGCGCTGCAGCGGCACCTGCTTGCCGAACTCACGGGCGCGCTCGATCGGCAGGGTGGAGGGAATGAGCGGCGTCCAGATCGGGCCGGGTGCCACGCAGTTCACGCGGATGCCCTTGTCGGCCAGCAGCTGGGCGAGCCCGCCCGTGAAGTTCTGCAGCGCGCCCTTGGTGGAGGCATAGGCCAGCAGCGTCTTGTTGGGCTTGTCCGCGTTCACCGAGACGGTGTTGATGATGGCGCTGCCCGGCGGCATGTGGCGGGCCGCCGCCTTGCTCAGGTAGAACGTGGCATAGACGTTGGTGCGGAAGGTGCGGTCGAATTCCTCGGCCGAGATCTCGTCGATGCTTTCGTGCGCCATCTGGTAGGCGGCGTTGTTGACGAGGATGTCGATGCCGCCCAGTTCCTTCACCGCGCGGTCGATGATGGCGTTGCAGTGCGCCTCCTCGCGGATGTCGCCGGGCACGCCGACCGCGCGGCGGCCTTCGGCGGTGACGAGGTCGAGGGTCTTGCGCGCATCGGCCTCCTCCTCGGGCAGGTGGGCGATGAGCACGTCGGCACCTTCGCGCGCGAAGGCCAGCGCCACCGCACGGCCGATGCCGCTGTCGCCCCCCGTGATGACGGCGCGGCGCCCCTGGAGCCTGCCCGAGCCCTTGTACGACGTGGCCCCGTAGTCGGGCTGCGGATGCATGTCGGTTTCGGCGCCGGGCGGCGTGAGTGGTTGCTGGTCCTTGAAGGGCGGCCGGGGGCCGGCGGTGCGGGGGTCGAGCGGCATGGGTTCTCCTGCGATGCGAACGGTGGGTCCATCGGTGCCCGCCACATGGAGCGGGCTTCGGACCCCAGTCTGAAAAGCATGCAGGCCGCCCGGGTGTAGGAGAAAGCGCCTCCCGCCCCGGCCTGGGTTACAGGAAGAAAACGCTACGGACCATCGTGGAACGACTGCGCCACGAGGGCCCGCAGCCCCACCTTCCGGCAGGTCAGGGCATCGCCGCCCTTGCCCACGGTCAGCATGCGCCCCAGGCCGCTGCCCCCGCGCCGCGTGGCCCCCGCAAGCGCAGGCGCCTCGTGGCCGATCTCCGCGGTGGCATCGGCCGAGACCAGGGACACCAGGCTGTCCACCAGGAAGCCGCGCAGCCGCTCGCCCTGCCGCACCACCAGCACCCGCGACTGCGCCGTGGGCTCCGCCGCTGCGCTGCCCAGCAGGGTGCGCAGCGAGAAGACCTCCAGCGGCCGGCCCCTGCGCTCCACCAGGCCGCACATGCCGCCGCCGGTGGCATCCAGCCGCACGGCCGGCGTCGCGTAGTCGAGTATTTCCTCCACCTCGGAGAGCGGCGTGGCGCAGTCTCCCCCGGCCCGGTAGACGAGGAACGTGGTGCGCGCGCCGGCACCGCCACGGGCCACGTCCGGCCCGGCCTGCGCGCCCGCGGCGGCGGCTGGCCGGCTGTTCAGGAACGCGGCGACGACCGGATGGTCCAGCAGCCCGTCCACCCGCAGCACGGCGGCGATGCCGTGCGCCGAGGTGCGCATGGCACCGGCATAGCATCCGGGGTTCAGGCTGGCGCCGGCGCCCATAGGCACCGTGGCGTCGGGCGCCGCTGTCTCCATGCCCAGCACGGCGTCCGTCTGCACGCCGATGCGCCGGTCCCCGCGCTGCAGCACCATGAGCAGGGGCTTGGACGCGCCCGGGAGCGGGGCTGGGGCTCCGTCCGGGGCACCGCCCTCCATGCCGAGCAGCCGCTGCAGATCGACCACCGGCACATCGCAGCCGCGCCATGACACGAGTCCGCGCAGCGGGCCGCCCGCGGCGAAGAAAGCGCGCACGGGCGGCATCGGCAGGATGTCGGGCACATCGGCGAAGTCGAAGGCCAGCACCTGGCCCTGCAGGGACGCGAGCGTATGCCGGCGCGTCGCCGCGGCGGCCTGCGCCGGGGACGCGGCGGGCGCTCCGGCGGGCGGATCCACCGCAGGCAGCACGCCCGGCGTGCGCTCCAGCAGGGCCGGCACCTGCAGCACCGGCAAGGCGCGGCTCTCGGGCTCCTGCGTGACCACCCAGTGGCCGAACAGGCTCCCCTCCGCCCCACCCAGGGGGGTGACGGCCGAAGGTGGCACGCGCAGCACGCCGGAGATGGTGTCCACGCCGATGCCCAGGCGCCGGCTGCCGTGCGCGACCACCGCCACCTGCCGCTTCCGGCTTGCCGCAGCGGCGGCGACCGGAGCGGCGGGACCTGCCTCCGTTCCGTCGCCTGGCGCAGGGGTGGGTGAGCCGGCAGGCGCCATCAGCCGCTGCAGGTCCAGCACCGGCACCAGGCGCCCGCGCAGCAGGAACGTACCGGCCATCAGCGGGGAAGGCTCGGGCAGCGGAAGGAGCCGCTGCGGCATGTCCACCGCCTCGACCAGTTCGCTGGAAGCAATGGCGATGTCCTGCCCCGCAGCGTGGACGATGCCGAAATGCAGCACCGCCGGGCCGGCGGTCATGCGCCCACCCGCGCGGCAGGCTCGGCGCCGCCGGCCGGATCCACGCGGGTGCGCATCGACACCCGGGTCAACTCTTCCAGCAACTGGGCGACGCTGCGCGTGGCGGCGGTCTGCGCCTCGGTCGCGGTGTGGATGCCCGCGATCGACGCGGTCGTCTGGTCCACGCCCTGCACGATGCGCTCGAAGTTCTCCGCCGCCTGCGATGAGATGTCGCCGCCCTGGCGCACGCGCCCCACCGATTCGGCGATCAGCTTGGTGATCTCGCGCGTCGCCTGCGAAGACTTTTCGGCCAGCTTGCGCACTTCGTCGGCCACGACCGAGAAGCCCAGTCCGTGTTCGCCCGCCCGCGCAGCCTCGATGGCCGCGTTGAAGGCCAGCAGGTTGGTCTGGTTGGCGATGTCGCCGATCACCTGCACGATGGCGTTGATGTCGTCCGACGATTCCTGGATGGCCTTGGTGGCCTCCAGCGAACGCTGCAGCGTCTGGCTGCCGCGCCGCGCCTCGGCCTGCGTCACGGCGGCCAGTTCGGTGGAGTGGCGGGTGGTGCGCGCGATCTCGCCGATGGTCTCCGTCAGCTGCTGGATCGAGCGGCCCATCTCGCCCACCCGGCTTTGCACCAGCTGCTCGCGCTCGACCTGGCCGCTCACGTCGATGGCGTACTTGATGATCTTCACGGGATTGCCGTCGGGCCCGATGATGGGGTTGTAGGTCGCCTGGATCCACACCGGGTAGCCGTGCTTGCTGATGCGCTTGTACAGGCCCGAATAGAACTCGCCGCGGCTGAGCCTGGCCCAGAAATCGCGGTACTCCGACGAACGCACGAAATCGGGCTCGCAGAACATCTTGTGGTGCTGCCCCACGATCTCCCGCAGGGTGTAGCCCATCGCGTCGAGAAAGTTGGCATTGGCATGCAGCACATTGCCCTCCAGGTCGAACTCGATCACGGCCTGCGCCCGCGCCATGGCATTGACCTTGCCCTCGTACTCGGCGTTGCGCATCTTCTCCGCGGTGATGTCGGTGGCGTACTTGACGACCTTCACCTGCCGGCCCTCGCCGTCGAAGATGGGGTTGTACGATGCCTGCAGCCACACCTCGCGCCCGTCCCTGGCCACGCGGCGGTACACGCCGGCCTCGAACTCGCCGTCGCCCAGCTTGCGCCAGAAATCCCGATAGGCCGGGCTCGCCGCGTGTTCGGGCTGGCAGAAGTTGCGGTGGTGCCGGCCCAGCACCTCCTCCAGCGTGTAGCCCATCGTTTCGAGAAACAGCGGATTGGCCGCCAGCACCGTGCCGTCGAGCGCGAACTCGGCCACTGCCATGGACCGGCCGATGGCTTCCACGCGGCCGGCGTTCTCGGTATTGCGCTGCTTGGCCTCGGTGACGTCGGTGGCGTACTTGACCACCTTCACCGGGCGGCCGTCCTCGTCGAAGATGGGGTTGTAGGACGCCTGGATCCACACGTCCTGCCCGTTCTTGCGGATGCGGCGGTACTCGTTGCTCTGGAATTCGCCGGCGGCCAGGCGCTCCCAGAATTCGCGGTATTCGAGGCTGCGCACATGCTCGGCGTCGCAGAAGATGCGGTGGTGCACTCCCTCGATCTCCTCGGCGCTGTAGCCGAAGGTGTCCAGGAAATTCCGGTTGGCCCTGAGGACGTGGCCCTTCAGGTCGAACTCGATGATGGCCATGGAGCGGTCGATGGCGTTCATGTGGCCCTCGTACTCCCGCAGGGCGGCGCGCTGGTCCGACACATCTTCCAGCAGCAGCACGACCTGCCGCACCGCGGCGTCCTCGCCCCGCAGCACGAAGGCCTGCGTGCGCGTCACGCAGTTCCGCTTCCAGCTGCCGAAATGGCGGCCGGTGGCGGTGCGCACCGGCTCGGAGGCATCCGGGGCGAAGCAGGCGTCCAGCCACTCCGCCGCACGGGGAAAACAGCTGCGGTAGTGGTGGCCGACCACATCGCCCTCTGCATGCTGGCTCATCTCGAGGAACCCGGGATGGACCGCCGCCACATGGCCCCGTGCGTCCAGTTCGATGGAGGGCTGCGACGCCCGGATGGCTTGGGCGAAGGCGACGAGCATGTCGCTGGAAGGGGAGGCGGGCAGGGGGGCCATGGAAAATCCTGGATGGAACGCAGAAATGATGCAACCGGACACAAATTATTCAAGAAAACATCAATTTCCGCTGAGCACCCCCTTTGAATTCCCCTATTTCAATGTTTATTTTTATCATTTAAGTCAAACGCCGTCGCAGAATGCCGCTCCCGTCCTACAGACGTCCGGGCACCTGCCCTGCAGCCTGCGCGCTGCCGGTTCCGCACGCATGGCAGAACCGCGCGAAGGCGCTCTTGCGTGTTCGGCAGTTGCCGCAGCGGTCGAACAGCCCGATGCCGCAGTGCGGACAGAAGTCGATGGTCTCGTTCTTCAGATCGACCGGCCGCTCGCACCCCGGGCACACGCCCTTGCCCAGGCGGGCCAGCGCGACGTCGTAGCTCAGTTCCTCGCGCCGCTGCGCGTCGGGCAGCGCCTCCGCCTGCCGCTGGCGCTCGAGGTAGCGGTTCAGGGCCAGGATGGCGTAGCGCCCCACCAGCACGGTCACCACGATGCCCACGGCATAGCGCACGTATCCGCCGTAGCTGGGCAGGTAGGGAACGAGCTCGACGAAGAACGCGAACAGCGCGAAGAAGATGAAGCCCCAGACGAACGGCCACCACGTGCTCTGCCGCTTCTTCGCGAACAGCCAGCCCGCGATCAGCAGCAGCGGCAGCGTGAGCGCGAGCCGGTAGAGGAACACCCGCAGCTCCACCTTGCGCTGGGCCACGCGCATCCGTTCGTAGCCGGCCGCCTCCATCTGCTCCAGGCGCTGGCGCGCGGCCGCCGCGGCCTGCCGGGCATCCAGCGCGGCCTGCTGCTGCGCCTCCACCGCCCGTTGCGCCTGCCGTTCGCGGACCTTCAGGGCATCCAGCGCCTGCGTGCGCTGCACCACCTCCGGGTTGTGCTCCGACTGCTGCGTGGCGCTGCGCGTGGCGATCCAGTTGTTGAAGCTCTCGTGCGCCGACTGGCTTTCGCTGCGCGCCTTGCTGCGCTGCAGCTGGGCCTGCTCCAGCGCGGCCTGTGCCTGCCGCTCGGCCCCGTCGGACGCGCGCACTTCGTTGCGCAGCGCTTCCGCGGCGGGCCGGTCCAGGAAATCATCGAGCTGCAGCGGCGCTTCCACGCGCGGCAGGTCGCCCACCAGCGTGCCGCCCAGCCCGATGAGGAAGCTGGCGAACACCAGCGACACCAGCCACAGGCCGCGGCGGAACCACTTTTCGGACAGGCGCAGGGATTTGCCCATGTCGGACTCCTTTGTGTTGATCCATACGTTCGAACAGTGCACCGATCATGCGGTGCTCAGGGAGAGCGGTCCAGCGAGAGCGTGGACACCTCCGATCCGAGTCCGGCCCGCGGTATCCACGCCAGCACGGAATCGACGGTGACCGTCGCGATGCGGTCCGCGAAGCGATCCCGGGGCGGGTGGTCGTCGAACGCCACGTTGGCCGCGGTGACGCGCCCGCCCAGCCGCGTGAGCGGCCCGATGCGCAGCACGGCAGGCTCGTACCCCCGGGCGCGCAGCCAGGCCTGCGCCTGGGCACGCGTGCGGACGGCCTCGGGATCCATGGCCAGCGCCAGCGTCTCCAGCGCCCACTGGTTCGATTGCTGGTAGCGCGTGCCCCAGGCGTAACTCACCATGCTGTAGGCCGGCTGCTGCATCGCGAGCGTGCGGGGGCGCTCGGCCAGCACCGCGGCCAGCCGCGCCTGCACGTCGGGTGCGGGCACCAGCCACACGGCCTCGTGCCGCCACAGGTCGTCCAGGAAGAATTCGCCCAGGCCCTGGCGGTAGAGGGAGCCCACGGCGGTACCGCATTCATTGAGCTTGTGCGCCACGCGCCACGGCCCCTCGGGCGTGCGGTAGGCCCAGCCCATGTGCGAGTAGTGCACGCCGTATTTCGACAGGTCCTGCCCGGCGCGGGCCAGCAGCACGACGCGCGCGCCGGAGCGCTGGTGCTCCGCATCGAGCGCCCGCGCCGTGCGCTCGGCCAGCAGCATGCCGCGTTCGATGGCCTGCGGCGTGGGCTTGCGCGCCTCGCAGGAGCGGCCGGCGTGCGCGGTGGAACCCATCGCCAGCGCTGCGGCCAGCAGGAGCCCGGCGGCACCCGCGGCGGCAGGGCGCAGGACGGTGCGGGAACGGACCATGGCCGGCACGCTCACAACCGCTCGTTGTGCAGCAGCGCCCGGCCCAGCGCATTCGGCACGAAGGCCAGCACCTCGCCCGCCGCCGACAGCACCACGCCCGTGCCGATGACGCTGCAGGTGACGACGGTGCCCACGCCCGCCGCGATGCCCGAGGCGGTGCGGCCCGCCACCTCCACGCTCACGCGGGCGCCGTCGGAAGCACGTTCCAGCACATAGACCGTGCCGGCTGCCGATGCCTCCACGGCATGCACCGTGAGCACCGCTCCGGCCACCGAAAGCGCCACGGGCACGGTGGCCACCGCGCCGACTGCCGCGGATCCGACGGACGCGGTCCCCACGACCGACGCCACGGGCAGCATCGACAGCGCGGCGGAAACCTCGCTCTGCGCCCGCACTGGCGGCGACGATGCGATGGCGGCGCTGGCGAGAACACCCCCCGCCAGCCAGCGCCGGCTCCCCCACCCACGTGGGGAAGTTGTGACCTGAAGTAGCAAGGGCCGGTATGAAAAACGTGACATGGCAGTGGCTCCCGGGTCAGTTCATGGCACGGTCAGGGCGCACTTCGCCAGCGGGAGCCTCCTGCAGGGGAGAAGCCGCGGCCGGCGCCTGCATCGCTTCGCGGCGGCCCTGCAGCCGCGCTTCGGCCAGGTCGGCTTCGTGGCGGTCGCGCAGCATCTTGGCCAGCGTGAATGCCGTCGTCAGCAGGTAGAGCCAGCTCACGCCCAGGAAGGCCTTGTAGGTGGGGGAGATCTCCATGTCCAGCAGGCCCCATCCCGTCAGCCCCACCGCCACGGCGAAGCCGCCCCAGACCACCAGCTTGAAGAGCGGCGTATCGCCCGCTCCTCGCCGCGTGGCGGCCTGGTTGTCCCGCACGAACTTGGCGAGCATGAACACCGCGGAAAGGCAGAAGACGTAGCCCATCACCATGAAGATCTGCTCCAGCCGCTCGCCCGGCAGCCAGGCCAGGCCCACGGCGCAGCAGAACGCAGCGATGCCGAACGACACCCAGACCTGCAACTGCCAGGCGGCCGTATCGCGCTGGACCAGGGAGGTGGAAGACGGCGAAGGGGAGGAGGCGGAAGGACGCGGCATGGAAGCGGGGGCTTGCGGCCCGTGGTGGAACATGGGCCGCATCATGGCCAGCGCGCCGGCAGGCGGGCTTCATGAAGCGGTGCAGTGGCGGTGCCTCGGACGGCTGGTATCGCCAGGCGATACTTTCTTACGGAATCTCCCATCCGCATCCCGTTTGGCACGGGCGCCTGGACCTTGAAGAAGCGGCAGGAGTTAAAGGTGCGGCCGGCGGCCGGGGGCCCGGCCGGCATGGTCAAGCCCCATCCCATCGGTTAGGCTGCAGCCTTCCCACAGGACAAGACCCAAGGAGGAGCCCATGCCCGCACCGAACTTCGCCCGCGCCGCGGGCGTTCTATTGCTCTGCGGCTGCGGATTCGCCGCGCCCGCCCTGGCCGGCGTGGTGGCCGGCACCGGCAGCGCACCGTCGCGCTCCCAGCTGGGCGCGACGGATGCGGTCGCCCTGCAGCCCGCCACCAACCAGCTCGGCCATGTGCTGCTGGTGCCCTACTTCACCGCGCAGCAGGGCCAGATGACCGTGCTGCACCTGGCGAACACGGATCTCTCCAACGGCAAGGCCGTCAAGCTGCGCGTGCGCGGCGCCGCCAACGGCGACAGCCTGCTCACCATGACGCTGCTGCTCTCGCCCGGCGACATGTGGACCGGGGCCATCACGGCCGGGGCCGACGGCCGCGCGCAGATCACCACCGCGGACGGCTCCTGCACGTCGCCGCAGCTCACGGCCGGGGTGGCCCAGCCGTTCGCCACCGACCGGCTCGACCCTGCCCTGGGCGCGGCCGACCGCGCCAGCCACACGCGCGAGGGCTCCATCGAAGCCATCGTCGCCGCCGACATCCCCTCGGCGTTGGTGTATGGCGCGAGCGGCCAGGAACGCTCGGCGCTCTTCACGGCGATCCGCCAGGTATCGGAAGTGGCGCCATGCACGGGCTCGGCCATCGATGCCGCCCTGCAGCAGGACGCCGGCGACGAGGTCACCGCCGCCGCCCGCGGCTTCGCCACGCCATCGGGCGGCGTGGGGGGCACCTGGTACATCATCGATGTGCCCGGCGCGACCACGTTCTCCTCCCCGATGACCACGCTGCAGGCCGTGAACGCGGCCGGACAGCCGGGTCGCGGCAACTACGTGCTCTTCCCGCCCACCGACCAGGCGATCGCCCAGCCCGAGCGCTTCACGGCAGACCCGCTGCTGGTGTCGGCCGGCTTTGCATCGCGGCAGAAGGACATCGACGGCACATCTACCGTGCCGACCCTGGGCGCGGTGATCCAGGCGCGCGCCTACGACCTGCCCGACCTGTCCACGCCCTACCACCTGCCCGCCTCGGAGGCCAATGCCCGCAGGACGGCCGCCGAGGTCTCGGAGCTGCTCAACGCGCGCGAGGTGCGCAACCAGTACGCGCTCGAATCCTCGATCACCGCGCAGACGGACTGGGTGTTCGCCATGCCCACCAAGCGCTACAGCGTGGCCATGGACTATGCGGCCGGCGCGCGCACGTTCTCGGTGGTGCCGCCGGCCGGCACGGGCGACCAGTTCTTCCACTCCGACAACACCGCGGTGTCCGGCAACCAGGTGTGCAGCGCCAACGGCAACTGGTCGTTCCTGGTGTTCTCGCGCGAGGCCACGGTGTCCACCAACGGCGCGGCCATCCCCTCCACGCTGCCCCTGGTGCCGCGCCTGTGCGGCACCGTGTCGGTGGCGGCGTTCAACAACGTCTCGCCGCTGTCCAGCACCGTCGCCCGCGCCCCGCTGCGCAACGGCCTCCAGTCCGGCTGGGCCGCGCTGCAGATCCCCGATCCAGCAGGCCTGCCGGTGACCGGCGCCGCGTTCATCAAGCTCACCAATCCCGGCGTCGCGGCGGGCCTGGCGGGCCGCTACGGCCTGATCTACCCGCACATGGTCCGCCAGCCCTGAGCGCAGCTTTGGCGGCCCGCGGCCGGCCGCGTCAGATGGCCAGCGGCAGCTCCGTGGTGGACACCACGTTGCGCAGCGCCATGAACGAGCGCACCTGCCGCACGCCCGGCAGGTAGAGCAACTGCTCCGCGTGCAGGCGGTTGAAGCTGTCGCTGTCGCGCGTGCGCACCAGCATGAAGTAGTCGAACTCGCCCGTCACGAGGTGGCATTCCATGCAGCCCGAGATCTGCGCGGCGGCCTTCTCGAACGCCGCGAAGGACTCGGGCGTGGAGCGGTCCAGCACCACGCCGATCATCACCAGCATGCCCGCGCCCACCGCGCGCGGATGCAGCAGCGCGACCGTGCGGTCGATCAGGCCCAGGCGCTTCAGGCGCTCCACGCGGCGCAGGCAGGCCGGCGGGCTCAGGTGCACCTTGGCGGCCAGTGCCACGTTCGACACGGACGCGTCGCGCTGCAGCGCGCGCAGGATGGCGCGGTCCGTGCGGTCGATCTCCGCGGGCGGCGGCGCGGGGGGAGCGGGCGGCGGCTCGGCAGTGCCACTCTGCCTGCGTAATTTTGTTGCGCACATGATCGATTTCCTGGAATTAAATAAGGCAATCTGCAGCCATCCATGCATTCAACGAATGCTTTTTCCTCTGCATTTGCAACCCTGTTTCCAGCGCATTTTCCTACGATGCAGTCAACGGCGCACGGCCTCGCAGGCCCCGCGCCGGACCTGGGCCCCCGCCCTCCCGCCTTTCCTTTCCGCCCCTGGCACCGCATCCATGAACCTGCAGAAATTCCCCCGCCACGCCCTCACCTTCGGCCCCACGCCCATCCAGCCCCTCAAGCGCCTGTCCGCGCACCTGGGCGGCAAGGTGGAGCTCTACGCCAAGCGCGAGGACTGCAATTCCGGCCTCGCCTTCGGCGGCAACAAGACCCGCAAGCTCGAATACCTGATCCCCGAGGCGATCGAAGGCGGCTACGACACGCTGGTGTCCATCGGCGGCATCCAGTCCAACCAGACGCGGCAGGTGGCCGCGGTGGCGGCCCACCTGGGCATGAAGTGCGTGCTGGTGCAGGAGAACTGGGTGAACTACTCCGACGCGGTGTACGACCGCGTGGGCAACATCGAGATGTCGCGCATCATGGGCGCCGACGTGCGCCTGGACGCCGCGGGCTTCGACATCGGCATCCGCCCGAGCTGGGAGCAGGCCATGGAAGACGTGCGCCGCGCCGGCGGCAAGCCCTTCCCCATCCCCGCGGGCTGCTCCGAGCATCCGCGCGGCGGCCTGGGCTTCGTGGCCTTCGCCGAGGAAGTGCGCCAGCAGGAGAAGGAACTGGGCTTCCAGTTCGACTACATCGTCGTGTGCTCGGTCACCGGCAGCACGCAGGCCGGCATGGTGGTGGGCTTCGCGGCCGACGGCCGCGCGGACCGCGTGATCGGCATCGACGCCTCCGCCAAGCCGGAGCAGACCCGCGAGCAGGTCCTGCGCATCGCGCGCAACACGGCGGAACTCGTGGAACTGGGCCGCGAGATCACCGACGCGGACGTCGTGCTCGACACGCGCTACGGCGGTCCCGAGTACGGACTGCCCAACGAGGGCACGCTGGAAGCGATCCGCCTGTGCGCGCGGCAGGAAGGCATGCTCACCGATCCGGTGTACGAGGGCAAATCCATGCACGGGATGATCGACATGGTGCGCAACGGCGAATTCCCGGAAGGCTCGCGCGTGCTCTACGCCCACCTGGGCGGCGTGCCGGCGCTCAACGCCTACAGCTTCCTGTTCCGCAACGGCTGAAGTCCGACGCGGCCCCGCGCCTGTCCCACCGTTCCCCGCCGGAAGGAGTCCCGATATGACGAAGTACCTGCCGGCGCTGCGGCGCACCGGTGCCGCGCTCCTCATGGCCATCGCGGCATCGGGCCCGGTGCCCGCCGCGCACGCCGAGGGCTACCCTGCCAGGCCCGTCCAGCTCGTGGTGCCCTTCCCTCCCGGCGGGGCCGTGGACATCGTGGGCCGGCTGATCGGCAAGCCGCTGGGCGACGGCCTGGGCCAGCCGGTGGTGGTCGAGAACAAGGCCGGCGCGGGGACGATCGTGGGAGCAGCCTTCGTCGCCAATGCGCCGGCCGACGGCTACACGCTGCTGATCAGTTCGGGGTCGACATTCACCGGCAACCCCGCGCTCAACCCCAAGCTGCCGTACGACCCGGTGCGCAGCTACGAACCCATCGGCATGGTGGCGCGCGTGCCGCTGGTGCTGCTGGCCCACCGCGACGTGCCGGCCCGCAACCTGGCGGAGGTGATCGCCGCGGTGAAGCGCACGCCCGACAGGTTTTCCTATGGGTCGTTCGGCAACGGCACCACGGGCCACTTCGCGGGCGAACTGCTCTGGGCCGCCACCGGCATCCGCCCGATGCACGTGCCCTACCGGGGCAGCGCGCCGGCCATGGCGGACCTGATGGGCGGGCAGATTCCCTTCACCGTCGATACGGTAGCCGCTGCACTGCCGCAGCTGAAGGCGGGCAAGATCAAGGCCATCGCCGTCATGGGCGCCACGCGCGCGACGCAACTGCCCGATGTGCCCACCGTGGCGGAAAGCGGCTTTCCGGGGTTCGCCGCGGATTCCTGGCTGGCCGTCGTCGCGCCGCGCGGACTGCCGGCCGATGCCAGGGCCCGGCTGCAGAAAGCCCTGGGCGAAGCGATGGCGGCGCCCGAAGTCCGCAGCAAGCTCATCGCCAGCGGGCTGGAGCCCGCCTACGAACCCGCCGATGCGGTGGTGTCGCGCATCGAGGATGAACTGCCGCGCATGCGCGCCATCGCACAGCGCGCGAACATCCGCGCTGAATGAACCCTGGCCGAAGGACGGGCACGACACCTTCGCGGCAATGCTGTAAGCAAAATTCGCCTATCTCGCATTTTTCGTCTGGAAATAACACCATTTTCAGCAATTTAATCCCAACTGCATAACAATCCGTTACTCCTCGGCGCCGGATTCCCGGCTCCGCTGCCAACGACCCGCCAGGAAGTAACACCATGACCCTCTTTCGCAACATGAAGCTCGGCACCATGCTCGGCGCCGGCTTCTCCGTCCTGATCCTCCTGGGCCTGGCCCTCGCGTCCTTCGGCAGATTGCAGTTGGGCGACGTGTCCGAAGACGTGGAACTGCTGACGTCCGACCGCGTCGGCAAGATGCTCCAGCTCCAGGAGCTCAAGGACAACGTCAACATCGTGGCCCGCGGCGTGCGCAATCTGGCCCTGCTGGAAGATGCGCAGCAGATGGCGGTGGAAAAGCAGCGGATCGACAAGGCCACGGCACGCAATTCGGAGATCATCGATCAGCTGGGCCGTTCCATCCAGTCCCCGCGGGGCCGCGAACTGCTGCAGAAACTCCTGCAGGCACGCCCCCCCTACACCGCAGCGGTGAACAAGGCCGCCGAGCTGGGGCTGAAAAATGACGCAGCGGCTGCGCGGGATATGCTCCTGAACGAAGTCCGTCCCCTGCAGCGCACCTATTTCCAGGCCATGGAAGACCTGAGTGCCTACCAGCAGCAGCTGATGACCGACAGCGGTACGGAAACCCGGGACCAGGCCGCCAGCGCCGGCCGGCTGATGCTGGTCCTGGCCGCCGTCTCGGCAGCGCTCGGCGGCCTGCTCGCCTGGTCGATCACCCGCAAGGTGAAGAGCCAGCTCGGCGGCGAACCCGCCTACGCCGCGCAGATCGCCCAGGAAGTCGCCCGCGGCAACCTCGCCGTCCACGTCGACCTGCGCCCCGGCGACTCCTCCTCCGTCCTCGCCGCCATGGGCGCCATGCGCTCCAACCTCGCTCAGGTAGTCTCCGAAGTCCGCCACAGCAGCGAATCCATCGCCACCGGCGCCTCCCAGATCGCCACCGGCAACGCCGACCTCAGCCAGCGCACCGAGGAGCAGGCCTCCAACCTCCAGCAAACCGCCGCCTCCATGGAGCAGATGAACTCCACCGTCAAGCAGAACGCCGACACCGTCCGCACCGCCTCCCAACTCGCATCCTCGGCCTCCGCCACCGCCGCGCGCGGTGGCGAGGTCGTGGGCAACGTCGTGCGCACCATGCAGGACATCACCGACTCCTCCCGCAAAATCGGCGACATCATCGGCGTCATCGACTCCATCGCCTTCCAGACCAACATCCTCGCCCTCAACGCCGCCGTCGAGGCCGCCCGCGCCGGCGAGCAGGGCCGCGGCTTCGCCGTCGTCGCCTCCGAAGTGCGCACCCTCGCTCAGCGCTCCGCCCAGGCCGCCAAGGAGATCAAGGCCCTCATCGGCGAGAGCGTCTCCAAGGTCGAGACCGGCTCGCAACTCGTGGGCGAGGCCGGCTCCACCATGGGAGAGATCGTCGAGCAGGCCCGCCGCGTCGCCGACCTCATCGCCGAGATCGGGGCCGCCACCCACGAGCAGGAGCAGGGCATCTCCCAGGTGAGCGACGCCGTCAACCAGCTCGACCAGGTGACCCAGCAGAACGCCGCCCTGGTGGAGGAATCCGCCGCCGCCGCCGACAGCCTCAACTCCCAGGCCGCACGCCTCGTGCAGCTCGTCAGCGTCTTCCAGGTCGATGCCAACGCCTCCCAGGCCGTCATCGCCCAGGCGCAATCCCGCAGCCGCGACACCGCACGCGCCGCATCCGCCGCGCTGCAGCATGCCAAGGCGCCTGCCGCGGCACAGCGCCCCGCGCCCAGCCTCGCGGCCGCCCCGAAGACGCCTGCACCGGCGCAGGCATCGGACGCTACGCGGCCAGCCCTCGCCCCCGCACAGCCGGCCGCCCCGGCCTCCGCCAGGACCAGGCCCGCCAGCTCCAGCAACGACGACTGGGAAACCTTCTGACGCGCGTCCCGGCTCAGGGGCGCAGCCAGACCTGCATGCGCGGATAGGGCTCGCCGCCGAGCGCGGCGGCCTGCACGGGCGACAGCGCCATGCCCGACGCGGCGAGCCCCGCGAGGCCGAGGTACACACCCATGCCGAAGGTCAGGCGCAGGCTCTGCGCCTGACCGTGGTAGCCGCCATCGTGGAACAGCACGGCGGCATCCAGCCCGAGATGGCACGAGGCAGCCCAGGCCCAGGCCGTGGCCTCGATCTCGCCGCCATGCTCCACGGCCGGCAGGTCCTGCAGTGCATCGTCCATGCCCGCGCGCAGCGCGGCGGGCACCACCGCCAGGTGCCCGGCCTCGTGCAACAGGTCGCCCGGCCACGTCAGCCGCGCACGGTCCACGCAGAGGCCGCCGCGCTCGATGCGCACGCCGGGCAGGAAGGAGCCGTCCGGCAGCGGCGCCTCGCGCACCGGCAGGCCGATGCCGCGCAGGAAGTCCAGGATGCGCTGCGCGAGCACGGCGCTGTCTTCGTACCGCATCACCGGTCCAGCAATTGCGCCACGCGCGCCTGCAGCAGCTCGGGCTGCACCGCCTCCGCCGGCACGGGCGCGCCCACGTTCAGCCCCACGCGGTTGAACAGGCCGCGGCGGAACGGGCGCGCCATGGCATGGCCATCCACCCGGCTGAAGAACGAGCCCCAGAGGTTGGTGAGCGCCATCGGCACCACCGGAGGCCGCACGCCCTCGGCCGCCGCGCGCTCCAGGATCTTCATGATGCCGCCCTTGAACGGCTGCAGCTGACCGTCGCGGGTGATGCCGCCTTCCGGGAAGATGGCCAGCAGGTCGCCTTCGCGCAGCACCTGCGCCGCGCGCTCGAAGGCGGCCTCGTAAATGGCGGCATCCTCCTTCTGGGGCGCGATGGGGATCGCCTTGGCGAGCCGGAACAGCCAGCCCAGCACGGGCACGCGGAAGATGCGGTGGTCCATCACGAAATAGATCGGGCGGGGGCTCGCGGCCATCAGCAGCACGGCATCGACGAAGCTCACGTGGTTGCAGACCAGCACCGCCGCGCCCTGGGCCGGGATGTGCGCATCGCCCCGCACGCGGAAGCGGTACACCAGCCGCGACAGCACCCAGGCCACGAAGCGCAGCAGGTATTCGGGCACGATCAGGAAGATGTAGCCGGCCACCAGGGCATTGGCGATGCCGGTGAACAGGAACACCTGCGGCACGCTCCAGCCGGCCGACAGCAGCGCGCCCGCGATGACCGAGCTGCCGATCATGAAGAGCGCGTTCAGGATGTTGTTGGCCGCGATGATGCGCGCGCGGTGCGTGGGCTGGCTGCGCATCTGGATGAGCGCGTACATCGGCACGCTGTAGAGGCCGGCGAACAGCGACAGCAGCAGCAGGTCCGCCATCACGCGCCAGTGCGCGGGCTGCGCCAGGAAGGTGCCCAGGCCCATGGCGGGGGCGGGCGGCAGGCCGCGCGAGGCGAAGTACAGATCGATGGCGAACACGCTCATGCCGATGGCGCCCAGAGGCACGAGGCCGACCTCCACCTGCCGGCGCGAGAGCACCTCGCACAGCAGCGAACCGATGCCGATGCCCACGGAGAACACGACCAGCAGCAGCGAGGCCACGTGCTCGTCGCCGTGCAGCACCTCCTTGGCGAAGCTGGGGAACTGCGAGAGGAACACGGCCCCGAAGAACCACATCCAGCTGATGCCCAGCAGCGAGCGGAACACCACCGGGTTGCCGTGCGCCAGCTTCAGGTTGCGCCAGGTTTCGCTGACCGGGTTCCAGTTGATGACCAGGCCCGGATCGGTGGCCGGCGCGCTCGGGATGAACTGCGCCACCGCCCGCCCCGCGAGCGCGACGAGCACGCAGGCGGCCGCCACCCAGGCATGGCCCACGCCGGGCACGGCCACCAGCAGCCCGCCGGCGACCTGCCCCAGCAGGATGGCGACGAAGGTGCCCATCTCCACCATGCCGTTGCCCCCCGTGAGCTCGCGCTCGGACAGCACCTGCGGCAGGTAGGCGAACTTCACCGGGCCGAACAGCGTGGAGTGCAGCCCCATGAGGAAGGTGCAGCCCAGCAGCACCACCGGGCTGGCCGCCAGGAAGCCCCAGGCCGCCACCAGCATGATGGCGATCTCCAGGTTCTTCACGACGCGGATCATGCGCGTCTTGTCGATCTTGTCCGTGAGCTGGCCCGACGTGGCGGAAAACAGCAGGAACGGCAGGATGAAGAGCGCGCCGATCACCAGCCCCGCCATGGACGGCGGCATCCACGACACGCTGAGCTGGTAGGTCACCATCACGGTGAACGCGAACTTGAAGAGGTTGTCGTTCGCCGCCCCCGCGAACTGCGTCCAGAAGAACGGCGCGAACCGCCGCTGGCGCAGCAGCGCGAACTGGTTGGGATGGCTCTCGTGCGCGCCACCCGAAGGGGAGGCGGCCTCCGTCGCCGCCATGCGGATCTGTTCCTGGCTCATGCCCTGCTCCTGGGGAATGTGTGGAAATCGCGTCATTTCACCTTCGCGCCGGCGGGCATTGTGCCTTCGCGGCGCCCGCGCCAGGGCGTGCCGCGCTCGCAGCGCGCGAAATACCGGCCCGGCGCCAGTGCCGCCAGCAGCGGCCAGGCCGCCATCGCCGCGGCCAGGTGCTTGAGGCTGTGGCCGGACACCATCTGCCCCGTGGCGGCGAACACGGCCGCATCGCCGGCCTCCAGCAGCTTCGCCAAGCCGTACCAGCCGATCACCGCGGCCAGGGAGACGCCCAGCCGCCCCGGCAGCGGCGCGCGGCCGGCCCGCCGGCACCGCCAGGCATCGGCCGCCAGTGCCAGCAGGAGCAGCATGCCGCCGCCCTGCAGCACGGCCCAGGGCCAGAGGTCGCCGGTGATGCCCCAGGTGCGCAGCGCGGCCGCGCCACCGGCCAGCACCGTGGCGCCCGCGAGGGCAGCGGCCCGCGCGCCGATGCGCTCGTCCACCGCAAGCGCCAGCATGCCGGCGAACGCCACGAGCATGCCGGCCCGGTCCGCCAGCAGCGTGATGCCATGGGGCTGCCAGTGGTAGAGCGCCGAGCCCCCGGCGGTCAGCAGCAGGCCCGCGAAAAACAGGCCCGCCGCCGCGGCGCCGGCCGCCCGCAGCGCACCTTCCCGCACCCGGGCCGCCAGCCGCGCCAGCCCGAAAAGCCCCAGCAGCGCGAACGGGAGGTTGGTGAGCACGTCCATGGCATGGGGCAGGCCCCAGAGCGTGCGCTGGTCGGCATAGGCATACGCCTGCGGCCCGGGCGGAATGGCAGGGCCTGCCAGGGCCAGCGCCACGCCGGCCAGCAGGGCGGCGCAGAGCACGCCTTCGCGGCGGGACAGCGGCAGGGGCGCGGTGCGGGAGGAGGATGCGAGAGGGTGCATGGAAGGCGCGTGCAGTGGATGTGCCGGGCAGTTTCGTGCCGTGCCCCGGCCTCCAGCATCGCCCAGCGCCACCAGCACTGCCGCCAGCCACCGGCAGTATCCATAATCGATACCCATGAGCACCACTGCCGACCTCGTCGCCGCCCTCAAGAAGGAACTCAAGGCCGCGCACATGACGTATGCCGACCTCGCGCAGGCCCTCGGCATGGCCGAATCCAGCGTCAAGCGCATGCTGGCCCGTGGCGACATGCCGCTGTCGCGCATCGACGCCATCTGCCGCGCACTGCGCCTGGACTTCGCCGACCTGGCGCGCCGCGTGGCCGACAGCCAGCCCCTGCTCGACCAGCTCTCGCTGGAACAGGAGCGCGCCGTGGTGGCGGACAAGAAGCTGCTGCTCATGGCCATCTGCGTGCTGAGCCAGTGGACGCTGGAGCAGATCCTGGGCACCTACCGGCTCTCGGACGCCGAAGGCGTCAAATACCTCGCGCAGCTCGACCGCATCGGCATCATCGAGCTGCGCCCGCTCAACCGCTACCGGCTCAAGCTCGCCAAGACCTTCCGCTGGCGAGCGCACGGCCCGGTGATGCACTACTTCCGCGACCATGCCCTGCTCGATTACTTCTCGGGCGGCTTCGACGGCCCGGGCGAAGGCGTGCTCATGGTGCACGGCGCCATCGGCCGCAGCCTCGCGCCCGCCTTCCAGGAGCGCCTGCAGCGCGTGGCGCACGATTTCGCGCAGCAGCACCTCGCCGACCAGCGCCTGCCCGAGCGCGACCGCGAGGGCTACACCGTGCTGCTGGCGATGCGGCGCTGGGAGTTCGAGGCCTTCACCGCGATGCGGCGCTGAGCGTCAGCGCCGGAATATCTGTCGCAGCGCGCTGCAGATGCAGGCGGCGAGCTCCTCCTGCTGCTCGATGCCCAGCTGCACGGAGCGGTCGAAGTTGCGCGCCCAGGTGATGCGGCGCAGCGAGGAGTCCACCAGCCGTATCGACGCCCGGATGCGTTCCGCGTCGATGCGGACGCTGCCTTCGATCGAAT
Source organism: Paracidovorax avenae (assembly GCF_040892545.1). Taxonomy (NCBI): domain Bacteria; kingdom Pseudomonadati; phylum Pseudomonadota; class Betaproteobacteria; order Burkholderiales; family Comamonadaceae; genus Paracidovorax; species Paracidovorax avenae. The sequence goes on from NZ_CP156079.1 coordinate 5,211,196, forward strand.
GGCGCGCCACCAGGCGCTGCGCACAGCGCGGCGCCGGCCCTGCCGCAGCCACGGGTGCCAGCGGCGGCCCCGACGCCATGAGCACGTCGCCGAACGACTTGTAGAGCTGCTCCAGCAATTCCTCGTGCAGGCCGTAGGCGAACGCCTGCCCGTCCACCCGCTCGGCGATGCAGTGCAGCGGCTGGAGCATCAGCAGGTGCGCGAACCCGGCATCACGCAGCGCCGCGCCGCGGCGCCGGACCACCGGCATGTAGGTGCCGACGGGAATATGGATCTCGATGCCGTGCGGCGGATCGTTGCCCGCGTAGTACGCGTCGAGCCGCTGCCGCAGGCGCCCCACCTGCACGCGCACGATCGGGTCCTCCGACGGCAGGAAGCTGGCCGGGTCCCGGCCGAATACCTCGATGCCGATGGCGTACTCGCTGGTGTTGCGGCTGTCGCCCGCGATCGCCTGCGTCACGAGAAAGCGCAGCAGCCGCTGCATCCGGTGCGCCTTCGCGAAAGACTCGCTCCGCACGATCGCATCGCATGCGGCGCGGACGTCCTCCTCCCTGATGTCCTCGTTCCCGTCTTTCACAGTCAAGTCCCTCATTCGTCTGTTCGTTCTTGTGCCCCGCGAAAAGCTTCGCACGAATCGAGGGATGGCGGGATGGGCGCGGCCGGCGCCCGTGGCAGCGCTGATACGCGCGGTGCTACGTGGGCGGCGCGCGGCGCCCTGTCCGGTGCCGCTGCGCCGCTCCGGCACGGTTACGGTAACGCGGCGGCGGGTTTAACCGTAACGATACTTCCGGGCCGCTGCACCCAAAAATAAGATGCCATCCAACACGCGGCCACACCGCGGCACACACCACACCACCGGAGGGCTCCATGTCAGATTCGCTTCCATCCGATGTCATACAGGCCATCGCGATATCGAACGCGAAGTCCATCGGCGAACAGCCGGCGATCCTGGCCAACCTCGCGCTGGCGCAGCAGATCTTCAACCAGAACATGCAGCAGCAGATCGCGCTGAGCCAGCAGCAGGCGATGAACCAGGTGCAGATGGCCGCCACCGCCAAGAGCATCGCCATGATCGACAACTGCAAGAACCAGGACACGATCGACCAGCTGACCCGGGACATCGAGAAGCTGATCCGGGACATGGACATGATGCAGAACCGCCGGGACCCTGCCGGCTGACCGGCCGCGCGGCCCGGACAACGCATGCGTTCGCGCACGGCCCCGGCCGGGCGCAAGCCATCCTCCCCATTCCGGGGCGGCGGTAGGCAAGCCGCCATGTCACATCTCAACAACCTGACCAACGAGGAGAAGAAACCATGGCTTTGAACGAAGAAGTAGTGAGCGCCGTCGCCATCGGCAACCTGAAGGCCATCTCGGAGCAGCCCGCGATGCTGTCCAACCTGGCCTACTCGAACACGGTGGCCAACACCAACCTGTCGCAGCAGAACGCGGTCGCCAACCAGCAGGCCATGAACGAACTGGGCATCTCCATCGTGGCCAAGGCCTCCAACACGGTGAGCAACCTCGGCCCGCTGGAAGCCCGCTCCGCGGTGGACATCCTCACCAACGACGAGCTGGCGCAGACCATCGCCGACATGAAGGCCACACTGCAGGCCTTCAAGGGCTGACGCCCTGCGCCGCAGGGCCTGAAACGGAGGGCAGAACATGCTTGACGAACAAGTGGTGAGCGCGGTGGCGATCGGCAATCTGAAAGCGATTTCGGAGCAGCCGGCGATGCTGTCGAACCTCGCCTATTCCAACGTGGTGAGCACCAGCAACCTGGGGCAGCAGAACGCGGTGTCGAACCAGCGCGCGGTCGGCGAACTCGGGCTGCCGCTGGTGGCCAAGGCCACCAACACCATCGCGAACATCGGCCCCCTGGAGGCACGCTCCGCGGTGGATGTCCTGACGAGCAACGAGCTCGCGCAGACCATCGCCGACCTCAAGAGCGTGCTGCAGGCCTTCACGGGCTCCCCCGGCGGAATCCCGCCCAAGGGCCTGCTGAAGGACCTCAAGGCGATGGTGGACCTGGGCCTGCGCGTGCAGGACGGCATGCTCGTCGTGCCGCCCGGGGCCACGCCGATCCTGATCCCGGGCAACATCGCCAAGGAAGACATCCAGATCGGCATCGAGAAGCCGGGAGTGGTCATCCAGGTGACCCGCATCCGCCGGTAAACCCGGCAGCGCAGGCGGGGCGGCCCCCGGGCCGTCCCGCATTTCCGCGACGAGGGAGGAAACATGGGACGCATTGAAATCAGGGACATCACCCGTGGCGAAGGACTGCCCTCCGAGGTGATCGAGGCCGTGGCCCTCTCGGGCATGGCCACCGCCCAGCAGCCGTCGGCGCTGTCGAACCAGGCCTACGCGAACCAGGTCGCGAGCAACCAGCTGAGCGCGCAGAACCAGGTGGCCCGGCAGGACGCCATGAACCGGCTGCACCTTGCCATCCTGGCGCAGGCGGTGAACCAGGTGCAGGATCTGCAGCCCGCAGCCGCACGATCCGGCACGGAGGTGCTCACCGGCGGCGAGGCCGCGCAGGCGCTGGCCGGCCTCCAGGCCGTGCCCGGCGCACGCACCACCCGTTGAGGAGCGTGGAATGGACGAATCCCTTTCCCGGACCCTGGCGCCGATGGAACAGCACAACCGGCTGCTCATGCAGCAGATCGAGGGCCGGCTGCGCAGCGGCTTCAGCGCCGCGCTGGACAGCGGAGACTGCTACGTAATCCGCAACCAGGGCACGGGCGTGCTCTCGGTACTCGCATCCAGCACGATCGAAGACGACCACGAGGTCGTGCACGGCCCGGACAGCTTCGCGCAATGCATCGGGTTCGTGAATTCCTCCGTGGTCACGCGGATGGCCGAATCCGACGGCTGGAGGCCGGCTCCCGCGCCGGCCGCGGCCGCCCATCCCCAGAACAAGGAACAGACAGCATGAAACCGCAGGAATCCATCGAGGAACTGGGCAAGGCCGTGGAGGACATCGCCGAATCGATGACCAAGGTGGCCACCAACATCGCCCTGCTGGGCGTGGAGGGCAATGCCGACGAGCAGATGCGCGTCATCACCGAAGAGAACAACAAGGTGCTGGACCGCATCCGCAAGCTCTACAACCTTCCGGCCGCACCGGGCGCCTGACATGGCAGCCACCGGCTCGATCGTCGATGCACCGCTGGCCGCGGCCGCCGCCCGGAACGCCACCGCGCTGCCGGAGGCCGAAGCGGGCTATGCGCTCATGGCGCAGGCCCTGCGGAGCGAGCAGCCCTCGCCGGTGATCTTCGGATCGCTCGCCGTCAGCGCCGCCGCGATCGTCCAGGGCCTGGCGCTCTACGAAGCGACCATGGCGCGGGGCCGCGCCGGCTGACCCGCACCCGAGCTGCCCATGGCGCGCGCAGAACCCGCATGGCGCCCGCTGCCGGAGCAGGTGGTGGTGGTCGCCTTTCCCACGGCATGCCGGCAGGCGGCCGGGCCTGGCACCGGCAGTCCCGCGGGCTTCTTCATCGTGCAGGCCCCGGCCCCGGACATCGACCTGCCGCGCAGCGATTTCGGATGGCTGCAACTGTCCGCGCCCGAGGCCATCTCGCCGGGCTGGAGCCGCGTCGCCTACCAGGCCGAGGACAACACCCTGGGCACGCGCAGCATCCCGGTGCCCGTGGTCGTGCGACGGCGCCGCTATGCCGTCGATTTCCTGCAGCAGCCCGGCCTGCTCGTGCAGACGGAGATGGTGCGCGTGCTGAATTCGCCGCTGAACATCGATGCCCTGATGGCCGTGATGTTCATCGCCAGCCTGATCCGCAAGATCCCCCTGCCGCCCGTCAAGCTGCTCGTCACGGTGCTCGCGCTGCTGGCGCTCGTGGCCCTGGGCATGGCCGTCTCGCTGCTGCGCCACGCCTTCGCCGGGGTGCCCGAGCCCCGCCCGCTGTCCACCGACACGAACGGCGTGCCCATCGAGGTCTTTCCGGGCCTGTCGGTGTCCCGGGGCCTGCCGCTGCCGCAGGTGCCCGCCGAGGACCAGACCATCGCCCTGCAGACCGTCAAGGAAATCTACTGGCTGCTCAAGCAGGCCGCATGAAGCGGCGCAGAGCACGCCGCTCCGGTTTTTCCACCACCCCAGAGAGAGAGGTTTCACGTGCCCATCACCATCGAAGACATCCTGCCGACCGGCGGCTACACCTCGGTACTGCCGCTGAGCTACATGGTGCCGACGTTCTACCCCACGCCGCCCGGCAGCGTGGACTCCCGCTCGGGTGCCCCGCGCGTCCGGCTGGACGATCCGGACCTGCAGGCGCGCGCCCAGCGCCTCGTCAACGTGCTGTTCTGGACGGCCACCACCTTGCAGAACGTGGAGGGCATGCAGGACGCCCGCACGCTGAAGGTGTTCATCGCTCCGGAGTTCTATTTCCGCAAGGCGTCCCGGGAGGAATCCGCCGGCGACCGCTTCCTGCGGGACACCAGCTTCGGCTCCTACCCCGAAGACGCACGCTATGCGCTGGCCGAGGTGCTCTACGCCGTGATCCAGGGCTCGACGCTGTTCCGCGACTGGGTCGTCGTCGCCGGCACGGTCTGCTCGGTGCTGCCGATGCAGGACGACCACCGCATGAACCTGCTCAACACCGCGATCATGCTGCGCGGCAGCCGCGCCCGCCTCGATGCCAGCGTGCCCTACATCCTCATGGAGAAGCACTACATCTCCCACATCGACGGTCCGCCCCAGGACTGGCATGCCAACCTCGACCCCACCACCACCTACAGCTTCCAGCTCAATCCGGACCAGAACCTGGACAACCTGGTTTTCTGGGACGAGATGGCGGTGGGCCTGGAGGTCTGCCTGGACCATGCCAAGCAGGTGGTGGCGAACGCCATGAACACGGTGGCGCAGACGCTGGGGCCGCAAGCCAGGGCCCTGGACCTGCAACTGGTCACCTCCTGCGGCATGGCCATCGTCCCGCAGGCCGTGGCGGTGGCCGACGGCGCCCTCGTCATGCTCACCGACGGCATGTCGCACCTCCAGCACCTGCAGGAGCCGATCTTCCAGATCGGCCGCTACGACGCCGCGGCGAACACGACCCGGCTCATGGACCTCGCCGACTTCCAGTTCTCGGAGCTTCCGGCACACGAGGATTACCAGGTGGACTACCTGCGGGGCCTCTACACGAAAAAGCAGTTGCGCCAGGGCGTGTGGACGGCCAGGACCGCCCTGCCGCTGCGCAGCGTCTCCAGCTGATGGCCCGGCGCCCCGCTGCGGCGGGGCCGCCGCACGCGGTTCACAGCGTCTCGCTGTGCACGTGCACCACCCGCCCGACGAGCCGCGCCGAGGGCGCGGTCAGCTGCTTGCGCGGAAACCGCAGCGCGTTCTCCGCCGCCAGCCACCAGGCGCCGCTGTCGCGCACCACCCGCCGCACCAGGCAGGCGCCCTCGTAGTCCACCACGAACACCTGTCCGTCGGCCGGCGACGGCTCACGGGTATCCACGGCCAACACGTCCCCTGGGTGCAATGAAGGCTGCATGCTGTCGTCGCCCACCGCGACCGCGATCAGGTCGCGTGCCCGCAGGCTGCGACGCTCCAGCCATTCATGGGTGAGCGCGACGGTGCGCATGCCGCCGTCCCCGGTGCAGGCGGGTTCGGCACCCTGCCGCCCGCCGCCCAGGTCCTGCTGGCGCCGCACCTCCAGCACCAGCACGGCGTCCCCCTCCGCACCGGCCTCCGCGTCCGGATAGGCCGGATCGCGCTCGCCCGCCTGCAGGGGCGGCTCCCCGTCCGCCTGAAACCACGCGCGCATGCCGCGCAGCGTCTCGATCGCCCGCACCGTCTTGTCCGACACGGCGCGCGATCCCGACAGCATCTGCCGCACGAAAGCCCCGTCGCGGTACCCCAGCAGGCGCCCGAACGCGGTGACGTTGCCCGCCGTGAGATGGGCAATCGCCTCATCCAGGCGCTGGCGCCGATACAGTTGCAACGCGGTTTCGTCCATGGTGCGGAAAGTAGCACACGCTACGGTTGCTTTTGCTACTTTGTAAAAATAGAATCCAGAGCAATTGCTACTTTCCACGGGGCGGGACATGACGTTGCACGAATACCTCCAACAGCACGGCGCCCTGAGCGTCCGCCAGCTCCGGCTGCGCATGGCGCAATACGGCTCGCCGATCAAGAGCGACGCGCAGATCCGGCAGTGGCAGCACGGCTACGCCCGGCGCATCCCCTCCCCGCTGAACTGCGTGGCCATCGAGCAGGCCACGGGCGGCCAGGTCACGCGCAAGGACCTGCGCCCCCACGACTGGGCCGCCATCTGGCCGGAGCTCGGTGCGGCGCGCTGACATCCCGTGGGAGCGAGGACGAGAAACACCTGCACACACCGCTTCGCACGGCGGCGACACCGGTGCGACACGGCGTTGACGCGCGGCGGCGAGCATGGGTCCATGGATGACCGGGACCACCGGGGCCGACCGGGCCCGGCACCGGGATTCCGAGCCTTTCAGGAGACTTCCATGAACCACCACCGCCAGGCCCTCTCCCTCTCCGCCGCCTCGCTCGCGCTGGCCGCCGCCATGGGTACGGTGACCATCTCCGCGCAGGCCGCCACCAGCGCCACCGTCATCGTGCAATCCGGCCCGCAGTACGTCGCGCCCGCGCCCGTGGTGCTGGAGCGCTGGTCCGCCCCGCCCCCGCCCCGCCATGAACGGGTGCCTCCGCCGCGCCGCGGCATGGTCTGGGAGCAGGGCCACTGGGAATGGCGCGGCCACGGGCACGTCTGGGTTCCGGGCCACTGGCTGCGCGCGCGGCCGGGCTATGTGTACCGCCAGCCGGGCTGGGTGCAGCAGGGCGGCCGCTGGGAGATGCGCCGCGGCGGCTGGGACCGGGACGGCGACGGCGTGCCCAACCGCTACGACCGCCGGCCCGACGATCCCTACCGGCGCTGATCCCCCGCCGCCCGGCCCGTACCGGAGGCCATAACCATATGGGCGGGCAGGCATGAAGCCTTGCCCACAATGGCGCATTCCTTGCTTCCCACCGGACCGCCCCACCCGGGCGGCCCTGTCCGGGCAGGGATCCTGTTCTTTCCTGGGACCCTTCGCATGCGCCGTCTTTCCGATTCCTTCTCCTGGCTGGGTGCCGCCGCGCTCGCCGCCGCGGCCTGGACCGCCTCCTCCCCCGCCCTCGCGGCCGATCCGCACGGCGCCGCCGACTGGCCGCGCCAGCCCGTCACGCTCATCATGGGCTTCCCGGCCGGCTCCGGCGTGGACGTGGTGGCCCGCTCCGTGCAGGAGCCGCTCAGCCAGAAGCTCGGCCAGCCGGTCATCATCGATTACAAGTCCGGCGCCGCAGGCAACATCGCCAGCGAGTACGTCGCCCGCGCGAAGCCGGACGGCTACACGCTGGCCTTCGGCACCGCGGCCACGCACGGCAGCAATGCCGCGCTCTACAAGAAGCTGCCCTTCGACGTGGAGGCCGACTTCGTGCCCGTGGGCACGCTCATCGACGTGTCGAACGTGCTCACCGTGAACCCGAACGTGATCGACGCGAAGACGCTGCAGGAATTCGTCGAGATCGTGAAGGCGAACCCCGGCAAGTACAACTACGCCTCCACCGGCAACGGCGCCGGCACCCACATGGCGTTCGCCGAATTCAACGCGCGCCTGGGCCTGAACATGGTGCATGTGCCCTACAAGGGCGGCCCGGAGGCCATCACGTCCGTGGTGCGCGGCGAGACCTGCTGCATCATGAACCAGGTGCAGACCGTGCTGCCGCACTACAAGGCCGGCAAGGTGCGCCTGCTGGGCGTGACCACCGCGAAGCCCGTGGGCGCGGTGAAGGAAGTGCCCACCATCGCATCGAGCGGGCTGCCCGGCACCCAGGGCTTCGACAGCTCCATCTGGTTCGGCATCTTCGCGCCCAAGGGCACGGACCCGGCCATCGTGCGCAAGCTCAACACCGCGCTGCGCGAAGTGCTGGAGCAGCCCGAGGTGCGCCAGCGCTTCGAATCGCAGGGCAACACGGTGCGCATCGAAACGCCGGAGCAGTTCGCCCGGACCGTGCACAAGGACCGGGCCAAGTGGGCCCAGGTGGTGAAGGACGCGAAAATCAGCGTGGACTAGAGGACAACCCCCTGAGCGGCTTGCGCCGCTCCCCCCTTCTCTCGTGGCGCTGCGCGCCTCGGGAAGGGGGGCACCCCCAGCGGCCTGGCAGAGCCAGTTCCGCGGGGGTCGCTGGCTTTGGGCCGCGCCGGTTTCAGGCGCCGTCACGAAGCCGGCCCGGCATTGCCATCGCATCCCGTCGCACTACCCGCTCTGCTACTGCATCGATCTTTTCCATGGCTCTTTCTTCTTCTCTGGGCGCGGCCGGGCTGGCCGCGCTGGAACAGCGGCTGCAGCACGACCTGCTGACCCTCAACTGGCGCGCGAAGGCCTGGCTGCCGCAGCGCATGCACGCGGGCCGGCCGGTCATCGACGTGCTCATCATCGGCGCCGGCCAGGCGGGCCTGGCGGCCAGCATGGCGCTCGCGCAGCAGGGCATCCCTGCGGTGCTGCTGGACCGCGCACCGGAGGACCACGAAGGGCCCTGGGCCACCACGGCGCGCATGGAAACGCTGCGCTCGCCCAAGGAGCTGACGGGCCCGGCGCTGGGCGTGCCTTCGCTCACCTTCCGCGCGTGGTTCGAGGCCCAGTGGGGCGAAGACGCCTGGGCCGCGCTCGACAAGATCCCGCGGCTGCAGTGGATGGACTACCTGCGCTGGTACCGGCGCGTCACCCGGGCCGACGTGCGCAACGGCCATGCGGTCACCGCCGTGCGGCCGCGTGGCGACGGACTGGTGGAGGTGGACGTGCAGGCGCAGGGCCACTCCACGACCTGGTTCGCGCGGCGCGTGGTGCTGGCCACGGGCCGCGACGGCCTGGGCGGTCCGCAGATCCCGGCCTTCATGCAGGGGGTCGGCCGCGGCCGCTGGGCGCATTCGTCCGATGTGCTGGACTACGCCACGCTGCGCGGCCTGCGCGTGGGCGTGGTGGGCGCCGGCTCGTCGGCCATGGACAGCGCCGCCACGGCGCTGGAATGCGGCGCCGCCAGCGTGGACCTGCTGGTGCGCCGCCCCGACCTGCCCCGCATCAACAAGTCCAAGGGCTCGGGCGTGCCCGGCCTCACGCACGGCCACCACGACCTGCCGGATGCCTGGAAATGGCGCATCCGCCACTACATCAACACCACGCAGGTGCCCCCGCCGCACGGCAGCACGCTGCGCGTCTCGCGCCACCCCAATGCCTTCTTCCACCTGGGCTGCCCGGTGCAGGGCGTGCGCGAGAACCCGGCCGACGGCGCGCTGCACGTCGCCACGCCGCACGGCACCTTTGCCTTCGACTTCCTGATCGTCTCGACCGGCTTCGCCATCGACTGGGCGCAGAAGCCCGAGTTCGCTGCCATCGCGCCCCACGTGCGCACCTGGGGCGCACGCTACACGCCGCCGCCGGGTGACGAAGACCAGGAACTGGCCGATTCGCCCGACCTGGGACCCGTGTTCGAGTTCCGCGAGAAGCTGCCCGGCGACTGCCCCGGCCTGGAACGCGTGCACTGCTTCTGCTACCCCGCGGCCATCTCGCACGGCACGGTCTCGGGCGACATCCCCGCCATCAGCGACGGCGCGCGCCGGCTGGCCACCGGCCTCGCCAGCCTGTTCTACCGCGAGGACGTGGACCACCACTTCGGCGTGCTGCAGGCCTATGCCGAGCCCGAACTGCTGGGCGACGAATGGACGCCCGCGGACACCGCCCGGCGCGTCCTGCCCGGCTGACCTGCCGCCCCGCCCTCTCTTCCTGCCCACCGCAACGGATTGCCCATGACCGATACCGCCACCATTGCCACTGCATCCCGCGACACCATCGACCACATCGCCGGCCTCGCGCCCGGGAGCGCGGCCCACGCCGTGCGCCACCAGCGCGACAAGGTCGCCACGGCCACGCAGGGCTGCGAGGACGCCCTCTTCGGCCCCGGCCTGCCCGGCGGCTTCACGCAGGCCGAGCGCCTGGCCGTGGCGCACGACATCGCCCGCGTGAGCGGCCTGCCCGCGCTGGCGGCGCACTACCGCGCGGCCCTCGAGCCCCTGCATCCCCCGCCGGCCGTGCAGGCGCTCGTCGATGCGCCCGGCGCCGCGATCCCGGATGCACGCCTGCAGGCCATCGTGCATTTCGCGCGCACGCTCGCCACGCACCCCGCCGAAAGCGACCAGGCCGCCCTGCAGGCGCTGCCCGCCGCGGGCCTCTCGGTGCCGGACACGGTGCTGCTCGCGCAGCTGATCGGCTTCGTCACCTACCAGCTGCGCGTGGTGGCCGGCGTGGCCGCGCTGGCGCAACTGGGCGAGGCCGGCGCGGCACCGGCCGCTGCGGCAGCGCAGCCGGCGGACGCCGCCCCCTTCGTCCATCCCGCCAACCTGCCCGCGCCCGGCGAGCCGCTGCGCGTGAACGGCTACACCAGCGAAACGCTGGACTGGAAGGCCTGGCTGCCCGTGCTCGATCCCGCCTCGGCCACCCCCGAGCAGAACGCGGTGCTCGACCTCAGCCACCCCAAGGCCCGCACGTCGGACTTCTACCTGCTGCTGGCGCACCAGCCCCGCGTCCTCTCCGAGCGCTCGCAGGCCTTCAACGCCATCATGTACGCCCCGGGCGGCCTCGCCCGTGCCGAGCGCGAAGTCGCCAGCACCGTGGTCTCGCGCGTGAACGGCTGCGTGTACTGCGCTTCCGTGCATGCCCAGCGCTTCGAGCAACTGGCCAAGCGCAACGACGTGATGGCGCAGATCTTCCAGGAGCCCGACACCGCCGGCACCAATGCGCGCGAACGCGCCATCGTGCAGGCCAGCGCCGCGCTCACGCGCACGCCCGGCGCGTTCGGCGCGCAGCACCTGCAGCCGCTGCGCGATGCGGGCCTGTCCGACCTGGAAATCCTGGACGCGCTGCACGCCGCCGCGCTGTTCGCCTGGGCCAACCGGCTCATGCTGAACCTGGGCGAAGCCGTCTTCCCGCAGGCCGGCTGAACCCGCAGCCGCGCCGGGCGCTTTGCGCGGCGCGGTTTCGCTGCTACGATCCGCCCCGCAGGAGAGCGAACGCCAGCGGCACCGCGGGCGTTCCACCGAAGGCGCAAACTCCCATACACGCTCAGGTACCGTACTGCACACCATCGAATGCCGTCTGGAGAGCCGCCACAGCCTGTGGCGCACCGAAGGAGCAAGCCCCGCGCCGTGTTGGCCTCGGGGTGAATCTCTCAGGTACCAAGGACAGGGGGAGCGGCAGCCGGGCTACGCGCCTGCTGCACGCTATTGAATCCATAGCTGCCTGCACGCGCACGCCCGGCGCTTCACCCTCGAAAGGTTTGAAGATGCGCGTGATCGTCCTCGGCGCCGGCTTGCTCGGCACCACCTCGGCCTATTTCCTCCAGCAGCTCGGCCACGAAGTGACCGTGATCGACCGCCAGGCCACGCCCGGTGCGGAAACCAGCTTCGCCAACGGCGGCCAGATCTCGGTGAGCCACGCCGAGCCCTGGGCCAACCCGAGCGCTCCGCTCAAGGTGCTGCAATGGCTGGGCCGGGAAGACGCGCCGCTGCTCTTCCGCCTGCGCGCCGACATGCGCCAGTGGCTCTGGGGCCTGCAGTTCCTGCGCGAATGCACGCCGGCGCGCACGCGCCACAACATCGAGCAGATCGTGCGCCTGGGCACCTACAGCCGCGAAACGCTGCAGCAGCTGCGCCGCGACACCGGCATCCAGTACGACCAGCGCATGCAGGGCATCCTGCACTTCTACACCAGCCGCAAGGAATTCGACGGCGCGCTCGCGCCGGCCGAGCAGATGCGCCAGCTCGGCTGCGAGCGCCGCGTGGTGAGCGCCGACGAGGCCGTGCGCATCGAACCGGCCCTGGCCTCCATCCGCTCCCAGCTGGCGGGCGCCACCTACACCGACGCCGATGAATCCGGCGACGCCAACGCCTTCACGCGCGCGCTGGCGCAGCAGGCCGAACAGGCCGGCGTGCGGTTCCGCATGGGCTGCCACATCACGGCGCTGCGCACCGCGGCCGGGGCCATCGACCATGTGGAGGTCACCGACGCGGAAGGCCGCTTCGAGCGCGTGCGCGGCGATGCCTACGTGCTGGCCATGGGCTCGTTCAGCCCGCTGCTGGCCGAGCCGCTGGGCCTGCGCCTGCCCATCTATCCGGCCAAGGGCTATTCGGTGACGCTGCCCGTGCGCGATGCCTCCGCCGCCTACGAGGTCAGCCTGACGGACGACGAGTACAAGCTGGTCTTCTCGCGCTACACCCGCGCGGCCCGGGACGGCCAGCCGGCGCGCGACGTGATGCGCATCGCCGGCACCGCCGAACTCAACGGCTACGGCCGCGACCTCAACCCGGTGCGCTGCGAAGCCATCGTGAAGCGCGTGGAGCAGTTGTTCCCCGGCGCGGGCGACACCTCGCAGGCGCAGTTCTGGTCGGGCCTGCGTCCGGCCACGCCGAGCAACGTGCCGCTCATCGGCCGCACGAAGCTGCCCAACCTGTTCCTCAACACCGGCCACGGCACGCTGGGCTGGACGCATGCCTGCGGCTCGGGCCGCGCCATCGCCAGCATCGTGAGCGGGCTCGTGCCCGAAGTGGATTTCGCCTTCGCGGGCATGCCGCGCGGCCGCGCCGCCGTGCCGGCGCTGGCCTGAGAGCGGCTGACACGACCCAGCGAAGCGGTTCTGGCGAGGCGCCGCATCGCAGGCAGTACCGTAGTACGACAAGATGCGGCAACGACGCCAGAAGGGTCGTGTTGGCCGCTCTACGCCTCGCCCGGACCGGCGCAGGTGAACACGGTCAGCACGCCGGTGTAGCCGTAGAGCCGGTGGTGGGCGATCTCCCCGCCCGCGAAGAACCCCACCAGCGGCACGTCGCCCAGGGCGTGCCGCACGATCTGCATCTCGGCGCCGGGCCCGCCGAAGTGCGGCCCGCCCCGGCCCGAACAGCTCACGTAGATGGCCCCCATGATCGTGCGCTCGGGCATGCCCTCGGTGGCATGGTCCAGTGCCCGCATCAGCGCTGCGCGTTCGCCGGCGTGCGACGGCGGCGGGGCGGCCGCGGGCTCCTGCGGCTCCGGCGCCAGTTCCTCGCGGATCTCGGCGCAGATGCGCATCAGGTCGGCGCGCGCCGCCGCCACGTTGCGCTGGCAGAACGCGAGCCGCATGCCCTCCTCCACCTTGTCGGCCAGGGCCACGCCATGCCGCATCGGGTCGAGCCCCACGAGATGCCGCACGCGTACGTCCGTGCCGAAATGGCCCGTGCGCCCCATGGGCTGCGAGCCCTCGTCCACCAGGCCCGCCAGCGTCGCGCGCAGGGCACGCAGCGCGGGCTGCGGATCGCCCTCCAGGGTGATGCCCAGGGTGCCCAGCAGCACGTCCAGCGCGGGCTCGCCATCGAGCGCGAGCACCACGTTGTCCTGCGCCCGCGTGATCTGTGCGAACGGGCCGACCGGCTGGCATCCCTGGGTCACGCGCGAGAGCATGCCCACGCCCCTGCCGAACGCCACGCCCGACAGCCCGCCGCCGAACACGCCCCGCGCCGCGCCCTGGCCCGCGATGTTGCCGTTGCCGCCCACCGCGAACTGCACGCTGCGCCCGCGGCTCGCCGCGATGCCGCCGAACAGGTAGCCCGACTCGGTGCGGTCCGACATCTCCGCGATCAGCTCGGCGAGGTCCGGCGTGTCGCCATCGGCATGCACCAGCGCCGTGTGCGGCACGAAGCCGCCCGCGGAAGCGCCTCCGCGCGACAGCGGCGCCACGCCCGAGAACACGCGGTACTGGTCCTGCGGCAGGTCCAGCAGCATCACCGACAGGGCCGGCTCGTCGAAATACTCGGCATTGTTCGCCGCCACGCCCACCCCCACCGTGCCGCTCCAGTCGGTCACCTCCGGGAGTTCGGCCGCGAGCACGTCGAGCAGGGCCTCCGCGTCTTCTGCGTAGTGGTCCGTGATGTAGAGCACGCCGAGCGTGGGCGCGCTCGCGTAGTGCGGCAGGGCCATCTGCGCGCGCAGCTGCGCCAGCACCAGCGCGGCGGCCATGCGCCATTGCGGGTGGGTGGCATGGCCATTGGGAAAGAGTTTCATGGTCGGAAAAATCGGTGGACCGCGATCGCAGGCGAAGGCTGCGCCCGTCAGGAACGGCCCTTCGGCCCGGGCTTGGGGCTGGCTGCGCGGCGTGCGCCCGCAGGCGGCGCCCCTGCCGGGGCCTTCGCGGGAGAAGCCTTCGTGGAAGGCACCTTGGCGGCAGCGGCGCGCTGCGCAGGGGCCTTCGCGGAAGGCGGCCGCTTCGCACCGCGCGCCGCCCCGCCGCCGTCCTTGCCCGTGGCACGCTCGCCCCCGGTGCCGGCCTCGGCGGCCTGGCGCGCGGCGTCCTGCATGCCTTGCATGCCCTGCGCGGCGAGCTGCGTCGCCATGTCGGTGGCCGTCTTGAGCGCCTCCGCCGCCATGCCGCGCGTAGCATCCATCGCAGGCAGCTTCGAGACGTCGCTCATCGCATTGGCCGCGATCTGCTGGAACTGGCCCGTGAGCGCGGACCACCACTGCATCGGGTCCACCACGCCCTGCGCGGCGGCCGGCGGCTCGGTGCCGGTGTCGCCGGCCGCCTCGTGCCCTGATGCCGCCGGGGCCTGTGCGGCCGGCTCCGGAGCGGGTGCCGGCTCGGCCGGCGCGGCACGGGGTGGCCGCGCGAAGGGATCGGGACGCGGCGCGGCCGGCGCGGGCGCGGACTGCACCGCCTGCGGCGTGAACGCCTTCGCGATGTCGCCCATCGCCACGTTCATGCCCTGCAGCGTGGACAGCGTCATCTTCTGCACTTCCAGCGCCTGCACGGTCGCCGTGAGCGCGCGGGAATTCTGGTCCAGCCAGAACTGCACCGCCTTCAGTTCGCTGATGCGCTTTTCCAGCTCTTCCACGCTGATCGTGGGCGCCACCCAGCCCGAAAGCGGCGGCATCTGCGGCATGCCCGCCGCAGCGCCCTTGGCGAGGTTCTGCAGGAAATCGAAGCCCGGCACGAACCGGCCGAAACCGAAGGGGGATGTATCGCTGCCGGCGGAATTGCTGTCGTTGCTGCTCATGGCCTGGGCTCCTTGCGTGGGGCGGAACATACCGCTGCGTTGCGCCGGGGCACCGGCCCCGTGGGTTGGCAGCTTAACGCGATTGCGCGGCTCCACCAACGCGGCCAGCCCCTGCATCCACGCAACCATTACAGGCTTTTCGCACCGCTTCGCGCACGCTTCTGAGGCCGCGGATGCGAGGCTGCGCGCACCTTGCAGCCCTCAAAGCGCGTGCGACCCGCGCCACAGGCGGGCAAACGCCATAGAATCCGCCGACCAGCCCGTCTGGAATCCTCAATACGTCAACACGAGAAAACCAACCATGGCAACTGCAAAGAAAGCCGCATCCGCCCCGGCAAAGAAGGCGGCCGCTCCCGCGGTGAAGAAGGCCGCGGCACCTGCGAAGAAGGCCGCTGCTCCCAAGGCAGCACCTGCAGCGAAGGCCGCGCCCGCAGCGCTCAAGCCCCTGAAGGCCACGTTCACCAAGACCTCGCTGATCGCGCACCTGGCCGAGCAGGCCGGCGTGGAGCCGAAGGCCGCCAAGGCCGTGATGGCCGCGCTGGAAGCCACGATCCTGGGCTCGGTGCACAAGAAGGGCTCCGGCGAATTCACGCTGCCCGGCCTGATGAAGATCGGCCTGCAGCAAGTGCCCGCCAAGAAGAAGCGCTTCGGCAAGGACCCGTTCACGGGCGAAGAGCGCTGGTTCCCCGCCAAGCCCGCATCGGTCAAGATCAAGACCCGCGCGCTGAAGAAGCTCAAGGACGCCACGGTCTGAGACCGGGCTCCCAGGGCATGAAGAAAGCCGGCACATGCCGGCTTTTTTCATGGGGCCGCCGCCGCGCTCAACCGCCCGCCGGGTCCAGGTACATCTGCGCCAGCCGCGCCCGCTCCGCGGGCCCGACGCCCAGGCGCGCTGCCAGGTAACGGTCGAGCCCGCCATGGTCCCGGTCCACCGCGTCCAGCGCGGCATGCAGGAACTCCTCCTGCACGCGCCAGAGCACGTTCATCACCTCCGTCGGCGCGGTGCCCGTGAAATGCGCCGGTGGCTGGTAGAGGCTGTTGGTGAGCAGGTAGTCCTGCATCACCACGTCGCGCGGCACGCCCAGCGCGAGCAGGATCAGCGCCGCGGCGAAGCCCGTCCTGTCCTTGCCCGCGGTGCAGTGGAAGACCAGCGGCGCGTCGCTCTGCAGCAGGTGCCCGAACAGCGCGGCGAACTGCGCCGCGTTGTCGGACACGAAGGCGCGGTACGTGTCCTGCATCAGCTCGACGGCGATGGCGGGCGTGATCTGCCGGTTGGCCAGCGCCATGTCCTTGGCGCGCTGCACCACGGTCGGCTCGATCGGCAGCGGATGGTAGGCCACGCCGGGCAGGGCATAGGCCAGCGCCGCGCTTTCCGCCTCGCCGCGGAAGTCGATCGCACGCGCCAGGCCCAGTGGCGCCAGCGTGTCGGCGTCCTGCGCGGTGAGCCATGCCAGGTGGTCGGAGCGGAACATGCGGCGCCAGCGGACCGTGCGCCCGTCCTGGCCGGCATAGCCGCCCAGGTCCCGGAAATTGGTGGCGCCCGCCAGGGGCAGTGATCGCGAGAAAGAAGCCATGCCGGCACTGTAGCGAAAGCGCCCGCGACTTCAAATCACCTGGGCGTCCCCCGCGCGGCGCCCTGCAGCGCCGCCATGTCGCTGCCGCACAGGTCGACCCTGCCGGCGCGCTCCAGCGCGTAGGCCGACAGGCGCTCACTCGGCTCGCGCAGCGCGGGGTGCAGCGCCCCCACCGAATGCAGCGCACGCTGCAGCGCCACGCCCACCTCCACCGACGCCGCCGCGTAGCGCGCCAGCGGCTCGAACACATCCTCCACCATGCCGGCCTCCCGCAGCGCGGGCGCGCTCACGCGATCGCAGGCAGGCACGGGCTCTCCAGCGGTCCCGGCCTCGCGGTCGGCCGCCCGCTGGCCGTGCGCCCAGTGGGCCAGCGTGCGCACGCCCGCGCCCATCACGTCCAGCGCGGTGCCGGGGTCGTTGATGGATGCCGACATGGCCCGCGCCGCCACCTCGCCCATCACCACGAAGCCGTAGCGCGGGTCGTGGTCGAAGCTGCGGCCGGGGCCGATCAGCACCGCTTTCAGGATGGCGTCGCGCGCGGCATCGTCGAGGGGCCTGTCGCTGGTGACCAGCACGGTGTCGGGCGCGACGAAGGCACCGGGCAGCACGTGCAGGTGGAGCATGCCCTCCAGTGCCTCCGCGCGGGCCTGCAGCAGGTCCATGGCCACGTGCTGCACGAAGCCGGTGGCATCGCTGCGCACGGCATGGGCACCGCGCTCGCCCGGCCGCTGCCGGCGCCCACCCAGGAAGGGCTTCGCCAGGCGCTGGTCGATGGCCTTGCACGTGGCGACCTCCAGGCGGCGGATGGTCTCGCCCAGCCGCCCCAACACCGACAGGTAGTCGATCCAGCGCAGCAGCACCACGACCACGCCCAGCAGGATCAGCAGCGTGAATCCGAACAGCACCAGCCGTCCGCCGTCGCCATAGAAGTGGACGTGCAGCCCCACCAGCGCGACCACCCCGTAGAGAAAGGCCCCGATGAACACCGCCAGCGTGTTCTGCACGGTGGAGTCCTCGATCAGCAACTGCGATGCGCGCGGCGTGGCGCTGTTGGCCACGGCCGAGAACGCGGCCACCATGGTGCTGGCCGAGAAGATCGACACCGTGAGCATGCTGGAGGCCAGGATGTTCAAAAGGCTGTCGAGCGCGTCGGAACCCAGCTTCAGCGCCACGCCGTCGGGAATGTACGGCCCCAGCCAGGCGGCCAGCATCACGGCGGCGAAGGCCGCCAGGGCGAAGAGCGCGCAGCGCAGCCAGGTCTTGCGCACCAGCCGCTGCAGGAAAAAGAGCAGTTTCTCGGACATGGCCCGACTATCCGCAAACCGCGCCCCGGAAGCACGGCGCATCCTGTAGGCCGGCGCCGCATTTGGAGCCTCTTTCAGCGCACGGTCACTTCATCACCAGCCCGCCATCGACGAACAGCACCTGCCCGGTCATGAAGCCGCTCCACTCCGAGGCCAGGAACAGCACCGACCCCGCCACGTCCTCGGGCCGGGCGATGCGCCGCAGCGGCGTGGCGGCGGTGATCGCATCGCGCAGCGCCTCGGGCGTCGATTGGCTCGCCTGCGTGGGATAGACCAGCCCCGGCGCCACGCAGTTGACGCGGATGCCCACGGGCCCCAGTTCGGCCGCCAGGTTGCGGCTGAAGGCCACCAGCGCGGCCTTGGCCGTGGTGTAGTCGTGGTAGGGCACCACGGGGTGCTCCACCAGGTTGGTGGCGATGTTCACGATGCTGCCCCGCGCGCGCTGGCGCAGGTGCGGCAGCACCGCCTGGCAGACGTTGAAGGCACCGCCCACGGCGCCGTCGAACTGGGCCTGGTAGTCGCTCCACTCCAGGCCGTCGAACAGCGCGCGGCGGCGTGCATCGAAGGCATAGGGCCGGAAAGCGTTGTTGACCACCACGTCGATGCGGCCGGCCTCCAGCACCACCGCGTCCACCATCGCGCGCACCGCATCGGCATCGCCCACGTCGGCGCGCGCGGCCCAGGCATCGCCGCCGGCGGCGCGGCAGGCCGCCACCGTTTCGGCCGCCGCCGCGTCGTTGGACAAATGGTTCACCACCACCGTGGCGCCCTCCTGCGCGAAAGCCCGCGCGATGGCCGCGCCGATGCCGCGGCTCGCGCCCGTCACCAGCACGACCTGGCCCTTGAACTTCATGGGGTGCTCCTCGCTCCTCAAGTCCGGCGGGTTCACGCGGCGGGCAGCAGGCTGGCGTCCACCACGTCGGCCACGCGGATGCCGTTCTGCACCAGGCCCAGCGCGCGGTAGGCATCGGCCGCCTTCTGCAGCGACGCGAGGTTGAACGCGCCCAGCGGCTGTCCCGGCACCGAGGGCTGCGCGGAGGCGTTGCGCAGGCGGATCACCTCCAGGTTCGCATCCTGCTGCGTGCCGTCGATCGCGACCTTCACGGCCAGCGCGGCGGCTTCCTCGGGCCTGGCCATCATCCATGCGGCGCTATCGCGGTAGCCCTGCAGGAAGGCCCGCAGCAGCGTCTTCTTCTGCAGCAGCACCTCGCTGCGCACCACGAAAAGGTCGCTGGAGACATTGAGGTAGTCACGCACCTGCATCACGTTCACGGCGCCCAGGCCCTTGCGGCGGCCCACCGCCAGGCCCGTGTCGGTGGCTGCCGTGGCATCGACCTGGCCCTGCAGCAGCGGCGCGAAATTGAGCAGGCCGGTGACCACGATGGTCACGTCCGATTCCTTCAGCCCCGCCTGGTGCAGCAGCACCAGCAGGTTCTGCCGCGTGCCGCTGGAGAGGCTGTACACGCCGATGCGCTTGCCCTTCAGGTCGGCCGGCGTGCGGATGCCCGAGGACTGCAGCGACACCACGTTGAACACGTTCTGCGGGTAGATGTCGTAGATGGCGGTGAGCTTCTCGCCCTTGTCCAGCGCCATGAAGAACGAGCCCGGATCGGTGAAGGCCACGTCGCCCTGGCCGCTCAGGATATTGCGCAGCGCATCGCCGCCGCCCGCGCCGGGCAGGTAGCCCAGCTCCACGCCGCGCGCCCTGAAAAAGCCCTTCTCGGGCTCGGCCAGCAGGTTGGTGATCTCGCTGATGGGCTTGCTCCAGCCCGCGACGGTGATCTTGCCCGGGGCCGCCGCGGGCGGCGTGGCGGCTCCCGCCCAGCGCGTGGCCGCCAGCCCGGCGGAAGCCGCCAGCAGCGTGCGGCGCGAGAGGAATTCAGGTCGTTGCATGGGGTCGAGAGAGGAAGGGAAAAGAAGGGTCAGGAACGATCGGCATAGGGCCGCAGCAGCCAGCGCTCCAGCCACAGCGTGGCCTGGTAGAGCAGCAGCCCGATGGCCGCGATGAGCACCAGCGCCGCGAACATGAGGGACGTATCCATCATCCCCTGCGCGGCGATCACCACCGCGCCCAGGCCCCGGCTGGCGCCGATGAACTCGCCCACCACGGCCCCCACCAGCGCCAGCACCACGGCCATGCGCAGGCCTGCCAGGATGGCCGGCAGCGCCAGCGGCAGCTTCAGGCGCAGCAGCGTCTGCCAGCGCGTGGCGCCCAGCATGCGAAAGAGCTGCAGGCGCTGCGCATCGGTCTGCCGCAGCCCGGTGAAAGTGTTCTCCATCAACGGAAAGAAACAGATCAGACCGGTGATGAGCGCGGTGGACGGAATGCCGAAACCGAACCACAGCACGAACAGCGGCGCCAGCGCCAGCTTGGGCACCACCTGGCTGACCACCACGTAGGGCCGCAGCACGCGCTCCAGCAGGGGCGATTCGGCCAGCGCGATACCGATCGCCAGGCCCGCCAGCCCCCCGCCCGCCAGCCCCAGCAGCAGCGCCGCCAGCGTGGCCTGCACATGGGGCACGAAATAACCCGTGCGCAGCCCCTGCCAGAGCGATGCCGCGATGGCCGAGGGCGCGGGCAGCACCAGCGCCGAGAGCCCCGAATGCCGGGCCACCCATTCCCACGCGCCCAGCAGCACCAGCAGCAGTGCGGCGCCTAGGGCGCGGTACGGCCAGGCAGACGAAGGCACGGCCTGCTCGCGGGATGCACTCATGCGCCCACCCCGTCCAGGCCGGCGCGCACGCGCGCGCACAGGCGGTTGAAGGGCGCGTCGTGCCGCATGGCCTGGGTGCGCGGCGCAGGCAGGTCGATGCGGATGTCGTCCGCCACACGGCCCGCCTGCAGCACCGCGATGCGGTCTCCCAGGTACACGGCCTCGGTGATGTCGTGCGTCACGAAAAGCACCGTGGTGCCCCGTTGCCGGCAGGTGCGCAGCAGGTCGTCCTGCAGCTCGGCGCGGGTGATGGCGTCCAGCGCCGCGAAAGGCTCGTCGAGCAGCAGCAACGCGGGCTCCAGGACCAGCGCGCGCGCCAGCGCCACGCGGCTTTGCTGGCCGCCCGAAAGCTGGCGCGGATGGTGCCGCGCATGGGCGCCCAGCCCCAGCTGGTCCAGCAGCGCCTGAGCGCGCTCCACGTCGGCCGCCTGCGGCCGCCGCTGCAGCGATACCGGCAGCAGCACGTTGTCGATGGCGCTGCGCCATTCGAGCAGCGTGGGCGCCTGGAACATGAAGCCCAGTTGCGGGCCCGGCGCCACCACGTCCCGGCCCTGCATGCGCACATGGCCCGACTGCGGGCGCAGCAGGCCCGCGGCCAGCTGCAGCAGCGTGGTCTTGCCGCAGCCGCTGCGGCCCACCAGGCAATGCACCTCGCCCGCGCCGATGCGCCAGCTCACGCCATCCACCACCGGGGCGCGCCCCGGGTAGGCGAACACGGCCTGCTCGATGTCGAGAAAGGCATCGCCGGGCACCTGCCCGGCGCAGTCCACTGGCGCGGTCTCAGTCGGCATAGGGCGCGAACATCTCTGCGGCGCTTTCGGCGGATTGCTCGATCTCCACCATGCGCACCAGGTCCAGCAGGTTGAAACGGCCGTCGTGGTGCCAGCCGGCCTCGGGCACGCTCATCGCACCGATGGCGCTGATGCGGGTCACGCCCGCCGCCCCCAGCAGTGCGGCCAGGTACCGCAGTTCTTCCGGCGTGGCCGCGACGCCCGCGGTCTGCAGCAAGGGCCCGTGGCCGGCGATGGCGTGCGGCACCTCGCCCAGCGCATCCACGGCCACCACCTGCACGCTGCGCTGCAGCGCCGTGGGCGCGAGCGGCTGCAGGGCGTCGCAGTACGCCACGCTCCACGGGTCATCGGGCGTGCCGATGAGTTCGTCGGCAGCGGCGCCGCCGGCCGCCGAGAGGCCCTGCCATTCGAGCGCCTGCCGCCAGCTGGCCACGGCGGCGGATTCCTCCATGTCCAGCGCCCGGCGCGGAAACCGCCGGTGCAACTGCGCCAGCTCGCCCGCCAGGTAGCCCGCGAAGGCGCGCGGCGACACGGCGCCGCCGCGCTGCACGTAGAACACATGCGGCGAGTAGCAGCCCTGCTGGTCGTAGCGCATCACGTCCCACGCGGCCCGGCGCGCCACGGCCGGCGCATCGAGCGCATCCAGCGCGGCGGCCGAAACGATGCCGAAGCCCAGCTTGTGCCCGTGCGGCAGGAAGCGCGTGGTCACGGGCAGGCGGCGCTGGATGGCATGCAGCGCATCGTTGCCGCCATAGGCCAGCACCGTGTCGGCCCGGGCATAGAGCGCCGCG
This sequence comes from Paracidovorax avenae, assembly GCF_040892545.1. Classification (NCBI taxonomy): domain Bacteria; kingdom Pseudomonadati; phylum Pseudomonadota; class Betaproteobacteria; order Burkholderiales; family Comamonadaceae; genus Paracidovorax; species Paracidovorax avenae. The sequence continues at coordinate 5,233,462 of NZ_CP156079.1, forward strand.
GCATCGTCGCCGCCCGCGCCCTTCCACCACACCACGGCGAAGCAGCCGGCCAGCGGCGGGTGCACCTCGGCCAGCAGCTGCGCGAACCAGCCCGCGAACAGCGGCTCGGCACTGGGCAGCTTGCCGATGCTGCCGGCCTTGACCAGCAGGCCGCACACGAAGCTCCAGAGCGCCAGCGCCGGCACATTGCCCGCCCAGCTGTGCACCAGCAGGCCCGGCCCGAAGGCGCGTACCGCGCCGCCCTTCGGCGCAGGCTGGAAGCCGTCGAGCACCAGCGGATTGGCAAAGTCCTCCGCCACGAAGCGGCGCAGCTGCGGCGCGCGGAAGGTCTTGAAAAAACCCGTGAGTCCCAGCCGCACCATCTCGGCGTCGTAGCCGCTCACGATGGGCAGCAGCGCCTCGGCCTGCTGCCGCGCCGGATCGCTGCGGTCCAGCAGGCGGGCGATGGCACGGTCGATCACATCGATGACCTGCTCCACCGCCATGGGCTGCAGATGGCGGGCGGACGCCTCGCGCACGCGGCACGCCAGGGCGTCCATCTGCGCGGGCGTGAGCACGGGCACCTCCACTTCCAGCCGGGCGGCGCCCTGGGCGAAGGGCAGCACCTGCCAGGCCACGTCCTGCGCCTCGATGCCGGGCAGATAGCCCGCCCGCACCCGCTGCACCGCGGTGGCCGCCTGGGATGTCATTTCCCGGTGGCCCGCATGAAGTCCTGCACCGCCAGCGAACAGCCCTTGGCCTGCGCGCCTTCGGCCCGGCCCAGCAGCAGGAAGCCGCCCTCGGCCCATTCGCCCACGTCCTCGGTCAGGATGGTGGTCACGGAGTTGTAGTTGGCCAGGTCGCAATGCACGAGGATGCCTCGCTCGCCGGGCGGTACGTCACGTCCCGTGGCCGGGTCCACCAGCCGAGACCGGATCCAGTGCGGCCCCGACTTGACCGAGGGCACCACGGCATTGCCGTCGTCGTAGAACTGCGTGCTCAGCTCCGTCATGCCGTACATGTTGATGCACAGCTCGCGCGGCACGCCCAGCGTGTAAGAGAGCCCGGCGTAGAAATCCTCCGGCGGCACCTCGCGCGACTGGCCCTTGTAGCCGCCCGTGTCCAGCACGCGGCTGCCCGGCGGCAGCTGGAAGCGGCGGCCCTTCTCGTGCAGCGCTTCCATCAAATGGACGAAGCTGTAGCTCGCGCCCAGCAGCGCGTACGGCGTGCCGGTGCGCTCCGCGGCCTCCAGCGCCGCGCACAGGCTCACCACGTGCATGCCGTGCGCGCCCACGAAATGCCGGCTGACCGGGCTGCCGAACACGGACCGCGCCAGCGCCAGGTAGTGCGCCAGCGACGAATTCGGCATCAGGTGCTCGTCGGGGAACAGGATGCCCATCGGCATGGGCCCGGCCCCGCGCATGAAGCGCCGCTGGAAATTGCGCGCCATCGACAGGTCGTACACATCGAGCCGCGGGTGGAAATGCCGCCCCCGCGCCTCTGCGCCCCGGGTCGTGCCGCTGGTCATGAACACGCGCTCGTCCGGCCGCGGCGGCTCGCTGCGCAGCTCCGTCGCCTTGAAGGCATCGATCGGCACCGCGGGAATGTCGCTCCAGCGCTCCACGCTGCGCAGCGTCGCGCCGCGGCGCTGGCAGAAGGTGCGGTAGGCTGGGTTGGCGGAATACTGGTGGGCGAACAGCCGCAAAGCCAGCGTGTCGAACTGTGCGTCGGTGCAGCCGCCTTCTTCCTCCATCGCGATGAATGCGAGGATGTCCGCGACCAGCGCAGCGACCTTGTCCATGGAGCTTCTTCCTTCGTGACCTGTGAACGATGCTCCGAAGGTCACGCCCGGCCATGCCGTGCACGCCACGCGGCGCGCCTGCGGAGGCTGGAGGATGGTGGTGACAGCTCTTCTTCCGCCGGAATGACCCGGTTCAAGTTCTCGGGTGTGGATCTCAGCACACGCGTGCACCCCGGAGCGTTGCGGGCATCTTAACCCGCCGTCCAAACGCCCTGCTTCCGCTGCGGCTTACGGGCCGCCTATATTCCCGGGCATGGAATCACCGGCGCCCGCCACGACGACACCCGCCCGGCCGGTGCGCGCGATCGTGCTCGTGCTGGGCGACCAGCTCGATCCGGACGCAGCGGCCTTCGACGGCTTCGACCCGCAGCAGGACATGGCGTGGATGGCGGAAGTGGAAGAGGAATCCACGCACGCCTGGTCCTCCCGGCCGCGCATCGCCCTCTTTCTCGCGGCCATGCGGCATTTTGCGCAGGCGCTGCGGGCGCTGGGCCGGCCCCTGGACTACCGGCGCCTGGACGACGACCGCGAGCCCCCCTGCCGCACGCTGGCCGATGCGCTGCGCGCGGCGATCCGCACGCACCGTCCGCAGCGCCTCGTGATGACCGCGCCCGGGGACTGGCGCGTCTGGAAGGCGCTGTCCGCCGTCGCGGCCGACGCCGGGCTGCCGCTGGAAACCCGGCCCGACCGCCACTTCTTCGCCACCGTGCGCGAATTCGCCGACTTCCGGCGCCAACTGGCCGGACGGCCGCTGCGCCTGGAAACCTTCTACCGCGCCATGCGCCGCAGGCACGGCGTGCTCATGGACGGAGACCAGCCCGAAGGCGGTGCCTGGAACTATGACAAGGACAACCGGCGCGCCTTCGGTGCGCAGGGGCCGGGCATGGTGCCCGGGCGCTGCCGCTTCGAGCCCGACGCCATCACCCGCGAGGTGCTGGAAATGGTCGCCCGGCGCTTCGGCGACCATCCGGGGTCGCTGGAGAGCTTCGCCTGGCCGGTCACCCGCGCACAGGCCCTGCATGCGCTCGCAGACTTCGTGGACCACCGGCTGCCGGCGTTCGGCCCCTTCCAGGACGCCATGTGGCCGGACGAGCCCTGGCTCTACCACTCGCACCTGTCCGCGGCGCTCAACCTGAAGCTGATCCATCCGCGCGAGGTGGTCGCTGCCACCGAGGCCGCCTACCGGAGCGGCCGTGTCCCGCTGCCCAGCGCCGAGGGTTTCATCCGCCAGATCCTGGGCTGGCGCGAATACGTGCGCGGCATCTACTGGACCGAAATGCCGTCCTACCAGGACCGCAACGCGCTCGGTGCCGATGCGCCCCTGCCCGCCTGGTACTGGACCGGAGAAACCCCCTTCGCATGCCTGCGCCAGGCCATCCGGCAGACACTGGACCACGGCTACGCCCACCACATCCAGCGCCTCATGGTGACGGGCCTCTTCGCCCTGCTGCTGGGCGTGCGGCCACAGGCCGTGCATGCGTGGTACCTCGCCGTCTATGTCGATGCCGTCGAATGGGTGGAACTGCCCAACACCCTCGGCATGTCCCAGTACGCCGACGGCGGCCTGATGGCCAGCAAGCCCTACATCGCCACGGGCAAGTACATCCAGCGCATGGGCGGCCCCTGCGCCACCTGCCGCCACGATCCGGATGCCTTCCTGGGCGACACGGCCTGCCCCTTCACCACGCTCTACTGGGGCTTCCTGCTGCGGCACCGGGAACTGCTGGCAGGCGTGCCCCGCATGGCCGCACAGCTGGCGCGGCTGGAGACGATGGGGCCGGAAGAGAGGGAGGGAATACGCCGAAGGGCGGAGGAACTGCGGAGGGAGCACGGCCAAGCTGCCTCGCGTGATTGAAGACTTGCAGTGCGGCGCGAATGATGTGCAGTGCGGGATACTGGCAATCTCCATGATTGCAACGCATACACCAAAACCAATATTCGCAGAAAACTGACTTTGGTACATGTATGGGCATTCGCCGAGATTGAGGATGCCTCTGACGCCCCCGATGCGAATACGGACAGCATGGCCTTCTACCTCGCCCAGTTGGCCTTCTGGCTTAGGAAGCCCTAGACGGCCATGCGAAGAACTTCTCGATCTTCCTGCGCCAGGGCAGTGCTTATCACATGGACATGGCGCCCCTGTACAACGTGTTTTCCGCATGACCGGACCTGGGCAGGAAACGCGGTAACTCAACTGTCACACAGCATGGGCAATGCCCTAGCCGCGCCCGCAAGAAGTCCTTGATTACAGCCGGTGACGTCAACACATTGGCTCGGTGCACCCGGCTCGCCAAGACCTGCTGTGCCGCAGCCAGCACTTCCTCGGCATCGGCCGGTCGATACTCGCCCGCGACATCGGAACACCAGGGAAGACGAGAGAACTGAAGCGAAGAGATCAAGCGGCGAGAACAAACCGTGCGATATGGCAACTCTAGCGATCGAGCGATATTGCGATACCGGAAACCGGCACGCCGCAGCGCAGCCGTCAGGGTTCGATCCGCGGCCAAGGGCCGCCAGCGTGCGCGGAGCGCGGTCAAATCTTGATAGCGAGAACGGTGTGGCCGCATGGAAGGAAACAGAAAAACGCCCCTCCGTGCTTTCGCACGGGATGGGCAAGCAGAGCCAGCGTCGCCTTCATACCAGCGCAGGCCAGCGCAAGGCGACCCAAGCTCGCAATGCGTCGTGTTATAACAGCCTGTAACAAGCAGAAGTCATTGCTCCAGTCCAGACCATGACCCAATCGACCACATAGGGAGGAGAGAGAGTGGCCAAGCTCCGTCCAAGAGCAAGAATTGTCAGAACAATCGGCGATCAACTCATCAGCGGTCCCGAAGCCGCGTTGATCGAGCTGGTGAAGAACGCGTATGACGCTGATTCAGCTGCGGTCAGGATATCCATCACTCCTCCCGGCTCGATCCAGGGTGGCCGAGAGTCCGGCAAGATCGTGGTCGCTGACACCGGGCATGGAATGTCGGCAGAGGACTTGGTCGGCAAGTGGTTTGAGCCAGCCACGACCGACAAGCTGGAACGGCAAACCAGTCCTGGAAGGCGACGGTTACTCGGTGCCAAGGGCGTTGGAAGATTTGCGACTGCCCGACTTGGCAGGCTTCTTCATCTTAAATGTGCAAGCAAGAAGCCAGGCAAATTGCTTGAGGTCAGTGAAATATCCGTCGACTGGCAAGACTTTGAGACGAGTGAATACCTGGACGAGGTCGACATTGATATTGCAACGCGAGCAGGGCAGGGGGGAGAAGCTCCGGGAGTGACTTTGGAGATATCTGAACTCCGGGACCCGTGGACCAAGGTGCAGCTCGAGCTGCTCATTCGCGAGCTCAGGCGCTTGGCCTCGCCTCAGGACGCGAAGGAAAGTGGCTTCAAGATATTTCTGGACCTCAGCGGATTTACCGTGGCTGATCACGGATTTGACGGCCAGTCATTAATCACGGGCATATTTGGCGCAGTAGATAGGGACGCCCAAAGAAACGGCACCCAGGACTCAACCGAAATTCGTCCTTTCTCGCTCGGCAACGTTTTCCACTATCGAGTGGAAGGATCATTCGATGAGACGGGAGCATTCACCGGAAAATTCGTCAATCAGCGTGCCGACGGACAGACGCAGACATTGACCATACCTGCACCTGAGATCGCCAGCGGCGAGAAGCCCTGTGGCCCCGTCCATCTGGCGTTAAACATATACGATCGAGAAGGCGATGCCGTCGTCGAGCTGTTCAAGAAGTTGGGACTGTCCTCCATCGGACGGCTGGATGCGCGCAAGGTGCTGGACGAGAACATCGGCGTCAGCATCTACCGGAACGGGTTTCGTATCAGGCCTTATGGTGATGCGGAGTCCGACTGGCTCGAACTGGAGAGCAAGCGTGTTCAGAACCCCTCCCAGAAGCTGGGGCTGAATCAACTTTGGGGCATTGTCAGCATTGCCGACGAGGATCTATCTGGCCTGATCGAGCGAAGCAGTCGCGAAGGCCTTGAGCACAACGGCTCGTTCGTGAGGCTCAAGCGGCAGATCGCCGACGTCATGACCCGCGTGGAAGCGCTCCGTGTCGATTTCCGGGAGATGGTCGGCATCAGCCGCAAACAGGAAGGCGATACCGGAGGGCTTCGCAGCCAAGCCGGGTTGCAGGCAACGGCCAAGGCTATCGCGTCGCTGCCGCCGCGCTATCGCGACAAGATCCAGAAAGCTCTTCGGCAAGAAAGCGTCGCACTCAGGAACTCTCTTGATGACCTAGAGGCCTACCAACACAAGCTGGCGGCCCAGTCCAGTCTAGGGCTCGTTGTCTCCCAAGTTCTACATGATGGCCGACGATTCCTGGGCGACATCAACACCCGCTCGAAGGGATTAGCCGACGGAGCGCCGAGATTGCTTGAACAAAGCAACTTTGGGACTCACTTTCGAGAGTCCTTCGGGAAGAACGCTCGCTCAATTTACGACTCCGCTGGAAATCTTACCAAGCTCTTCCGAGCCCTGGATCCGTTGGCAAGTCGCAAGCGAGGTCGCCCCAAGGTACTCGATCCGATGGACGTCGTGGATCGCTGTCTCTCCCTTTTCACGGACGCAACGACCGCCAATGGCATAAGCGTCAGCCAAGTTTCTCAGGATGGACTTCCAAAAGTCACCGTGTACGAGGCCGACCTCATGGCGGCGGTACTCAATATCGTTGACAACGCGGTGCATTGGCTCGGTACCAGTCCACACAAGCCCCGCGAGCTCAAGGTGAGCGCAACCTACTCGAAGAAGTGGGTTCGTATCGCTCTGTCCAACAATGGACCGGGGATAGATGAGCTGCTCGCGAAGAACCTGTTCAAGCCAGGATTTACCTTAAAGCCCGAAGGTTCCGGCCTAGGTCTCGCCATCGCGCGAGAGGCGATGCAGGCCAGCAAGGGAAAAGTTGTCCACGACCCGGAGGCCGAGCAGACAACCTTCGTCATAGAAATTCAGAGAAGCTGACAACAGAGCGAGGAGAGGAAGATGGTCGTACCCTATTTGCAAGTTCTACTCGTGGAGGACCAAGACAGCAATATCGAGGCATGGCAGGACAAAGCGGCCTCGCATAACGCAGACGCAGAGGCCAAGGGCTTCTCGATTGAAACGACCGTCGCAAGGTCAGTTGCCGAGGCCCACGTTGTCCTCCAATCGAGGAAGCTGGATGCGATCGTCGTCGATCTTCGACTGCAAACAGTCGACCACGCCGAGCCGAACGATCATGGCAATGCTCTAGTCCGCCACGCACATAGTAAACATCCAGTTGCCATCGCGATCTACACAGGTCAGGGACAGGAGGCCGAGGTCGATGAGTATCCACAGGTGGAAGTCTTCGATCGAGGCAATGGGTTGGACCCCGTCTTTGATTGGCTGGACAGGCAGCGCGACATGCTTCTGCATCTGAGGGGGACGCGCCACGCAGTGGAGCGGGAGACCGCGCGCATTTTCTTCGCGTCGATTTGGCCCAGATGGACGCATTGGATGAAGGATCAGAAGAACGGCGTTGCGCCCATGTTGGCGAGGCATGTCATCGCGCACATACATGACACATTGCTCGATGCTGATGGCGGCGCAGCACATCCGGAAGAAACATATTTCGTCCCTCCACTCAAGGAACGACTGGACACAGGGGATCTGATCAAGGACGGGGCTGGATTGTGGATCGTCGTGACTCCCAGATGTGACCTAGCGACTGCGGGCAAGGTGGCGACTGTCGTCGTGGCCAAGTGCGTGGATATATCCGAGCGCTGGAACGGCAAGTCCACAAAGGAACAACACAAACTCTCACAGCACGACAATGCGGCCAAGCAGCACTTTCTCCCACCTTTGCTGGACCGTAATGGCAAGCAGATTGGCCCGTGGTTCGTTCAGTTCCATGAGCTTAGGGCAGTTCCAGTTGCGGATGTTCCCAAAGAACTGACAGCCAACCGTTGGGCCTCCCTTACTCCGCAGTTCGTTCCATCCCTGGTGGAGCGCTTTGGCGCCTATTTCAGCCGCATCGGGACGCCAACCTTTTCTAGCGAATGACCCCCTTCCTGATCGATAAGCGGACCACAGGATGACACCGTTGCTTCCCTTGGCAAGAATCCATCGCCTGGCTGAATGAATGGCGACACTCAATGTGACACGCGCATCCGCAGATTCACTTCAAGCCCGGGGAACTGAAAGGCCACGTCTTCCAAAACGGGCGACTCGTACCTCTTCTGATGATTCATCACCTGCTCCGGTATCAGCGCCAGCGGATCCGAGGCCACGCATGCCTCGGCCATTGCGTTCTGCAACTCAGGCCAGCCAAGCCAGGATGCACGCGTATCCTGAACTTCATCACCTGAAAACCGGGCCGTGTACCGCGCAATGACATAGAGCAGCGGTGGACGATCGGAAGCGGGCGCGTCGATCCGAAGCCGTCGCAGGACCTCTCGCGACGATCGACCTCCTACCCATTCAGCGACCTTGGCAGTCCATTCGTTGGCCTTGGCAATGTTTCGTCTGCGGCTTTCCCTCTCGGACAGAGAAAGGCCGAAGATGTCATGCCACTTCAACTGCACGAGTGCGACCGCCCCGCATCCCCGATCGATGATGATGGCATCGATGTCGGTCAGCAGCGTGCCATCGTTGCGTGAGAGCCGAAATCCACGGGGCGGCACGACGAACCTCGGCTCAGCAAACAGTCCTGCCAAGTCCGCGCGAAAGACCTCCTCACGGCGATCGACGCCTCTATCCCAGTCCGCCCTGTAGGACTGCCTCAGGTGACGGATAAGCGCAAAGTACGGATTTGTCAGGGCGCCGAAACAGGGAAGCAGCACAAAATCCCTGCCAAGATCCACATGAAAGGGAGTGGGCATCTCGAACGCATTGTCCCAGTCGTCCAGCCCCTCGATTTCCAGTGTGAGCGCTCTCATGGTGGCAGGAACGCGAGTCCTTGAAATTCCTGCCTCCTCCCAGACATTCCTCACGTCGTCTCTCGTTGCGAAGATGGTGAGAACGTCGCTCAGGTTGATCGCCGGGACCTTCTTCTGAAGCAGCCGGGCGAAATTCATGTGCGCGAGTACTCGTCCCAGAGCCTGCTCGCAAGCGTGCTTCCATTCTCCGAACCTTCTGTCCCCTATGACCACGTCATCGGGCAGCGCTTCCGCCTCGAGGAAACTGCGACCGAACTGCCAAGCCGCGTCGCGGTAGATCGACACGATCTCCCAATCGTTGTCATAGCGGATGAACCACCCGTCCGGCGTGTCCACGTACCTTGCCATCCGAGCATGGATGCGTGTCCACTCCGCGTCGGAACGAGCGCGTTCACCGGAGTTGGCGAGTCGCTCCCTGAGAGCCTTGGTCGCGCTCATCGCAGCCAGTTCCGGCACGCCTCCGACGGTCTCGATCCTAAAATGTCCTGGCCCGTATCGCTCAGAGGACGCCAGTCCGTAGCGCTCTAGCGCGGCCATACGGCGCAGGAACGTCAGCTCGCCGCAGACATGGAGATATGAATAGGAATATTGCTGCGCCTTGAGCCAACTGCGGCCCCATGGAACCCCGCCGGGCATGTCTCTTACCGCAGCTAGGAGCGGCCGCAACGCAGCTCCGGCACCCATGCGAACGAATTCAGAACCCATCCGCGCCTTAGGCGATGATGCCTCATCATATGTATCCAGTTTCCACAGCGATGCTGCCGCGACATGATCGAGAACTCTGACAACTGAGATCAGGGCCTCCTTCTCACGCCCCTGCCAAGCGGCTGCAAACCGGTCCTGAAGAGCTCTCAGGCAGGAATTCAATTCCCTTTCGACATCCGATGAACGAGGCTCCGTCATGCCTACCTTTCTGCCGCCCCCGGAGCTCGATCGCGTGCATCGGAGCACGGATAGCTCATCTTTGGAGTGCTGTAATTTTTATTCGATTGTGAAATAATGACTAAACAATGCAACACCACCAAGCATGACACCAGTTTCGTGCCGGACGCAGGAGGAACAGGTGCTGGCCCTCGCCAGCAGTACATCTCTCCTTCGCGCTCGCGATGTGGCAATCCGTTCCTTGCCAACCGTCATTCTCAGCCGCTTGGTAGAGGATGGCAGGCTGAAACGCGTGGCCCGAGGCGTCTATGCACTTCCCGATCAAACATTGAGTGAGCATCACTCACTGGCGGAGATCGCGCTTATTGTTCCTCGGGGAGTCATCTGCCTGTTGTCGGCATTGCGCGTCCATGGGCTGGGCGCACAGGCACCGCGTCAGGTCTGGCTGGCAATCCCTCACAACTCGCCAACCCCCCGTGTTCAACAGCCGTCGCTGCGGGCCATTCGAATGTCAGGAGCTTCGCTGACCGAGGGCATAGCGCCCGTTCTGGTCGACGGAGTGGAGGTGCCGGTTTTCAACGCGGCCAAGACAATTGCCGATTGCTTCAAATACCGAAACAAGATCGGCATCGATATCGCATTGGAGGCATTGCGCGAAGGCTGGACGCAGCGCAAGGTGACGATGGATGAGCTACTCCACTATGCAAGTATCGACCGCGTGGCGAATGTGATGCGTCCATACATTGAGAGCGTAGCAACATGAACGCACCATCCTGTGATCACGCGGCCAAGGTTGGCACGCTCAAACAGAAGAACTTCATTGCAGAAGACAGTCAGGTCAAGAATGCCGATTCCAATAATTGACCTCTTTGCGGGTCCTGGAGGCCTGGGAGAGGGCTTCTCATCTCTTAGGGACCACAAGCACGAGCCCGTCTTCGAAATTGGTCTTTCCATCGAAAAAGACCCCATTGCCCACAAGACGCTCACGCTGCGTGCAGTCTTCCGGCGTCTGCGGGGCACCAAGCACATCCATCATTACTACTCCTATATCCGTAACGAGATCAATGAGGCCACGTTCAGGAAGATTCCAGTCGTTGCCGAGGCCTACGCCCATGCAGAGAAGGAGGCCAAATGTCTCGAACTGGGCAAAGCTGACGAGGAAGGTATCGACGCGGACATTCGCGCCGCCCTGAAGGGCAAGCACACATGGGTACTCATCGGTGGTCCGCCATGCCAAGCCTACTCCCTTGCGGGTAGAGCCAGGCGGGTAAACGACGAGAGTTTCCATGAGGACGTAAAGCACTTTCTCTATAAGGAGTATCTGCGGATCATCAAGGTTCATCGCCCGACGATATTCGTCATGGAGAACGTCAAGGGACTCCTGTCATCCCAACATTCGGGCAGCCCGATGTTCGAAAGGATCCTTGCAGACCTTTCGGCGCCTGAGCCCGGGTTGGAATATGAGATCCGCTCCTTCGTTAAGGCAGGAGACAGTGAAACGCTAGAGCCGGTTGATTTCGTGATTCAGGCGGAGCGTTATGGCATCCCTCAGAGCAGACACCGTGTGATCCTTCTGGGAGTCAGAAGGGACGCAGGTGCGTCCCGTCACAACCTGCTGCCAGTGGTCTCGAAAACCGTCACTGTGAAACAGGCCATCGATGATCTTCCCAAGATCCGCAGCAGGCTCTCGAGAAACGACTCCCCGGAAGCATGGCGCGAAGCCGTGCTTGCTGGCGCCTCCTATATCAAGGGTTGGGGAACGGACAGCGAACAGGCCATGATAGAGCTGATGCGCTGCTCCGCGCAGGCGGCACTGATCACCGGAGTGGGCAAGCCATTTGCTCAAAAGCCTGGTCCCAAGCCGAAAATCAAGAACCAGACGGAACTGCAGTGCTGGGTGTACGACAGGAATCTGAACGGGGTCTGCCAGCATGAGGCGCGTTCGCATATGCCATCCGACCTCGCCCGCTACCTGTTCGCAGCTTGTTTCGCGCAAGCGGAGAAGTACTCGCCAAGGCTCGATGCTTTTCCGCCAAGGCTTCTGCCAAATCACGTCAATGTGCCGAAGGATAGGGCCACGGAGATCATCCCGTTCAAGGACAGATTCCGCGTACAGTGCGCTAGGGAGCCGGCCACAACCATCGTCTCGCACATTGCGAAGGATGGTCACTATTACATCCACTATGATCCCACCCAATGCCGTAGCCTCACCGTCAGAGAGGCGGCTAGGCTGCAAACCTTCCCAGACAACTACTTCTTTGCAGGAAACCGCACAGAGCAGTACACCCAAGTCGGCAATGCGGTCCCCCCGCTCCTAGCGTACAAGCTAGCGAAGATCGTGCGCGGCCTCCTTGCGGAATTGAATCGCGAGAACCGGCGAAAGTCCAGAATCGTTTCAGCCTCGAGACAGGAGTCCTCTGACCGAGCAATTCCGCACAAGCGCCAGACAATGCCGGACTTGATATAGACGAGGCCGTCACTCGACGGTCAGCACGGATTCGTTTCCACGCAGCCACCTGCCAATTGTTTGGGCGACATCGTCCACGGAGCGTTTCAGCGCACACTCCCATACGATGGCCACTCGCCAGCCCTGCTCGCCAAGCAGGGCCACATTTCGCGCGTCCCGCCTGACATTCCCTTCGAATTTCAGTCGCCAGAAATCACTGTTCGTCTTAGGCGACGTGGTAAACCTGCAACCCTCATGGCGGTGCCAGAAGCATCCGTGCACGAACAGTGCCACGCGATACTTCGGAAAGACCAGATCAGGAGATCCAGGCAAGCCTCGCTGATGCAACCGGTAGCGGAACCCGGCGGCGAACAGAGCGGACCGGAGAGCCAGTTCCGGCCGGGTATTCTTTCCACGAATGCTGGACATCATCCGGCTGCGCTGAGGTGTGGTGGTTATGCGCATGTGCACATGATGGCAGGATCGTTTCGTCCCGAGGTACATCTCCTCGCCGGCGACTGGAGCAGCGGCCGCATCGTGCAGCGCCTGCGCGATCCGCGCCTGAAGTACCCGACCACGGCCGCCCTGCACGGCTCCGCGCTGCTGGTGGTGAACGGGCAGCTCGACAAACAGAAGGCGCCGCCCCCGCAGTTGCCCTTCGACGTGCTGCGTATCGCCCTGCCGCGCTGAAGCCAGCGGGCGAAAGGCCCGGATTGCGCGCCCGTGCCGTTCCGGGCCCGACGCGCTCCGCACAGGGCCGCGGCTTCCGGCAGAGCACCTGCCGAGCTCGGCATGGCCTCCTACGCCGCCGCCACGGTCCGGCTGACGCATGCGGCCGGACCGCCACGCGCACAGTGGAGCACCGCTTCACCCCGCCGTGGCCCGCATGCGCTTCCATCACGCCCTCTTCCGTTCCGCACGCCGTCTGGCGGCTGTTGCCCTGGCCAGGGAGGCGCGATGAACTCCCGTGCCACGCCCCCTGTAGAACCCATCCCGCCCTACCCGCATGCCGCCGGCGGCTGGGGTTCGATGAAAGCCGTGGCCGTCAGCGTCCTCAAGGAGGGCGCACCGCTCACCACGCTCAACGCCCTGCGGCACCAGAACAAGGCCGACGGTTTCGCCTGCACGGGATGCGCATGGGGCAAGCCGGCCAGGCCGCGCGCTGCGGAGTTCTGCGACAACGGCGCCAAGGCCACCGCATGGGAGCTCACGGACAAGCGCGCGGGCCCGGATTTCTTCGCGCGCCACACGCTGTCCGAACTGCGGCAATGGTCCGGTCTCGACCTCGAAAGCGCGGGCCGCCTGACCGAGCCCCTGCGCTACGACGCCGCGCAGGACCGGTATGTGGCCGTCACCTGGGACGAAGCCTTCGCCGGCATCGGCCATGTGCTGAAGGAACTGCGCGCCGAAGACCCTCAAACTGCCATCTTCTACGCCTCCGGCCGCGCCTCGCTCGAAACCAGCTACATGTACCAGTTGCTGGCCCGGCTGTACGGCAACAACAACCTGCCCGACAGCTCGAACATGTGCCACGAGAGCACGTCGGTCGCGCTGCCGGAAACCATCGGCGTGCCGGTGGGCACCGTGCGGCTCGAAGACTTCGAGCACGCCGAGGCCATCTTCTTCTTCGGCCAGAACGTCGGCACCAACAGCCCGCGCATGCTCCATCCGCTGCAGGAGGCGCGCGAGCGCGGCGTGCCCGTGGTGACCTTCAACCCGATCAAGGAGCCGGGGCTCCTGCACTTCGCCAACCCGCAGTCGCCGGTGGACATGCTCACGCCGAAGGACACGGCGATCAGCACCCAGTACCTGCAGGTGCGCAACGGGGGCGACCTCGCCGCGCTCACGGGCCTGTGCAAATGGCTCATCGAGGCCGACGACGAGGCGCAGGCCCACGGTGCCCTCCGGGTGCTGGATGCGGACTTCATCGCGCAGCACACGCAGGGCATCGACGCGTTCGCGGCCGCGATGCGCGCGATCTGCTGGGACGACATCGAGCGGGACAGCGGCCTTTCGCGCGCCGCGCTCTCGCAGGCCGCGCAGACCTATGCGCAGGCCGGCACGGTGATCGCCGTCTACGGCATGGGCCTGACCCAGCACCGCCACGGCGTCGCCAACGTACAGATGGTGAGCAACCTGCTGCTGCTGCGCGGCAACATCGGCAAGCCGGGCGCGGGCATCTGCCCGGTGCGCGGCCACTCCAACGTGCAGGGCCAGCGTACCGTCGGCATCACGGAAAAGCCCGAACTCGCCCCGCTGGACCGCCTCGCCGGGCTCTACCGCTTCGAGCCGCCACGCCACAAGGGCCGCGACACGATCGCGACCTGCGAGGGCATCATCGACGGCTCGGTACGCGCCTTCATCGGCCTGGGCGGCAACTTCCTGCGCGCCGCACCCGACACGCGCCGGCTGGAAGCGGGCTGGGGCCGCCTGCGGCTCGCCGTGCACGTGGCCACGCGCCTGAACCACACGCACGTCGTTCCTGCGCAGGACACCTACCTGCTGCCCTGCCTCGGCCGCATCGAGGTGGACACGCAGGCCTCCGGCCCGCAGACCGTGTCGATCGAAGACTCCATGGGCGTGATCCACCCGTCGCACGGCGTCGCCGAACCCGCCGCGCCCACGCTGCGCTCCGAGGCCGCGATCGTCGCGGGCATCGCCCGGGCCACGCTGCCGGAGAACCCGCACGTTCCCTGGGACGCCTGGACGGGCGACTACACGCTCGTGCGCACCGCCATCGAAGCCACCTGGCCGGACGTCTTCCGCGACTTCCACCACCGGCTGCGCGAGCCCGGCGGCCTGCCCAAGCCCAACGCTGCCCGGGAGAGGCACTGGAAGACATCCAGCGGCAAGGCCTGCTTCGTGGTGCCCCCGGCCGGTGCCGGCACGGTGCAGGACGCCGAGGTACTGCACCTCATGACCCTGCGCAGCGAGGACCAGTTCAACACCACCGTCTACAGCCTGGACGACCGCTTCCGCAACATCCACGGCACGCGCAACGTCCTGCTGATGCACCCCGGCGACATGGCCCGCCGCGGCCTCGCGCAGGGCGACGCCGTGCGCGTGACCACCGCCGTCCAGGATGGCCACCAGCGTCAGCTGGAGGGCCTGCAGGCGGTGCCCTTCGACCTGCCTGCCGGCACGGCGGCCGGCTACTTCCCTGAATGCAACCCGCTCGTGCCGCTGGGCCACCACGCGGACAAGAGCCACGTTCCCGCATCCAAATGCATTCCGGTCCGCGTCGAGCGGGCTACGGCAAACGCCCCGGCCTCGCCGGCCCGCGCCTGAGCACTCGGCTCCTTTCCCACACCGTCCCGCACTGCCGCCCATGTCCCACTCCATCCCCACGCCGCCGCTCCAGCCCCTGCCCTACCGCGCGGATTACGAGGTCCCCGAAGAGGACGAGGAACAGACCAACGCGGAACTGCTGGCGGCCATGCGCCGCATCAGCGAGACCGTTGCCAAGGACGAAGGCCGTGCCTACCGCAGCGTGCACGCCAAGTCCCACGGCATCCTGCACGGCACCCTGGAAGTGCTGCCCCTGCTGCCGCCGCTCGCGCAGGGCCTGTTCGCGCGGCCCGGCACGCACGAGGTCGTGATGCGCATCTCCAGCACGCCGGGCGACCTGCTGGACGACAGCGTCTCCACGCCCCGGGGCCTGGCGCTCAAGGTGCTGGGCGCGGACGGCCCCCGGCTGGACCCCGCCGACGGCCTCGCCGAGCAGGACTTCCTCATGGTCAACGGGCCCGTCTTCACCGCGGCCACGGCGAAGCAGTTCCTGCGCAGCCTCAAGCTCCTGGCCGCCACCACCGACAAGGCACCGCAGGCCAAGAAAATCCTCTCGGCCGCGCTGCGCGGGCTCGAGAGCCTCGTCGAGAAAGCCGGCGGCGAGAGCGCGACCCTCAAGGCCATGGGCGGGCACCCGGCCACCCATCCGCTGGGGGAAACGTATTTCACGCAGGTCCCGCTGCTGTTCGGCCCCTACATGGCCAAGTTCTGCCTGGCCCCCGTCTCGCCGGAAATCGCGGCCCTGAAGGAAGCGCCCGTGGACCTCTCCGCCAGCCCCCATGCCCTGCGCGATGCGGTGTCGGACGCCCTGCGCACCCACGGCGGCACCTGGGAGCTGCGCGTGCAGCTGTGCGTGGACATCGAGAAGATGCCGCTGGAGGACGCCTCCGTGGAATGGCCGCAGGACCTGTCACCCTACGTCGCCCTCGCGCGCATCCATGTGCCCGCCCAGGCCACCTGGGACCCGGAGCACAGCCCCCGGGAAGAAGACCGCCTGTCTTTCAGCCCCTGGCGCGGCCTGGACGCCCACCGCCCCCTGGGCTCGATCATGCGCGTGCGCCGCGCGGCCTATCCGGCAGCGGCACGGTACCGGCAGGCGTTCAACGCGGGGGAGATCCGGGGTGACGAGGAAGGCAAGTCCGCTGCGAAGTGACTGGACAGCCCCTCCACCGGCGTGCCTCTGGAACGGATGGCTCACAGTCCAAAAGCTGTAAAACCGATTTACTGCTTATATTGCGTAAATTCGATGTACAGCCTGAGGTTTATACGGGCGGATTCACGGCACACGGCAGATCCGCTGCCCGTGTGCCTGCACATGTCCACGGCGTGACCGTCCACCGGGCGCGGATTCGCTAGGCTCTGGCCTTTGCTGCCAGCCTGCAGACTTCGCGCAAGCCGGCGAGAATCCCGCCCAAGGAAGCCGGCCCGCTTCCGCCGCCGTTCGCCCAGCCCCCTTCGCCGTGCCCGCCCCCTCCACCCGTTCTGCAGAGCCCGCGGCAGACCCCGCCCCGCCCTCCCGCGCCCTGTGGGCCATGTTCCTCTGCCTGCTGTCGGGCTTCGCGCTGAGCCAGGCCTTCCGCACGGTCACCAGCATCATCGCCACGGGCCTGCAGGCCGACTTCGGCATCTCACCCGATTCGCTCGGTGCGTTCGCCGGTCTGTTCGGCCTGTCGTTCGGCGTGGCCCAGCTGCTCATGGGCATCGGCATGGACCTGTACGGCCTGCGCCGCACGGTGCTGACGGCGTTTCCTCTGGCGGTGATCGGCGCGGCGGTCTCCGCCGCTGCGCCGGGCTACGGCTGGTTGATGCTGGGGCAGTTGCTGATCGGCGTGGGCTGCTCGCCGGCGTTCCTGGCCTGCACCGTCTTCATTTCCCGGCACTTTCCGGCCCAGCGTTTCGCGTTCTTCTCGGGCGTGGGCATGGGCGTGGGCGGCCTGGGCCTGATCTTCACGGGCACGCCCCTGGCCTGGCTCGTGCAGCATGGCGGCTGGCGCCTGGGCTTCGGGGTGCTGGCGGCGCTCTCGCTGCTGTCGTGGCTGCTGATCTACCTGCGCGTGCATGAACCGGAACTGCCGCAATCCAGCGACAACGGTCGGCCCAGGGAATCCTGGGGGCAGGCGGCCAGCCGTTTCGCAGACCTGTTCCGCATGCCGCACACCTGGGGCATCGTGATCCTCGGCATGTGCTGCTATGCCGCCTTCCTGACGCTGCGCGGCCTGTGGCTGGGGCCGCTGCTGATGGGCCGGTTCGGTTTCTCGCTGGTCGAGAGCGGCAACGTGGCACTGGTGCTGTCGCTGATCGCCCTCTTCGTTCCGGCACTCTTCGGCCGCCTGGACCCGGGGGCGCAGCGCCGCCGCTGGTGGATCACCTTTTTCTCGCTGCTCATGGGCGGCCTGTTCCTGCTGATGGCCTTCCTGCACCATGCCGCGGCCACGGTCGTGCTGATCTTCGCGATGGGCCTGCTGTCGGGCTACAGCGTGCTGCAGTACGCCGACGTGCGCTCGTCCTACCCGGCCGGGATGACGGGCCGTGCGCTCTCGCTCTACACCATGTCGATGTTCCTCGGGGTGGCGCTGATGCAGTGGCTGACCGGGCTGCTGGCCGCCTGGGCGCAGCACCACGGCCATGACCCCTACCGGGCGGTGATGCTCTGCATCGCCGGCATGCTGGCGGTAGCGTCCACGGCGTTCAGGCTGTTGCCGCGGTCGCCGTTGCTGCCGCGCCGCGGCGCGGCCTGAGCCTGAAAGCAGGCAGGGTCAGGCCTAAGCAAAAAGCCCCTGACCTCATAAAAGATCAGGGGCTTTGCGTTCTGGTGGCCTGGGACGGAATCGAACCATCGACACGCGGATTTTCAATCCGCTGCTCTACCAACTGAGCTACCGGGCCTGAGCCTTGAATTATAGCCAGAAAAAACGCCCCCTGGAACCCAGGCCGCGAATTTTCTGAAAAATCGTCGTCAGCGCGCCCTGGTTCACTGGCTGCGCTTGCTCCGCCCCAGGTCCACGCCCAGCTGCCGCAGCTTGCGGTACAGGTGCGTGCGCTCCAGCCCGGTCTTCTCGGCCACGCGCGTCATGGAGCCCCCTTCGCGGGCCAGGTGGAACTCGAAGTACGCTTTCTCGAAGCCGTCGCGTGCCTCGCGCAGCGGGCGGTCGAGGTCGAAACCCTGGTGGGAGCTGGGGCCGCTGGCGGCGAGCCCCGGCCCGCCCGCGCTGGCCGATGCGGGCGCCTGGGGTCCGTCGGATGCAGGCGCGGCAGCGGCCGAGGCCGGCGTGGCGGAAAGCGCAGGCACCGCGGCGGGTGCAGCCGCCGCAGGCGCGGGCACCGTGCGGGCCAGGCCCTGCTCCACGGCCTTGAGCAGCTTCTGCAGCGTGATGGGCTTCTCGAGGAACGAGAACGCCCCGATGCGCGTGGCCTCCACGGCGGTGTCGATGGTGGCGTGCCCGCTCATCATGATGACGGGCATGGTCAGCGCCCCGGCGGTCGCCCATTCCTTGAGCAGGGAAACGCCGTCGGTATCGGGCATCCAGATATCGAGCAGGACCAGGTCGTAGGTGTTCGCCGACCGGGCGGCCCGGGCCTGGGTGGCGTTCTCGGCCAGGTCCACGCTGTGCCCTTCGTCGTTCAGGATTTCGGACAGCAAGTCGCGGATACCGAGTTCGTCGTCAACCACCAATATGTTTGCCATGGGTACGGATGCTGCTGCGGGGCTGCGTGTAACGTGTTGTTAATAAACCACGGGGGTTTCAGGCGCGAATGATAGCGACACTTGAGCCCCCCGGATCACACCGTCTTCCACGCGATTGGAAAGATCGATGCGCGCCCCATGTTCGTCGGCGATTTTTTTCACGACGGCCAGGCCCAGGCCGGTGCCGCGGGGCTTGGTCGTGACGTAGGGCTCGAAGGCCCTTTGCAGGATGTGTGCCGGAAAACCCGTGCCCGCGTCGCTCACCGTCAGTCGCACCCGGCGCGAGGTCTCGCTCCAGCGCGTGGCGATGCGCACCGGGGCGGGCGCCACGCCCTCTTCACGGGCACGCTGCTCGCTCGCATCCTGTGCGTTCTGCAGCAGGTTGTGGATCACCTGCCGCAGTTGCTGGGCGTCACCGGCGATCGCCGGGCACCGCGGGTCGAGTTCGGACTCCACCGGCACCGTGGCGGTCTCCGCGCCATACAGGTGCAGGATGTCGCCCACCAGCGCGTTCAGGTCCAGGCGCTGCAGTTCGGCCGCCGGCAGCCGCGCATAGTCGCGGAACTCGTTGACCAGGCGCTTCATGGCATCCACCTGGTCCACGATGGTCTTGACCGATTTGGCCAGCACCGCCTCCTCCGCGGCCCCCAGCTTGCCGGTCAGCTTCATCTCCAGCCGCTCGGCCGACAGCTGGATCGGCGTGAGCGGGTTCTTGATCTCGTGCGCCAGCCGGCGCGCGACCTCGCCCCACGCCTGGGCCCGCTGGGCCGAGACGATCTCGGAGATGTCGTCGAACACCAGCAGCCGCAGCGCGTCGGGCAATTCCGCCCCCCGGGCCACCAGGCTCGTTCCATTGCCGGCCGGTCCCGCATGGGTGGGGTCCCCTCCCCCCACGTGCAGGTCGAACGGGTGCTGCCAGTGGTCCAGCCCGTGCTGCTGCTCGCGGTCACCCAGGAAGGCGTCGAAATGCGCCTGCACGGCCGCCGCGAACGCCGCCAGCCCCGGCACCTCCGCCAGCGGCCGGCCCTCGAACGCCGCCATGGGTGCGCGCAGGATGCGGGTCGCGCCCGGGTTGGTGGACTGGATGCGGCCCTGCGCGTCCAGCACGATCACGCCGGCCGTCAGGTTGTCCAGGATGGTCTGCAGGCGCGCGCGCGCGGCATCCACCTCGCCCATGCTGTGCTCCACCGCGGAGCGCGCATCGGCCAATTGCTGCGTCATGACCGCGAAGGAACGGGTCAGCCCACCCAGTTCGTCGCCCGTCTGCAGCACCGCCTTGGGGCTCAGGTTGCCCGAAGCCACCTCGCGCACGCCCTCGGCGAGGACCAGCAGCGGCCTTGCCAGCTGCCGGCCCAGCAGAACGGCCAGCAGCACGGCACCGAACACCGCCAGGAACAGGCTGAGCGTGAGCGTGCCGATGTACATGCGCCGCAACCCGCCGCGGGCCAGCGCACGCTCCTGGTATTCGCGGTTCGCTTCCTGCACGGCCAGGGCGTTGGCCACCACCACCTGCGGCAGGCGCATCGTGGCCTGCAGGTAGCGCGGCTCCTCCAGCAGGCCCACGCTCGTGGTGCCCACCATCACCAGCGTCTTCACCCGCGCGTTCTGCACGGCCTGCGGGTCGGCGGCTTCGTCCAGCCCCTCGATCTGGAAGGCAGATCGCTGCTGCCGGGCATTGCGCAGCAGCTGCGGCGCCGGCCGCTCGGGATTGAGATCGAAGCGGGACTGGCCGGCGCTCGCCACCGGCTGCCCCGCCGAATTGAAAAGCACCACATCCGTCGCGCCCAGCTGGTCGCGGATGCGCTCCAGCACCAGCCCCGCGGCGGCATCCGGCACCGGCGCCAGCTGGATGCTGGCCGTGCGCGTCTGCGCGGCCATATCGCTGGCCAGCGTGTCCAGCGTGGCCCGGGCCAGGCTCACGCCGGCCGACAGGGCGCCCTCCACCTTCACATCGAACCAGCTCTCGATGGACCGCGACACGAACTGGTAGGACACCACGTAGATCAGCAGCCCGGGCACCAGCCCCACCAGCCCGAAGATGCCCGCCAGCTTCACCAGCAGCCGGCTGCCGAAGCGGCCCTTGCGCAGCCGCACCACCAGGCGCCCGGCCACCCAGGCCAGCACCGCGAAGAGCAGCAGTGCCACCAGCACGTTCAGCCCGAAGAGCCACGCGTAGTTGCGCTCGTACATCGCCCGGTTGTTCGTCGAGACGGTGAGCAGGAACAGCAGCACCAGGCCGATGGCGCTCATCACGGCGACGGACACGCCCAGCGCCCAGCGCGCGGCGCGGGCCTGCCGGCCGCTGCGGACGGTCACGGGCTCCCGGGGCGGTGCGGGATCGGAAGGGGTGGGGCTCATGGCTGCGGCTCGATGGCCAGGCGTTCGGTGCGCGAAATCGCGAGATCCCAACCGGAGCGCCCCATGGCGCCGATCTGGAAGGGCCTGGGCAGCTGCGACATGTCGAGCCGGAAGCGCAGGTGCACCAGGTGCGCTGCCTGGCGGTCGATGTCGTCGATATCGGCGATCCTCCAGCGCGCGATGCGCTGCATCGCCACCAGTGCCTCCTCCAGCTCGTCATAGCTCTGGCCCAGCGCCACACCCAGCCCGCTCGCCTGGAACGGCGTCGTGGACTGGTTGAGCCGCCAGCGGCGCGTGAGGGGCTGGTAGCTCAGCCGCAGATACCGCGTGGCGCGCGCGACGGTCTTGTCGGACCAGTACCAGCGCTCCCGCAGCACCTCGGCCTCCTCCACGAAATAGAGGGTGATGCCCTTGAGCAGCGCATCCTCCGCCAGGTCCGGCAACTCGAAATGCAGGGCTGCCGACAGGTACAGCCCGGTGTCCGCGGCCTCCAGCTTCAGGTCGGTGATCTCGCCGCTGCCGGCCTGCGCGGCAGCCGGACCGGGCAGGGACAGCCACAGCCCCAGGCACAGCAGCAGCGCCCAGCAGGCGCGGCGTCGGGCCGCGCCCCATGCGGACTGCAGGCGCGCGCGCCAGCCGGGCGCCGCAGCGGCCTCAGGCGGGCTCCCGGCCCAGGAGTGCGTAGAAGAAACCGTCATGTTCACGGGAGGGATTCTCGCGGACGCCGCCGCCATCGCCGGGATCCCGGGGCAGCAAATGTCCGGGCGAAGGCAGCAAATGGGCATCATTGTTGTTCGCAAGAAACGACCGGACCATGTCATCGCCCTCCGCCCGGAACACGGAACAGGTGCAATACAGCATGCGCGCGCCCGGCCTCAGCAGCGGCCAGAGCGTGGACAGCAGCCGCGCCTGCTGGGCGGCCAGTTGGGCGATATCCCCGGGGCGCCGCAGCCAGCGCACGTCCGGATGGCGCCGCACGATGCCCGATGCCGTGCAGGGCGCGTCCAGCAGGATGGCATCGAAGGGTTCTCCGCCGCAGGCCTGCTGCCACCAGTCCTCCGGGCGTCCGGCATCGGCCACCAGCACCTGCGCCTGCAGGCCCAGCCGCTGGAGCGTCTCGCCGATGCGCGCGCTGCGCAGCGGGTCGATCTCCAGCGCGGTCACGTGGACCGGTGACCCGGCACCGGCATATTCGAGCAGGTGGGCGGTCTTGCCGCCCGGCGCCGCGCAGGCATCCAGCACCCGCAGCGGCCGGCCCAGGTCCAGGCCGGACAGCAGCAGGGGCGCGGCCTGCTGGGCCGCGAGATCCTGCACTGAAACCCAGCCGTCGGCGAACCCGGGAAGCCGCTGCACGGGCTGCGGAGACTCCAGGACCAGCCCGGTGTCGCTCGCCGGCCAGGCCTTCATGCCTACCGCCTCCAGCGCGGCCAGGTAGCCTGCCATGTCCACCTTGCCCCGGTGGATGCGTAAGGCCATCGGGGCCTGCGCGTTGTTGGCCCGCAGGATCTGCTCCCAATGGCCGGGATGGTCCTTGCGCAGGCGCTCGATCCACCACGCGGGATGGTTCCACCGGGCAACGGGGTCCGTGTCCGTGGCGGCCACCAGCGCATCCCGCTCGCGCAGGAAGCGGCGCAGGCAGGCATTCACGAAGGCGGCCTGCCCGCGCGTGGCCGCATGGCGCTTGGCCGCCTCCACCGCCTGGTTCACGAGCGTGAACGGCTCATAGGGGGCGGCACCGGCCTGCCAGCCCAGGGCCAGGGTGGAACACAGCAGCGCATCCACACGCGGCTTGGGCCGCCGCGGGGCCAGTTGCGCCCGCAGCGCCTCCGCACGGCCCAGCTGGCGCAGCACCGCGAAGAACAGCGCCTGCACCCCGGCGCGCAGCACCGGGTCCACCGCCGCCAGGGCCGCGGTCCCCGACTGGCCGCCGCGCACCGCCATCACGGCATCCACGACCGCGTCGAGTTGCCGCCACAGCGGAATCGCCCCTGCGGGCGAATCCGGGCGGGAAGTGGAAGGATGCGCGGGGGATGCAGGCATGGATGGGAGGGCCCGGAAAAACAAGGGAAGATCGCAAGGCGCCGTCAGAGCGACTGCGCTGCATGGAAGCCGAAAAGCCAGGCCAGCAGCCGGGCGGGGAACTGCCGGATGGCCCCGTTGTAGGAGCCTACGGCATCATTGAACTGCCCGGTGGCCAGGGCCGCCTGGGCCCAGAGCTCCTGCCACCGTGTTTCCCACAGCGCCAGGGCATCCTCGCCCGGGGCCGCCACGGTCGGCAGGGGCGAGCCCGGCCCGCTCGCCTCACCATCGCCGGCCGCGGCAGCGCGCTCGTGCGGTTCACGCGGTTCTCGTGGTTCGCGCGCCGCCCGCACCATCGCGGCCCAGGCCGTACGCAGCACCTCGCGGGCAGCAGCCAGCGCCGCCGCGGCCCCGCCATCGAGCGGACGCGCGCGCGCCACGGCCAAGCAGGCGCCGAACTGGGTGGTCGCCGCCCACAGGGCCGTGCGCACCTCCGACTGCGCGGGCAGCGCCGGACTCTGCGCTGCCTCGTACTCGCCGAGCATGCCCGTGATACGCACGAAATGCACGTCCAGGCCGCCGAACGCCTGAATGGCGGCGGAGCGCAACCGGACCAGCCGGTTGTAGGCCCCCACCGCCCAGAACAGCAGCACCGCCAGAAAAATCCAGGTCGTCAGCATCGCAGCAATGGCAAGCGCCCCGCGGACCACCGCGAAGACGCGAAATCAAAAAGAAAGGAAAAAGGGCACGGCCCCCTCAGCCACCGCACCTGAAAAAACGCTCCCGGCCTGCCACGGTCGGCAGAGCGGGAGCGTTGCGGCAGGCCGGTCGGCTTGCAGGCGGGGCCGTGGGTTACTCGGCCGCGCCGCTTTCCACGCCGGAGCCTTCGACTTCCGGAGCTTCGTCAGGGGCCGTGGTGGCCATCTCGGCAGCCTCGGCCTCGGCGATGGCGCGGCGCTCGGCGTCGTCCATGGCTTCCTTGGCCTTGCGTGCCTGGTGGTAGGCCAGGCCGGTACCCGCCGGGATCAGGCGGCCCACGATCACGTTCTCCTTCAGGCCACGCAGCTCGTCGCGCTTGCCCATGATGGCAGCCTCGGTGAGCACGCGGGTCGTTTCCTGGAAGGAAGCGGCCGAGATGAACGAATCGGTGGACAGCGAAGCCTTCGTGATACCCAGCAGCACGTTGCTGTAGGTCGCGGGGATCTTGTCCTCGGACTGCAGCTGTTCGTTGGTGTTGAGGATCTCCGAACGCTCGACCTGCTCGCCGGCGATGTAGCCGGACTCGCCCGGGTTCTCGACCACGACGCGGCGCAGCATCTGGCGAACGATCACCTCGATGTGCTTGTCGTTGATCTTCACACCCTGCAGGCGATAGACGTCCTGCACTTCATCGACGATGTAGCGCGACAGCTCCTCGATGCCCAGCAGGCGCAGGATGTCCTGCGGATCGGCCGGGCCATCGACGATCAGCTCGCCCTTGTTCACCACCTGGCCTTCGTGGACCAGCACGTTCTTTTCCTTGGGCACCAGTTCGTCCCAGACCTTGCCGTCCGGATCGGTGATCTGCAGGCGCACCTTGCCCTTGGTTTCCTTGCCGAAGGACACCGTGCCGGTGATCTCGGCCAGCATGCCCTTGTCCTTGGGCGAACGGGCTTCGAACAGCTCGGCCACGCGCGGCAGACCCCCGGTAATGTCGCGGGTCTTCTGGCCTTCGACCGGAATACGCGCCAGCACCTCGCCGGGGCCCACGTCCTGGCCGTCGCGCACCTGGATCAGCGCGCCGACCTGGAAGCCGATCGTCACCGAGTGGTCGGTGCCGGGGATCTTCACCTCGGCGCCGTTCGCATCGACCAGCTTCACCTGCGGGCGCACCACCTTGGCGGAGCCGCGGCGCTTCGGATCGATCACGACCAGCGTGGACAGGCCGGTCACATCGTCCACCTGCTTGGCGACGGTGAGGCCTTCCTCGATGTTCTCGAACTTCACCTGGCCGGCGAATTCCGTGATGATCGGTCGCGTCAGCGGATCCCAGTTGGCCAGGATCGTGCCGGCCTTGACCTGCTGGTCGGCCTTCACCGTCAGCGTCGCGCCGTACGGCACCTTGTGGCGCTCGCGCTCGCGGCCGTGCTCGTCCTGGATGATGACCTCGCCCGAACGCGCGATCACCACCAGCTCGCCCTTGCTGTTGGTCACGTAGCGCATCGTGGCATTGAAGCCGATCACGCCGTTGGACTTGGCTTCCACGCTCGACGCGATGGCGGCACGCGAAGCGGCACCACCGATGTGGAACGTACGCATCGTCAGCTGCGTGCCGGGTTCGCCGATGGACTGGGCAGCGATCACGCCCACGGCTTCGCCGAGGTTGATCAGGCCGCCACGGCCCAGGTCGCGGCCATAGCACTTGGCGCAGAGGCCGTAGCGCGTCTCGCAGGTCAGCGCGGTGCGCACCTTCACTTCGTCCACGCCGGCGGCTTCCAGCTCCTCGAGGGTGTCCTCGTCCAGCATCTGGCCGGCCGGCACCAGCACGGCGCGGGTTTCGGGGTGCAGCACCTCTTCGGCCGTGGAGCGGCCGAGCACGCGCTCGCGCAGCGACTCGATCACTTCACCGCCTTCGACGATGGCGCGCATCACCGAGCCGTTGCTCGTGCCGCAGTCCTCTTCGGTCACCACGAGATCCTGCGTCACGTCCACCAGGCGGCGGGTGAGGTAGCCGGAGTTCGCGGTCTTCAGCGCCGTATCCGCCAGGCCCTTCCGGGCACCGTGGGTGGAGATGAAGTACTGCAGCACGTTCAGACCTTCACGGAAGTTCGCCGTGATGGGGGTCTCGATGATGGAGCCGTCCGGCTTGGCCATCAGGCCGCGCATGCCGGCCAGCTGGCGGATCTGCGCGGCGGAACCCCGGGCGCCCGAGTCGGCCATCATGTAGATGGCGTTGAAGGACTCCTGGTTCACTTCCTTGCCGTGGCGGTCGGTGGTCTTCTCGACCTTGAGCTGGTCCATCATCACCTTGGACACGTCGTCGCCGGCCTTGCCCCAGATGTCCACCACCTTGTTGTAGCGCTCGCCGGCGGTCACGAGACCGGAGACGTACTGCTGCTCGATCTCCTTCACCTCGGCTTCGGCGCGGGCGAGGATCTCCGTCTTCTGCGGCGGCACGAGCATGTCGTCGATCGCCACGGAGAAGCCGGCGCGCGTAGCCAGGCGGAAGCCGTTCTGCAGCAGCTTGTCCGCGAACACCACGGTTTCCTTCAGGCCGCACTTGCGGAAGCTCACGTTGATGAGCTTGGAGATTTCCTTCTTCTTCAGCGCCTTGTTGATGTTGCTGAAGGGCAGGCCCTTGGGCAGGATCTCCGACAGCAGCGCGCGACCCACGGTCGTGTCGACCAGCGAGGTCGAGGGCACGAACTCGCCCGTCGCCTTGTCCTTGGTCCACTCGGTCAGGCGCACGCTGATACGGGCGTGCAGTTCGGCCTGGCCGGCATCCAGCGCGCGCTGGACTTCGCCGGTGTCGGCGAACACCAGGCCTTCTCCCTTGCCGTTGATCTTGTCGCGGGTCGCGTGGTAGAGGCCCAGCACCACGTCTTGCGACGGGACGATGGACGGCTCGCCGGAGGCGGGGAACAGCACGTTGTTGGAGGCCAGCATCAGCGTGCGGGCTTCCATCTGCGCTTCCACCGACAGCGGCACGTGGACGGCCATCTGGTCACCGTCGAAGTCGGCGTTGAAAGCCGCGCAGACGAGCGGGTGCAGCTGGATGGCCTTGCCTTCGATCAGGATCGGCTCGAAGGCCTGGATGCCCAGGCGGTGCAGCGTCGGAGCACGGTTCAGCATGACCGGGTGCTCCTTGATGACCTCTTCCAGGATGTCCCAGACCACCGGCGTGCCGGATTCGACTTCCTTCTTCGCGGCCTTGATGGTCGTGGCGATGCCCATCTGCTCGAGGCGCGAGAAGATGAAGGGCTTGAACAGTTCCAGGGCCATCAGCTTCGGCAGGCCGCACTGGTGCAGCTTGAGCGTCGGGCCCACGGTGATCACGGAACGGCCGGAGTAGTCCACCCGCTTGCCCAGCAGGTTCTGGCGGAACCGGCCGGACTTGCCCTTGATCATGTCGGCCAGCGACTTCAGCGCGCGCTTGTTCGCGCCCGTCATCGCCTTGCCGCGGCGGCCGTTGTCCAGCAGCGAATCGACGGCTTCCTGCAGCATCCGCTTCTCGTTGCGCGCGATGATCTCCGGAGCCTTCAGCTCCAGCAGGCGGCGCAGGCGCGAGTTGCGGTTGATGACGCGGCGGTACAGGTCGTTCAGGTCGGAGGTCGCGAAGCGGCCGCCGTCCAGCGGCACCAGCGGACGCAGGTCCGGCGGCAGCACGGGCAGCACGTCCAGCACCATCCACTCGGGCTTGATGCCCGACTTCTTGAACGCTTCCAGCACCTTCAGACGCTTGGCGTTCTTCTTGACCTTGACTTCGGAGCCGGTCAGGTCGCCGCGCAGCTTCTCGATCTCCAGATCGATGTCGATGCCTTCGAGCAGGTCCTTGATGCCTTCCGCGCCCATCTTGGCGATGAACTCGTCGCCGTATTCCTTGCGCTTCGCGTCATGGTCGTCCTCGGACATGATGCCGAACTTCTTCAGCGGGGTCATGCCGGGGTCGGTCACCACGTAGGCTTCAAAGTACAGCACGCGCTCGATGTCGCGCAGCGTCATGTCGAGCACCAGGCCCAGGCGCGACGGCAGCGACTTCAGGAACCAGATGTGCGCGCAGGGCGCGGCCAGGTCGATGTGGCCCATGCGCTCGCGGCGCACCTTGGTCTGGGTAACTTCCACGCCGCACTTCTCGCAGATCACGCCGCGGTGCTTCAGGCGCTTGTACTTGCCGCACAGGCACTCGTAGTCCTTGATCGGGCCGAAGATCTTGGCGCAGAACAGGCCGTCGCGCTCGGGCTTGAACGTGCGGTAGTTGATCGTCTCGGGCTTCTTCACCTCGCCGAAGGACCAGGAACGGATCTTCTCCGGCGACGCCATGCCGATGCGGATGGCATCGAAATGCTCGTCCGGCGTGAATTGCTTGAACAGGTCGAGTAGAGACTTCATAAACCCTATCTCCTAGTACTTCTTAAGAACGTTCCAGTTCGATGTCCAGGCCCAGGGAACGGATTTCCTTGACCAGCACATTGAACGACTCGGGCATGCCTGCCTCGATCGCGTGTTCGCCCTTGACGATGGACTCGTACACCTTGGTACGGCCCTGCACGTCGTCGGACTTCACGGTGAGCATTTCCTGCAGCACGTAAGAAGCGCCATAGGCTTCCAGCGCCCACACTTCCATCTCCCCGAAACGCTGGCCGCCGAACTGGGCCTTGCCGCCCAGCGGCTGCTGCGTCACGAGCGAGTACGGACCGGTGGAACGGGCGTGCATCTTGTCGTCCACCAGGTGGTGCAGCTTCAGGTAGTGCATGTAGCCGATGGTCGTCGGACGCTCGAAGCGCTCGCCCGTACGGCCGTCGTACAGGTAGGCCTGCGTGCGGCTGTCGGTCAGGCCCTTGCGCTCCTTGATGTCGTCCGGATAGGCCAGCTTCAGCATGTCCTTGATCTCGGCTTCCGACGCGCCGTCGAACACCGGCGTCGCATACGGAACGCCGTTGGTCAGGTTGCCGGCCATGGCCATCACCTCGTCGTCGCTCAGCATCGACAGGTCTTCCTTGCGGCCGCGCGAGTTGTAGACCTCTTCGAGGAACTTGCGCATCTCGGCCGCCTTGGCCTGGTCGCGCAGCATGTCCCCGATGCGCTGGCCGATGCCCTTGCCGGCCCAACCCAGGTGGACTTCCAGCACCTGCCCGATGTTCATCCGCGAAGGCACGCCCAGCGGGTTGAGCACGATGTCGGCAGGCGTGCCGTCGGCCATGTAGGGCATGTCCTCGACCGGAACGATCTTGGACACCACACCCTTGTTGCCGTGGCGGCCGGCCATCTTGTCGCCGGGCTGCAGGCGGCGCTTGACGGCCAGGTACACCTTCACCATCTTCAGCACGCCGGCCGGCAGCTCGTCGCCCTGCGTGAGCTTCTTGCGCTTCTCTTCGAAAGCCAGGTCGAAGCTGTGGCGCGTCTGCTCCAGCGCGTTCTTGATGGACTCGAGCTGCGTCGCCACTTCGTCTTCCGCCGGGCGGATGTCGAACCAGTGGAACTTCTCGACGGAAGCCAGGTAGGCCTTGTCGATCTTCGTGCCCTTGGCCAGCTTCTGCGGGCCGCCGTTGGCCACGCGGCCGTTCAGCAGCTTCTCGATACGGTCGAACGCGTCGGCCTCCACGATGCGCAGCTGGTCGTTCAGGTCCAGGCGGAAGCGCTTGAGTTCATCGTCGATGATCTGCTGGGCGCGCTTGTCGCGCTGAATGCCTTCGCGCGTGAACACCTGCACGTCGATCACGGTGCCCGAAGAGCCCTGATCCACGCGCAGCGAGGTGTCCTTCACGTCGGAAGCCTTCTCGCCGAAGATGGCGCGCAGCAGCTTCTCTTCCGGCGTCAGCGTGGTCTCGCCCTTCGGCGTGACCTTGCCCACCAGCGTGTCGCCGGGCTGCACTTCCGCACCCACGTAGATGATGCCGGACTCGTCCAGGCGGTTCAGCTGCTGTTCCGACAGGTTCGGGATGTCGCGCGTGATTTCCTCGGCGCCCAGCTTCGTGTCGCGGGCCATCACCACCAGTTCCTCGATGTGGATCGAGGTGTAGCGGTCTTCGGCCACCACGCGTTCGGAGATCAGGATCGAATCTTCGAAGTTGTAGCCGTTCCAGGGCATGAACGCGATCAGCATGTTCTGGCCGATGGCGATCTCGCCCAGGTCGGTGGAGGCACCGTCGGCGATCACGTCACCCTTGGCCAGCACGTCGCCCTTCTTCACGATGGGGCGCTGGTGGATGTTCGTGTTCTGGTTGGAACGCTGGTACTTGATCAGGTTGTAGATGTCCACGCCGACTTCACCGGCCACGGCTTCGTCGTCGTTCACGCGCACCACGATGCGGGTGGCATCCACGTAGTCCACGATACCGCCGCGGTTGGCCGTCACCACCGTGCCGGAGTCCACTGCCGCCACGCGCTCGATGCCCGTGCCCACCATGGGCTTTTCCGGACGCAGCACGGGCACGGCCTGGCGCGACATGTTGGCGCCCATCAGTGCGCGGTTCGCATCATCGTGCTCCAGGAAGGGCACCAGCGATGCGGCCACCGACACGATCTGCGCGGGCGACACGTCCATGTACTGCACGCGCTCGGCGGACAGCAGCGTGGATTCACCCTTCTCGCGGGCCGACACCAGGTCGCCGGTCAGGCGGCCTTCGGCATCCAGCGTGGCGTTGGCCTGGGCGATGACGTACTTGCCTTCCTCGATGGCCGACAGGTAGTCGATCTGGTCGGTCACCTTGCCGTCCACCACGCGGCGGTACGGCGTCTCGATGAAGCCGTACTCGTTCAGGCGGGCGTACAGGGCCAGCGAGTTGATCAGGCCGATGTTCGGGCCTTCAGGCGTTTCGATAGGGCAGACGCGGCCATAGTGCGTGACGTGCACGTCGCGCACTTCGAAGCCGGCACGCTCGCGCGTCAGACCGCCCGGGCCCAGGGCCGAGACGCGGCGCTTGTGCGTGATTTCCGCCAGCGGGTTGGTCTGGTCCATGAACTGCGACAGCTGCGACGCACCGAAGAACTCCTTCAGGGCGGCCGAGATCGGCTTGCTGTTGATCAGGTCGTGCGGCATCAGCGGCTCTTGCTCCGCCTGGCCCAGACGTTCCTTCACGGCCTTCTCGATACGCGCCAGGCCCGTGCGGTACTGGTTCTCGGCCAGCTCGCCCACGCAGCGCACGCGGCGGTTGCCCAGGTGGTCGATGTCATCGACTTCGCCCTTGCCGTTGCGCAGGTCCACCAGGATCTTCACCACGGCCAGGATGTCGTCGTTGGACAGCACCATCGGGCCGGTGGATTCGTCGCGGCCGATCTTGGCGTTGAACTTCATGCGGCCCACGCGCGACAGGTCGTACGTGTCCGGGTTGTAGAACAGGCGCTGGAACAGGGCCTGCACGGCGTCTTCCGTCGGCGGCTCGCCGGGGCGCATCATGCGGTAGATGGCCACGCGGGCGGCGAACTCGTCCACCGTCTCGTCGATGCGCAGCGTCTGCGAGATGTACGCGCCCTGGTCCAGTTCGTTCGTGTAGATGACCTGCAGGTCCTGCACGCCGGCCGAACGCAGCTTCTTCAGCAGCGCTTCCGTGAGCTCCTCGTTGGCCTTGGCCACGATCTCGCCGGTGTCGCCGTCCACGATGTTGCGCGCGACCACGCGGCCGATCAGGAAATCTTCCGGCACGCTGATGTGGGTCGTGCCGGACTGCTCCAGTTCACGGGTGTGGCGGGCGGTGATCCGCTTGTCCTTGGCCACGACGACCTTGCCGGACTTGTCGGTGATGTCGAAGCGCGCCACTTCGCCCTTCAGGCGGTCGGCCACGAACTCCATCTGCGCGCCGCTGTCCATCAGGCGGAAGTTGTCGTTGACGAAGAAGTTCGCCAGGATCGATTCCGGATTCAGGCCGATGGCCTTCAGCAGGATCGTGACCGGCATCTTGCGGCGACGGTCCACGCGGAAGTACAGGATGTCCTTCGGGTCGAATTCGAAGTCCAGCCAGGAACCGCGGTAGGGGATGATGCGTGCGGAGAACAGCAGCTTGCCGGAGCTGTGCGTCTTGCCCTTGTCGTGCTCGAAGAACACGCCGGGCGAACGGTGCAGCTGCGACACGATCACGCGCTCGGTGCCGTTGATGATGAACGAGCCCTTGTCGGTCATCAGGGGCACCTCGCCCATGTAGACCTCCTGCTCCTTCACTTCCTTCACGACCTTGGACTGCGACGTCGAGGACTCGCGGTCGTAGATGATGAGCTGCACCTTGGCACGCACGGCCGAGGCAAAGGTCAGGCCGCGGGTCTGGCACTCGCGCACGTCGAACGCGGGCTTGGCCAGGTTGTATTCCACGAACTTCATCTCGACGAAGCCGTTGTGCGAGACGATCGGGAACGCTGCGTTGAATGCGGCCTGCAGGCCTTCGTTGGTGCGTTTCTGCGGTGCCATGTCCGCTTGGAGGAAAGCGGTGTACGCGTCCTTCTGCATCTGCAGCAGGTACGGCACTTTGAGCACGCTGTCGCGGCTACCGAAACTCTTGCGGATGCGCTTGCGTTCGGTATAGCTGTACGTGGATGTTGGGGCCATGAGATCTCCGGGCAAAGACATGGATGGGGGTCTTCGACGACTACTGCCCCACAAGGAGCGCGGCCTTGCGGGCTTGGCGGTTGGCCACTACCAACCATGGCGGACGGCGATGCGTTGCACATCGCCCGAACCAAGGCGTCTTCTGTTGTCGGGTTGTCAGAAGACACTAGGAAGCAGGAGGTGGATGCCGAGGCCGGCGCCCGCTTCCTGCTTTCTGGTGTGCTCTGCACATGCGCTTCTCAGAAGCGCGGAAAGGCTGGAGGCCCTTTGCGGAGCCTCCAGCCTTGCCAAAGCAGCCGAATTACTTGAGTTCGGCCTTGGCGCCGGCTTCCACCAGCTTCTTGACAGCGGCTTCTGCGTCGGCCTTGGCGATGCCTTCCTTGACGTTCTTGGGAGCGCCGTCCACCAGGTCCTTGGCTTCCTTGAGGCCCAGGCCGGTGATTTCGCGCACGGCCTTGATGACCGCGACCTTGTTGGAACCGGCTTCGGCCAGCACCACGTTGAACTCGGTCTTCTCTTCGGCAGCAGCGCCGCCGGCAGCAGCGCCGCCGCCAGCTGCGGGAGCGGCCATGGCGGCAGCGCTCACGCCGAACTTCTCTTCAATGGCCTTCACCAGGTCATTGAGTTCCATCACGGACATGCTGTCCAGGGCGGTCAAGAATGCGTCTTTATCGAATGCCATAATTTTTCCTAACAATTGGTTTAAAGAGGGAACGACTGCAGCAAAGCCTCAAGCGGCTGCTGCTTCGCCTTCGCCTTTCTTTGCGGCCAGAGCACCCAGCACCACGGCGGTGCGGGAGATCGGCGACATCAGCAAGCCACACAGCTGGGCCAGCAGCACTTCCTTGGAAGGGATGTTGGCCAGTTGCTTCACGCCGTTCACGTCCAGGGCCTTGCCTGCGAAGGCGCCGCCGCGAATCACCAGTTTGTCGTTGGTTTTCGCGAAATCGGCCACCACCTTGGCGGCGGCCACAGCGTCTTCGGAGAAGCCATAGATCAGAGGACCGGTCATCTGGTCGGCCACCACGTCGAACTGGCTGCCAGCCACAGCACGGCGGGCCAGGGTGTTCTTCAGAACACTCAGGCTCACACCCTTGCTGCGGGCGTCAACGCGCAGTTTCGTCATGTCGGCCACCGTGATGCCACGGTATTCCGCGATCACGAGCGTTTGAGCTTTAGCGGCGAGGCTGGTCACTTCATTGATGACCGCTTCTTTCTCACTGCGATTAAGACTCAAGGTCTACTCCTTCATATGCACACTCGGGGAACCCCTCGTGCGCGCTCTTGTTGCAGCGACCAACTGTTTTGGAATCGAATTCCATCTGCAGCGGGATCGCCATCTGCGCTGGCTCCGTGGATTTAAATGCAGCCGGGGCTGCACACCAGCGGTCTTGGATGGCCCGGCGCATCGCTGCGCCGGCCCACCACCGAGGCGCCTTGCGGCACCTCAAGATTTCTTGGCTATCAGGCCGAGATGGATTGCGTATCGACGCGCACGCCGACACCCATGGTCGAGGACACAGCCACCTTGCGCAGGTACAGACCCTTGCTGGTTGCCGGCTTCGCCTTGTTCAGCGCCTCGATCAGCGCCACCAGGTTGCCCTGGAGCTTGTCGTTGTCGAACGAGCGGCGGCCGATCGTGCTGTGGATGATCCCGGCCTTGTCGACACGGAACTGCACCTGGCCGGCCTTGGCGTTCTTCACGGCCGTGGCGACATCGGGCGTCACCGTACCGACCTTGGGGTTCGGCATCAGGCCGCGCGGGCCGAGGATCTGGCCCAGCGTACCGACGACACGCATGGCATCGGGAGCAGCGATCACCACGTCGAAGGGCATGTCACCGGCCTTCACCTGTGCAGCCAGATCGTCCATGCCCACCACGTCCGCGCCAGCAGCCTTGGCTTCTTCAGCCTTGGCGCCCTGGGCGAACACGGCGACGCGGGTCGTCTTGCCGGTGCCGTTCGGCAGCACCACGGCGCCACGCACCACCTGGTCCGACTTCTTGGCGTCGATGCCCAGCTGCACGGCCACGTCGATGGATTCATCGAACTTGGCGGTTGCGGCTTCCTTCACCAGCACCACGGCGTCGGCGAACGCATACAGCTTCGTGCTGTCGACCTTGCCTTGCAGGGCCTTTTGCTTCTTGGTCAGCTTAGCCATTTACAGGCCCTCCACCGTAACGCCCATGGAACGGGCGGAGCCAGCCAGCGTGCGGACGGCAGCGTCCACGTTGGCAGCGTTCATGTCCTTCAGCTTGGTCTTGGCGATCTCTTCCAGCTGTGCGCGGGTGATCTTGCCGACCTTCGTGCTCAGGGCGTTCGCGGAACCCTTTTCCAGCTTGATCGCCTTCTTGATCAGGGTCGTCGCCGGAGGCGTCTTGATGATGAACGTGAAGCTCTTGTCCGCGAAAGCCGTGATGACCACGGGCAGCGGCAGACCCGGCTCGACGCCCTGGGTCTGGGCGTTGAACGCCTTGCAGAACTCCATGATGTTCAGGCCACGCTGACCCAGCGCGGGACCGATCGGAGGAGAGGGGTTAGCCTTTCCTGCCGGCACTTGCAGCTTGATAAAGCCGACGATTTTCTTCGCCATTGCGACTCCTTGCGGGTGATAACGCCTTCGCTGAAGGCTCCCCGGGGTTGGTTGACTCCATTTATGTGCGCCGAGTCAGAAAGCGCATGCAATCAGGGAGCCGTCAGGTCTTCTCGACCTGCCCGAACTCCAGCTCCACCGGAGTGGAGCGGCCGAAGATCATCACGGAGACGCGCACACGGCTCTTCTCGTAGTTGACTTCCTCGACCGAGCCGTTGAAGTCCGCGAACGGACCTTCCTTGACCCGCACCAGCTCGCCCACCATGAATTCGATCTTGTGGCGAGGCTTGTCGGTGCCTTCCTGGATCTGGTTGACGATCTTCTGGACTTCGTCCTCCGAGATCGGAGCAGGACGGTTCTTGGCCCCGCCCACGAAACCCGTCACCTTGCTGGTGTGTTTCACCAGGTGCCAGGTGTCGTCGTCCATGACCATTTCGACGAAGACGTAGCCAGGAAAGAGGCGACGCTCGGTCGTCTTGCGCTGGCCGTTCTTCATTTCCACGACCTCTTCCGTCGGGACGAGAATCCGGCCGAACTTGTCCTGCATGCCCGCACGGTTGATGCGCTCCGTGATATTGCGCTCTACCGCCTTCTCCATCCCGGAGTAGGCATGCACGATGTACCAGCGCAGATCCGGATTGGCAGACGATGCAGGGACCTGGGCAGGCGAGAGGTTTTGATCGACAGCGTCATTCATGTTATTTCCTCCAGCCCAGAATCAGATCGTAGAGCACCCATTCCAGCGTCTTGTCCGTGAACCAGAGGAACAGTGCCATCACCAGAACGAAGGCAAACACGTAGGCCGTCATCTGCAAGGTCTCCTTGCGGGTGGGCCACACGACCTTCTTGACCTCTTTCCAGGCATCCTTGGCGAAACCCGTGAAGCGCCGACCCGACTCGGACACCGCAAAGACAGCTGCGGCTGCGATGATCGCGACGATCAGGACCGCCCACTGGACCACGGCGCCCTGCTTGGACAGAAGGTAGAAACCGGCAATACCCGCAATCAGCAACGCGACGACAGCGGCCAGCTTGGCCTTGTCGGCGCCTGTACTTACGGTTTCAATTTGCTGAGACGCTGCCATTCTTCATTCCGGTTGCAAAAATTGCGCTTTCACAAGACACCGAAGCCCGCCAGGTGTCTGGCGGGCTTTTTTATGCCAGGTGACTGGCAGGGGCAGTAGGAATCGAACCTACAACCTTCGGTTTTGGAGACCGACGCTCTGCCAATTGAGCTATACCCCTATGACTCCTGATCAGGCAATGATCTTGGCCACGACGCCGGCGCCGACCGTACGGCCGCCTTCGCGGATGGCGAAGCGCAGGCCTTCTTCCATGGCGATGGGGTTGATCAGCTTGACGGTGATCGACACGTTGTCGCCGGGCATGACCATTTCCTTGTCGGCCGGCAGCTCGATGGCGCCGGTCACGTCGGTCGTGCGGAAGTAGAACTGCGGACGGTAGTTGTTGAAGAAGGGCGTGTGGCGGCCGCCTTCGTCCTTCGACAGCACGTACACCTCAGCCGTGAAGTGGGTGTGCGGCTTGATGGAGCCGGGCTTGCACAGCACCTGGCCGCGCTCGACGTCTTCGCGCTTGGTGCCGCGCAGCAGCAGACCGACGTTGTCGCCGGCCTGGCCCTGGTCCAGCAGCTTGCGGAACATTTCCACGCCCGTGCAGGTGGTCTTCTGCGTGTCGCGGATGCCCACGATTTCGATTTCTTCGCCGACCTTGATGATGCCGCGCTCGACACGACCCGTCACCACGGTACCGCGACCGGAGATGGAGAACACGTCTTCCACGGGCATCAGGAAGGCACCGTCCACGGCGCGCTCGGGCGTCGGGATGTAGGTGTCCAGGGCTTCGGCCAGCTTGTCGATGGCTTGCTCGCCCAGCGGGCCCTTGTCGCCTTCGAGGGCCAGCTTGGCCGAGCCGCGCACGATGGGGGTGTCGTCGCCGGGGAAGTCGTACTTGTCGAGGAGTTCGCGCACTTCCATTTCGACGAGCTCGAGCAGCTCTTCGTCATCCACCATGTCGCACTTGTTCAGGAACACGATGATGTAGGGCACGCCCACCTGGCGGGCCAGCAGGATGTGCTCGCGCGTCTGGGGCATCGGGCCGTCGGCGGCCGAGCACACCAGGATGGCGCCGTCCATCTGGGCGGCACCGGTGATCATGTTCTTGACGTAGTCGGCGTGGCCGGGGCAGTCCACGTGGGCGTAGTGGCGGTTGGCCGTCTCGTATTCCACGTGTGCGGTGTTGATGGTGATGCCGCGGGCCTTTTCTTCGGGCGCTGCGTCGATTTCGTCGTACTTCTTGGCTTCGCCGCCGAACTTGGCGGACAGCACCGTGGCGATCGCTGCCGTCAGCGTCGTCTTGCCATGGTCCACGTGGCCGATCGTGCCCACGTTCACGTGGGGCTTGGTACGTTCGAACTTACCTTTTGCCATTTCCTACTCCGGAAAAATCTATACAACACGTCTAGACATTGGCGCAACCCATCGGACGCACCCTGAAACTATGGTGCCCATGGCGGGAATCGGACCCGCGACCTCTCCCTTACCAAGGGAGTGCTCTACCACTGAGCCACATGGGCATGTCGATCTCTCGACAAAAATCTTCAATCAGACATGGAGCGGGAGACGGGAATCGAACCCGCGTCATTAGCTTGGAAGGCTAGGGTTCTACCATTGAACTACTCCCGCATCGACTCGACGTCTTTGCGCGACACCTTCATCACTCACATCTGGTGGAGGGGACTGGATTCGAACCAGTGTAGGCGTAAGCCAACAGATTTACAGTCTGCCCCCTTTAGCCACTCGGGCACCCCTCCGAAGAATTCAGAATTCTACCATACTTTCTTGGCAAAAAGTCAACTTCCCGCATGCACCTGCACCCAACACAACCGTCCTCCAAGCAAAACGCCCTCAGATCTGAGTGGATCTGAGGGCGGTTTGGGCTGTAGGAGCCTGACGATGACCTACTTTCACACGGGAACCCGCACTATCATCGGCGCAAAGTCGTTTCACTGTCCTGTTCGGGATGGGAAGGAGTGGGACCAACTTGCTATGGTCATCAGGCATAAAGGGTTGCTGTCGTGCCTTTGTGGCATGACGGCGAATTCATAGAGTGAATCAGTTTGTGTTTGATTGCGTCACTTGGCATAACAACCTTGACGGTGTTGTCAAAGTTATAGGGTCAAGCCGCACGAGCAATTAGTACTGGTTAGCTTAAGCGCTTGCACGCCTTCCACACCCAGCCTATCAACGTCCTGGTCTTGAACGACTCTTCAGGGGGCTCAAGGCCCCGGCAGATCTCATCTTGAAACGAGTTTCCCGCTTAGATGCTTTCAGCGGTTATCTCTTCCACACTTAGCTACTCGGCAATGCCACTGGCGTGACAACCGATACACCAGAGGTGTGTCCACTCCGGTCCTCTCGTACTAGGAGCAGGCTTCCTCAAATCTGCAGCGCCCACGGAAGATAGGGACCAAACTGTCTCACGACGTTTTAAACCCAGCTCACGTACCTCTTTAAATGGCGAACAGCCATACCCTTGGGACCGGCTACAGCCCCAGGATGAGATGAGCCGACATCGAGGTGCCAAACACCGCCGTCGATATGAACTCTTGGGCGGTATCAGCCTGTTATCCCCAGAGTACCTTTTATCCGTTGAGCGATGGCCCTTCCATACAGAACCACCGGATCACTATGTCCTGCTTTCGCATCTGCTCGACTTGTCAGTCTCGCAGTTAAGCACGCTTATGCCATTGCACTATTAGCACGATGTCCGACCGTACCTAGCGTACCTTCGAACTCCTCCGTTACGCTTTGGGAGGAGACCGCCCCAGTCAAACTGCCTACCATGCACTGTCCCCGATCCCGATAAGGGACCTAGGTTAGAACCTCAAACGCACCAGGGTGGTATTTCAACGTTGGCTCCATGAGAACTAGCGTCCTCACTTCAAAGCCTCCCACCTATCCTACACAGATCCGTTCAAAGTCCAATACAAAGCTACAGTAAAGGTTCATGGGGTCTTTCCGTCTTTCCGCGGGGAGATTGCATCATCACAAACATTTCAACTTCGCTGAGTCTCAGGAGGAGACAGTGTGGCCATCGTTACGCCATTCGTGCAGGTCGGAACTTACCCGACAAGGAATTTCGCTACCTTAGGACCGTTATAGTTACGGCCGCCGTTTACTGGGACTTCAATCAAGAGCTTGCACCCCATCATTTAATCTTCCAGCACCGGGCAGGCGTCACACCCTATACGTCCACTTTCGTGTTTGCAGAGTGCTGTGTTTTTATTAAACAGTCGCAGCCACCGATTTTTTGCAACCGCTTTGGGCTCCCTTTGTACAAGTTCACCTACTTGCGGCATACCTTCTCCCGAAGTTACGGTATCAATTTGCCGAGTTCCTTCTCCTGAGTTCTCTCAAGCGCCTTAGAATACTCATCTCGCGCACCAGTGTCGGTTTGCGGTACGGTCGTGTGTAGCTGAAGCTTAGTGGCTTTTCCTGGAAGCAGGGTATCACTCACTTCGTCTGCAAGCAGACTCGTTATCACCCCTCATCTAAGCCCGGCGGATTTTCCTACCAGGCACGACTACAGGCTTGAACCAACATATCCAACAGTTGGCTGAGCTAACCTTCTCCGTCCCCACATCGCACTACACATCGGTACAGGAATATTGACCTGTTTCCCATCAACTACGCATCTCTGCCTCGCCTTAGGGGCCGACTCACTCTACGCCGATGAACGTTGCGTAGAAAACCTTGCGCTTACGGCGAGGGGGCTTTTCACCCCCTTTAACGCTACTCATGTCAGCATTCGCACTTCTGATACCTCCAGCATCCGTTACCAGACACCTTCACAGGCTTACAGAACGCTCTCCTACCACGCACAGTAAACTGTGCATCCGCAGCTTCGGTAACTGGCTTAGCCCCGTTACATCTTCCGCGCAGGACGACTCGATCAGTGAGCTATTACGCTTTCTTTAAATGATGGCTGCTTCTAAGCCAACATCCTGACTGTTTTAGCCTTCCCACTTCGTTTCCCACTTAGCCAATTTTAGGGACCTTAGCTGGCGGTCTGGGTTGTTTCCCTCTTGAGTCCGGACGTTAGCACCCGGTGCTCTGTCTCCCAAGCTCTACTCTTCGGTATTCGGAGTTTGCCTTGGTTTGGTAAGTCGCCATGACCCCCTAGCCAAAACAGTGCTCTACCCCCGAAGGTAATACTTGAGGCACTACCTAAATAGTTTTCGGAGAGAACCAGCTATTTCCAAGTTTGTTTAGCCTTTCACCCCTATCCACAGCTCATCCGCTAGTTTTGCAACACTAGTCGGTTCGGACCTCCAGTACCTGTTACGGCACCTTCATCCTGGCCATGGATAGATCACTTGGTTTCGGGTCTACACCCAGCGACTGGACGCCCTATTCGGACTCGATTTCTCTACGGCTTCCCTATTCGGTTAACCTTGCCACTGAATGTAAGTCGCTGACCCATTATACAAAAGGTACGCCGTTACCCTTGCGGGCTCCGACTTTTTGTAAGCATGCGGTTTCAGGATCTATTTCACTCCCCTCCCGGGGTTCTTTTCGCCTTTCCCTCACGGTACTTGTTCACTATCGGTCGATGATGAGTATTTAGCCTTGGAGGATGGTCCCCCCATATTCAGACAGGGTTTCTCGTGCCCCGCCCTACTTTTCTCTAGCTCAGTACCACACGTCTGCTTTCACATACAGGGCTATCACCTACTATGGCCGGACTTTCCATTCCGTTTTGTTAACAGTCGTGCTATCACTAGAAGGCTCCTCCGATTTCGCTCGCCACTACTTTCGGAATCTCGGTTGATGTCTTTTCCTCGAGCTACTGAGATGTTTCAGTTCACCCGGTTCGCCTCGCATGACTATGTATTCATCATGCGATACCTCTTGCGAGGTGGGTTTCCCCATTCAGAAATCTCCGGATCAAAGCTTATTTGCCAGCTCCCCGAAGCTTATCGCAGGCTATCACGTCTTTCGTCGCCTATCATCGCCAAGGCATCCACCACATGCTCTTAGTCACTTGACCCTATAACTTTGACATCTCTTGCGAGACATCTCCGCTTTCTTTCAAGGACTTGCGAGGTCTTTCACCTCGCGCGTTATGCCGTAATGTGAATTCTTCTTCGGTATTGCTACCTAGAGAACAATTCGTCATTACTGAATTTCAACAAGCTTTCGCTCAATTGAACATTCGTTTTGACGCAATCAAATTTTTGTCACCGGCGGCACGGTGCAGTTTCCTGCTTTCCGCCGGCAACACTGATTCGACTCTATGAATTTTTAAAGAACAGCCGATTGACCCGGTCTATACCGGACCAACAACAAAGAGGCCTCTCGCGAAGCCGCTTTGGTGTTAGTTTCTTCACCCTACCGCAGGGCGTATTGGTTGGTGGAGGATGACGGGATCGAACCGACGACCCCCTGCTTGCAAAGCAGGTGCTCTCCCAGCTGAGCTAATCCCCCACTGATCCTCGCATCTTATGTTCGGAAGATTTGGTGGGTCTAGTTGGGCTCGAACCAACGACCCCCGCCTTATCAAGACGGTGCTCTAACCAGCTGAGCTACAGACCCATGTCGGTTAGCACCGACTTCTTCCAACAACCGATAAGTGTG
The DNA here is from genome assembly GCF_040892545.1 of Paracidovorax avenae. Lineage (NCBI taxonomy): Bacteria > Pseudomonadati > Pseudomonadota > Betaproteobacteria > Burkholderiales > Comamonadaceae > Paracidovorax > Paracidovorax avenae. The sequence continues at coordinate 5,275,303 of NZ_CP156079.1, forward strand.
GGCGTTCAATATTGAATGCTGTTTTCCAGAAAGGAGGTGATCCAGCCGCACCTTCCGATACGGCTACCTTGTTACGACTTCACCCCAGTCACGAACCCTGCCGTGGTAAGCGCCCTCCTTACGGTTAGGCTACCTACTTCTGGCAGAACCCGCTCCCATGGTGTGACGGGCGGTGTGTACAAGACCCGGGAACGTATTCACCGCGACATTCTGATCCGCGATTACTAGCGATTCCGACTTCACGCAGTCGAGTTGCAGACTGCGATCCGGACTACGACTGGCTTTATGGGATTAGCTCCCCCTCGCGGGTTGGCAACCCTCTGTACCAGCCATTGTATGACGTGTGTAGCCCCACCTATAAGGGCCATGAGGACTTGACGTCATCCCCACCTTCCTCCGGTTTGTCACCGGCAGTCCCATTAGAGTGCCCTTTCGTAGCAACTAATGGCAAGGGTTGCGCTCGTTGCGGGACTTAACCCAACATCTCACGACACGAGCTGACGACAGCCATGCAGCACCTGTGTTACGGTTCTCTTTCGAGCACTCCTCTATCTCTAAAGGATTCCGTACATGTCAAAGGTGGGTAAGGTTTTTCGCGTTGCATCGAATTAAACCACATCATCCACCGCTTGTGCGGGTCCCCGTCAATTCCTTTGAGTTTCAACCTTGCGGCCGTACTCCCCAGGCGGTCAACTTCACGCGTTAGCTTCGTTACTGAGTCAGTGAAGACCCAACAACCAGTTGACATCGTTTAGGGCGTGGACTACCAGGGTATCTAATCCTGTTTGCTCCCCACGCTTTCGTGCATGAGCGTCAGTACAGGCCCAGGGGATTGCCTTCGCCATCGGTGTTCCTCCGCATATCTACGCATTTCACTGCTACACGCGGAATTCCATCCCCCTCTGCCGTACTCCAGCGATGCAGTCACAAATGCAGTTCCCAGGTTGAGCCCGGGGATTTCACATCTGTCTTACATCACCGCCTGCGCACGCTTTACGCCCAGTAATTCCGATTAACGCTTGCACCCTACGTATTACCGCGGCTGCTGGCACGTAGTTAGCCGGTGCTTATTCTTACGGTACCGTCATGACCTCCCTTTATTAGAAGAAGGCTTTTCGTTCCGTACAAAAGCAGTTTACAACCCGAAGGCCTTCATCCTGCACGCGGCATGGCTGGATCAGGCTTGCGCCCATTGTCCAAAATTCCCCACTGCTGCCTCCCGTAGGAGTCTGGGCCGTGTCTCAGTCCCAGTGTGGCTGGTCGTCCTCTCAGACCAGCTACAGATCGTAGGCTTGGTAAGCCTTTACCCCACCAACTACCTAATCTGCCATCGGCCGCTCCGTTCGCGCAAGGCCTTACGGTCCCCTGCTTTCATCCATAGATCTTATGCGGTATTAGCAAAGCTTTCGCCTCGTTATCCCCCACGATCGGGCACGTTCCGATGTATTACTCACCCGTTCGCCACTCGTCAGCATCCGAAGACCTGTTACCGTTCGACTTGCATGTGTAAGGCATGCCGCCAGCGTTCAATCTGAGCCAGGATCAAACTCTACAGTTCGATCTTGAAATTTAAAGTCTTTCGACTTCACTCATAAAAACGGAATTGAAGTGAACTTCACTTCTATTCTCATGAGCGTTTGTAGTGCTAAGCACTAGTTCCGAAGAACTTGGCACTCGCCATCAAACGCCCACGCTTATCGGCTGTATATTTTTAAGGAACCAGAAGATCAGATTTCTCTTTTCTTCTCGACTCGCTGCAATCAGCGGAGCCTTGAATTCTAACAGGTTTTTTAAAGTCCTGTCAAACTTTGTGGTTATTCGTCTTTCGACTTCCAACCATCCACCAACCTCAACCACCGCAATCTCTTGCAGCACCTCAGATCAGCGAAGCCTTGAATTCTACACCAGTTTTTTCTACCAGCGCAACTCTCAGCAAAACTTTTCTTTTACCGCCTTCGCCACCTGCTTCCACCACAACCCCATCAGGGATCGCAGCAATCTCAGTAGCGAAGCCCGCTAGTATAGCAACAAAAATCGCCGTCAGCCCAAGTTCAATTGCTTTTCCAGCGCATCGAGGAACAGTGCCGGGACGTCGCACCCCGTCTGGTCGAAGATTTCCTGGAAACAGGTAGGGCTCGTCACATTGATTTCGGTGACGCAGTCGCCGATGACGTCCACACCCGCCAGCAGCATGCCCCGCTCCAGCAGTACCGGACCGAGCCGGCGACCGATCTCGACATCGCGGGCGGTGAGCGGGCGCGCCACGCCCTTGCCGCCGGCTGCGAGATTGCCACGGACTTCCGATCCCTGGGGAATGCGTGCGAGGCAATAAGGCACAGGCTCGCCGCCAATGATGAGGACCCGCTTGTCTCCTTCGGAGATCTCGGGAAGGAACTTCTGCACCATGACAGTCTGCGCGCCGTCGTGGTTGAGGGTTTCGATGATGCTGCCCAGATTGAGTCCGTCCGCCTTGACCCGGAAGATGCCCATGCCGCCCATCCCGTCCAGCGGCTTGAGGATGATGTCTCCATGTTCCGCGTGGAAGCGCCGGATGTCGCCCGCATTCCGCGTGACGAGCGTGGGTCCGATGAGGTCGGGAAACTCCATGATGGCCAGCTTCTCGGGATGGTCGCGCAGCGCGCGGGGCTTGTTGAAGACCCTCGCCCCTTCCCGCTCCGCCTGCTCGAGGAGATGGGTGGCATAGAAGTACTCGCTATCGAACGGAGGGTCCTTGCGCATGAGCACGGCGCCGAATCCGGAGAGCTCGACCTCTCTCTCTCCTGCCACGGTGAACCAGGCTTGCGCGTCACCCGTCAGGTGGAGGTCTCGTACACGCGCCGTCACCTTGCTTCCCTGCTCCCAGCGGATGTGGGCCGGCTCGCACACGCTCACCACATGCCCCCGGCGGTGTGCCTCCCGCATCATCGAGAACGTGGTGTCCTTGTAGATCTTGAAGTGTTCGGCCGGATCGGCAACGAAAAGAATGTTCATGATTTCGTCTGGGCTGGGAAGGTGAAGTCAGGCGCCGCGGGGGCGGCGTCCGTACTGTTGCACAAATAGCGTGAGCACGCCGGCGACTACGCCCCAGAAGGCTGAGCCGACACCGGCGATCACGACACCGCTCAAGGTGACAAGGAAGGTGATGAGCGCAGCTTCACGGTGTGCATCGTCGCGCAACGCGGTGGACAGGCCGGAGCCGATGGTCCCGAGCAGTGCCAGGCCGGCGATGGCAACCACCAGCTCGCGCGGAAATGCAGTCAGCAGCCCGGTCACCACCGCGCCGAACAGACCGATGACGACGTACAGCGCACCGCAGGCCACGGCAGCGGTATAGCGGCGCGACCGGTCCTCGTGCGCCTCCGGCCCCATGCACATGGCGGCGGTGATCGCGCTGAAGTTCAGCGCATAGGCACCGAAAGGCGCCAGCGCCAGAGAGGCCAGCCCGGTCATGGTGAGGAGACGGGACACCGGCAGCGGATAGCCGGAGGCCCGGATGACAGCCACCCCCGGAAGATTCTGCGATGCCATGGTGACCACGAAAAGCGGCAGCGCCAGGCCGATGACCGCAGGCGCGGTGAACTCCGGTACCGTGAAGACCGGGACGGCCCAGGCGAGATGGACGGCGTCCAGGGATATCCGGCCTTGGGCGGCCGTGAACGCTATCGCGGCTGCAAGCGTGAGCACGATGGCATAGCGCGGCAGCAGCCGCCGCGCCAGGAGGTAGCTGAAGAGCATCAGCAGGACGAGCGGCAGTGCGGTCTGGGCTGCCGCGAAGGCCTGCATGCCGAACCGGGCCAGCACACCGGCCAGCAGTGCGGAGGCGATCTCCGCCGGGATACGGTGCATCGCGCGTTCGAACCAGCCGGTAGCCCCCGCGAGCGTGATGAGGACGGCGCACAGCATGAAGGCGCCGACGGCCTCGCCCATGGAATAACCGCCCGCCAGGCCGGCCGACGCCAGCACGGCGGCGCCGGGCGTGGACCAGGCCACCATCACGGGCTGGCGCAGGAGCAGCGAAGGGACCAGGGAGCACAGTCCCATGCCGAGCCCGAGGGCCCACATCCACGACGTGATCTGGGCCGGCGTGGCGCCGAAGGCCTGGGCCGCCTGAAAGACCAGGGTGACCGAACTGGTGAATCCCACCAGGACTGCGACGAATCCCGCAACGGCGGCGGAGAGGCTGATATCTCTGAGGAAGGAGCGCATGAGGGGCAGGATTCTGTCACCCTGCACAGACGGCCATCCCGCTCCACCAGGATGGCCCCGGGCCGCCCGGGGCTGCCTCGTCCTTTCAGATCTCGATCTTGGAGCCCAGCTCCACCACGGAATTGCTGGGGAGGTTGAGGAAGCCTGCAGCACCGCTCGCGTTGTGGTGCATCTGTGCGAAGAGCTTTTCCCGCCAGGGAGCCATGCCGCTGCCGATCGTCGGGGTGACCACGTCCCGGGAGAGAAAGTAGCTGGTCGTCATCGATTCCAGTTCACACCCGCGCCCGCGCATGAGTGCCAACGCACCCGGAAGGTCGGGGTCGTTCTTGAAGCCGTAGTGCACCATGACCTGCCAGCAGTCGCCGCCGAGCGCCTCGACCTGCAGGCGCTTGTCGAGACCGATCCAGGGGACCTCATGGTTGCGGACGGTGACGAACAGGTTCTGCTGGTGCAGGACCTTGTTGTGCTTGAGGTTGTGGAGCAGCGCGTTCGGCACCGCGCCCGGCTCAGCCGTCAGGAAGACGGCCGTGCCGTCCACGCGCGTCGGCGGGCTGACGAATACGGCCGTGAGGAAATCCCTCAGGTCGATGGCGTCGGCTCGCAGTTTTTCATTCAGGAGTTCGCGGCCACGCTTCCAGGTCATCATGAGCATGAAGACGATGGAGCCGATCATCAGCGGGAACCAGCCGCCCTGCAGCAGCTTGAGCAGGTTGGAGCTGAAGAAGGCCAGATCCACGAGGAAGAAGAAGCCCGTGGCCCCGATGCACAGCGCCAGCGGATATTTCCAGCCATAGCGGATGACGAAGAAGGTGAGCACGGTGGTGATCAACATGTCCAGCGTGACAGCGATGCCGTAGGCGGCCGCGAGGTTGCTGCTGGAGCGGAACATGACCACGGCCAGGACGATGGCGAGGAACAGTGCCCAGTTGACGAACGGGATATAGATCTGGCCGGTGTCGCGCACGCTGGTGTGCAGGATGTTCAGCCGCGGCAGATAGCCCAGCTGGATCACCTGCTTGGTCACGCTGAACGCTCCGGTGATCAGGGCCTGGGAGGCGATGACGGTGGCCATGGTGGCCATGATCACGAGCGGGATGAGGGCCCAGTCGGGGGCCATCATGTAGAAGGGGTTCTTGACGGCTTCCGGCTCGGCGAGCAGGAGGGCACCCTGCCCGAAATAGTTGATGGTTAGGGCGGGCATGGCCACGCTGAACCATGCCAGGCGGATGGGCTTCTTCCCGAAGTGTCCGAGATCGGCATAGAGGGCTTCGGCGCCCGTCACGCAGAGGACCACGGCGCCGAGGATGATGAAGCTCGTTCCCGGATTGCGCCAGATGAAGCCGAGCGCGTGGTGCGGGCTCAGGGCCCCCAGGATTTCCGGGTGCCCCATGATGTGCGGCACGCCGAGGGCCGCGATGGAGGTGAACCACACCAGCGTGACCGGCCCGAAATAGCGCCCGATGCCACCGGTGCCGCGCTTTTGCACGGCGAACAGGCAGAAGAGCACGATGAGCGTGAGGGGGATGACCGCCCTGCCGAAGTGCGGGGATACGACCTCCAGGCCTTCCACCGCCGAGAGGACGGAGATCGCGGGCGTGATGACCCCGTCGCCGTAGAACAGGGAGGTTCCGAAGACGCCGATGCCCAGCAGCGCGGAGCGCAGCTTCGGTTTGTCCTTCACGGCCTGGGAGGCCAGTGCCAGCATGGCGATGAGCCCGCCTTCGCCATTGTTGTCCGCCCGCAGGACGAGCACGACGTACTTCAGCGAGACGATGGTGGTGAGCGTCCAGAAGAGGATGGAGAGAACGCCATAGACGTTCTGGGGCGTGAAGGCCACGTGGCCGGAGCCAAAGACTTCCTTGACGGCATACAGCACGCTGGTGCCGATGTCGCCATACACGACGCCGATGGCGCCGAGGGTGAGCGCCGCAAGCGAGGATTTGGAGCGTTGCACTGCAGGGCCCCTCCGGCACCGTGCCGGATGGGGTTCCGGTATTGGGGGACCGCTATTGTGACAAGGAGCGGGGAAAGCACCCCGGCGGGCCGCTCCATGTTGCAGAGCAGCAACTAAGCGCCAGGCGGGGCGACTGCGGCGCTGCGGAGAGGCTTATTCGTAGATTTCGGCCTCGGGGTTGGTCGCCTCGAGCTCGTAGCTGGCCGCCAGCATGGCCAGCCGGGCGATCACGCCATACATGTAGAAGCGGTTCGGCGCGCTGGCGCCGGGCCGGGCGCCGGGCTGGGGCAGATGGGTGCTTTGCTCGAAGGCGAGCGGCACGAAGCTCGCCCCGGGCGCGTTGAGGTTCTCGTCCACGCCCCGCTCCGCATGCATGCGGTAGAAGCCTCCGACCACGTAGCGGTCCATCATGTACACGACAGGCTCGGCCACGGCCTCGTGCACGCGCTCGCGGGTCAGCACGCCTTCCTGGATGATGACGTCGGTGACCGGCTGGCCGTCCTTGACGATGGCCATCTTGTTGCGTGTCTTGCGGTTGAGCGCGTCGAGATCCTTGGCGTCCCGCACGGTCATGACGCCCATGCCGTAGGTGCCGTTGTCGGCCTTGACGATGACGAACGGCTTTTCGTTGATGCCGTATTCCTTGTACTTGCGCCGGACCTTGGTCAGTTGCGCATCCACGGCGGAGCGCAGGGCCTCGACGCCGGCGTTTTCGCTGAAATCCAGCCCTTCGCAGTGGCTGAAGAGCGGATGGATGAGCCAGGGATCGATGCCCAGGAGCTTGCCGAAGCGCTTGGACACCTCCTCGTAGCTCTGGAAATGGCGGCTCTTGCGGCGCACGGTCCAGCCGGCATGCAGGGGCGGCAGCAGGTACTGCTCGTGCAGCTCCTCCAGGATGCCCGGAGGACCGGCGGACAGGTCGTTGTTGAGCAGGATCGTGCAGGGATCGAAGTTCTTGAGCCCGAGGCGGCCCTTGTCGCGCACCACCGGCTCCAGCGTGACCGAATCGCCGTTAGGCAGCGTGACGGTGGTCGGTTTCTTGATCTCGGGGCTGATGGAACCCACGCGCACATTGAGCCCGGCCATGTTGAAGATGCGCTGCAGCTGGATCACGTTCGCGAGATAGAACGTGTTGCGGCTGTGGTTTTCCGGGACGATGAGGAGGTTGCGCGCCTCGGGGCAGATTTTCTCGATCGCAGCCATGGCCGCCTGCACGGCCAGCGGAAGCATCTCGGCCGTGAGATTGTTCCACCCCCCGGGAAAGAGGTTGGTATCCACGGGCGCGAGCTTGAAGCCGGCGTTGCGGATGTCCACCGACGTGTAGAAGGGCGGGGTGTGCTCCATCCACTCGAGCCGGAACCAGCGCTCGATCGCGGGCATGGCATCGAGGATGCGCTGTTCTAGCTCGTTGATCGGCCCCGTGAGGGCGGTGATGAGATGCGGAACCATGGGTACCCTCGGAAATCAGGGAAGACGGCATTGCGCCGAAAGTGGAGTCGATTGTAGGGATTTGGGGGCGCGGGCCGGGTTCGCAAGTTTTTTCCAAGGCGAAGTGCCGCGGGATCAGCGCCGCCAGAAAGCGGGCGTGAGCAACGCCATGAAGCTGAGGATCTCCAGCCGGCCGAGCAGCATGGCAAGCGTGCAGACCCAGAGCTGGAAGTCGGTGAGAACGGCGTAATTGGCAGCGGGACCGATCAGACCCAGGCCCGGTCCGGTGCAGTGGACGCTGGCGATCACCGCGCTGAAGGCGGTGACGACGTCCAGGTCGGTGAGCAGCAGGACCATGCTGAGCACGGTGATGGTGGCGCCATAGACCAGCATGTAGGCCAGCACGGCGAAGATCATCCGGTTCTCGACCACGGCGGACCCCAGGCGCACGGGCTGCACCGCGCGCGGATGCACGAGCCGCGTCATCTCGCGGCGCGCCTGCTGCAGAAGGATGAGCACACGGACCATCTTGATGCCCCCGCCCGTGGAGCCGGCGCTGGTCGCCACGCCGGACAGCATGAGCAGGAAGACCGGGGCGAACACCGGCCATCCGAGGTAGTCCGTGGTGGCGAAGCCGGTGGTGGTGGCTACGGACACGGTGTGGAACATGCCGTGCCGCAGCGCATCCAGGGGCCCGTAGATGCCCTTGAACCAGAGCAGCAGGGCCACGAAAAGGCCGCTGCCGAGCAGGGTGCATACGGTGGCGCGCAATTCGGGATCGCGCCAGCAGGTGCGCCAGTGCCCTTTGCGCAGGGCGACGAAGTACAGCGCGAAGTTGCAGCTGGCCAGCACCATGAAGACGATGGCAATCGCTTCCAGCAGGGGCGAGTGGAAGTGGCCGAAGCTGGCATCGTAGGGTGACAGCCCTCCGAGGCTCACCGTGGCGAACATGTGCATCAGCGCATCCGGAACCGCCATGCCACCAGCCCAAAACGCGAGCGCGCAGGCCAGGGAGAACACGACGTACACGCCCCAGAGGCCCTTGGCCGTCTGGGTCATGCGGGGGGTGAGCTTGGTGTCCTTGACGGGGCCCGCGGCTTCGGCCTTGAAAAGCTGGCTGCCGCCCACGCCAAGGAGCGGCAGTACGGCGACGGCGAGGATCAGGATGCCCATGCCGCCGATCCATTGCATGAAGGTGCGCCAGATGTTGACCGAGAGGGGCAACTTGTCGAGCCCGGACAGCACGGTCGCACCGGTGGTGGTGAGTCCTGAAACGGCCTCGAAGTAGGCGTGGGTGAAACCGATGGGGCGGCCGATGGCATGAAGGGCAGCCAGGAGCGGCAGGGATGCGAACAGCGGCAGCACCAGCCAGACCAGCGACACGAGCATGACCCCGTGGCGGGGCTGCAGCTCCCGCGCATGGCGGCGAAGCCCGAACCACAGCACGGCGCCGCACGCGAGGGTGAAACCCAGGCTGGCGGCATAAACCGGCCACAGGCCCTCCACTGCCCACAAGGATGCACCCAGGGGAACGGCAAGGGCCCAGGAGAACATCGCGAGCAGCGCGCCGAACACGCGCAGCACCGGCAGCAGGTCCGGCAGGGCCTCGGAGAGCGCGGAAGGCACCGGCATCACGATCAGAAAAACGTCGCGCTCACGCGGAAGGCCTTTTCCACCTCGCGCACCAGCCGCTTGTGCGGCAGGAAGAAAACCACATGGTCGCCGCTTTCGATGACCGTGTGGCTCTGCGGGATGATGACTTCCGGCTCGCCGGCGGGGACGGACATGCCCTCGCCCGCATCGGCCGTGGCGTGCTCGGCAAGGCCGCGCACGATGAGCCCCATGTGCACGTCGTGCGGCAAGTGGATTTCGCCGACGCGGCGGCCTACCACGCGCGAGCTCTTGCGGTCGCCGCGGGCGACGATTTCCAGCGCCTCGGCCACGCCGCGGCGCAGGCTGTGGACCGCCTGGACATCGCCGCGGCGCACGTAGGCGAGCAGTTCGCCCAGCATGGCCTGTGCGGGCGAGAGCGCGATGTCGATCTGCGTGCCGTGCATGAGGTCGGCGTAGGAGCGGCGGTTGATGAGCGCGAGCACGCGGCTCGCACCCATGCGCTTGGCGAGCAGGCAGGCCATGATGTTGTCCTCGTCGTCGTCGGTGATGGCGAGGAACAGGTCCACCTCTTCGATGCATTCGTCGCCGAGCAGGTCTTCATCGGTGGCATCCCCGTGCAGCACGAGGACCTCCGCGGGCAGCACCGAGGCCAGTTCCGTGCAGCGATCGGCATTCGATTCCAGGATCTTGATGTGGAAGCCCCCCTGCGCCGCCAACTGGCGCGCGAGCCGCAGCCCCACCCGGCCGCCGCCCGCGATCATGATGCGGCGCACGGGCCGCGGCGGCACGCCGCCGCGCTGGTGCAGCGCCGCGAGCACCCGCGGGACCTGCTCACGGGCAGCGAGCACGAAGACTTCGTCACCGGCCTCGATGCGGGTGGTGCCGTCGCAGGCCACGAAACGGTCGGGCTCCTCCGGAAAGCGGCGGTAGATCGCGACCACGCGCATGGCGACATCGGGAGCACTGGCACGCATGTCGGCGATGCGCATGCCCACGACCGGCGCGCCGGCCCGCGCCCGGACGGAGGCCAGGCAGGCACGGCCGCCCGCGAATTCACGCACCTGCAGGGCCTCGGGGTACTGCACGAGCTTGCCGATGTAGCGCGTGAGGGACTCTTCCGGGCAGATGATGCGGTCCACCGCCAGGCCCTCCTTGCCGAGCAGCGCGCGGCCCCGCTCGTCGCCGGTGCCGAAGCCCGAGGACCGGACGCGCGCGATGCGCGTGGGCACATTGAAGAGCAGCTGGGCGATCTTGCAGCAGACCAGGTTGGTCTCGTCGAGCGCGGCGCAGGCGATGAGGAGGTCGGTATCCGCGGCCCCGGCCTCGGCCAGCACTTCAGGGTCGATGCCACTGCCGACGACGCCGCGCAGGTCGAAGCGCGACTCCAGGTCGCGCAGGCGCCGGGCATCGGTGTCGATGACGGTGATGTCGTTCTTCTCGGACACCAGGCTGTCGGCCACGCTCTCGCCCACGCGGCCCGCGCCCAGGATGATGATCTTCATGCGGCAGGAACGGAGGAAGGGGGAGGGAGTCCGCCAGCGGCGGACCGCTCATGCGCGGATGTCGCCCTCGCCGAGGACCACCCATTTGAGCGAGGTGAGGCCCTCGATGCCCACCGGGCCGCGCGCGTGGAACTTGTCGGTGCTGATGCCGATTTCGGCGCCCAGTCCGTACTCGAAGCCGTCGGCGAAGCGGGTGCTGGCGTTCACCATCACGCTGGCCGAATCCACTTCGCGCAGGAAGCGCTGGGCATGCATGTGGTCCCGCGTGAGGATGGCGTCGGTGTGGTGGCTGCCGTAGCGGTTGATGTGGGCGATCGCCTCGTCCAGGCCGTCCACCACCTTGATGCTGATGATGGGCGCGAGGTATTCCTCGGACCAGTCCTGTTCGGTGGCCGGCACGAGCGTAGCACCAGGCACGCCGGCCAGCAGGGCCAGGGCCTCCGGGCAGCCGCGCATTTCCACACCCTTGGCCGCATAGACGGCGCCGATCCGCGGCAGGAATTCAGCGGCCACGCCACGCGCGACGAGCAGCCCTTCGCTGGCATTGCAGGGGCTGTACTTCTGCGTCTTGGCGTTGTCGGCCACCTTGACGGCCATGGCGACATCGCAGGGGTCGTCCACGTAGGTGTGGCAGTTGCCGTCCAGGTGCTTGATGACGGGCACCTTGGCATCGCGGCTGATGCGCTCGATCAGGCCCTTTCCGCCGCGCGGGATGATGACGTCCACATATTGCGGCATGGCGATGAGGTGGCCCACCGCCTCGCGGTCGGTGGTCTGCACGAGCTGCACGGCATCGCCGGGCAGGCCGGCTTCCTCGAGCGCTTCCTGCACGAGGCGCGCGAGGGCGCGGTTGGAATCGATGGCCTCGGAACCTCCGCGCAGGATGCAGGCATTGCCGCTCTTGATGCTCAGCGAAGCCGCCTCGATGGTCACGTTGGGGCGGCTTTCGTAGATCATGCCGAAGACGCCGATCGGGACGCGCATCTGGCCCACGCGGATGCCGCTGGGCTGCTGGCGCATGCCGGAGATCTCGCCGATCACATCGCCCATGGCGGCGAGCTGTTCGCAGCCCAGGGCGCAGGTCTCCAGGACCTTGGGCGTGAGCTTGAGCCGGTCCACCATAGGCTCGGCAAGGCCGGCAGCCCGGGCGCGCTCGAGATCGCGGGCGTTGTCCGCCTGCAGGGCGGTGGTGTTGTCGCGCAGGCGTCGGGCCAGCGCCAGCAGCGCACGGTTCTTGACGGCCGATGACGCCCGGGCCATCAGCGCGGAGGCGGCCTTGGCCTGGGATCCGAGGGCGTGGAGGGTTTCGGCGATGTGCTGCGCGTTCATGGACGTGATTTTGACGCATCGCTGCGCTACCCGCCCGGCGCGGGTTTCCCCGCCGGGCGGTACGTCCCGGTTTTGCTACCCTCGCGCGCCATGACGACCACCCCGACCACACCGTTGCCAGCCGCCCAGCTCACCACCTTCGCCACGGCCCTGGGGGATCTCCGCGCCGCGCGCATGGCGCCGCACGCCTTCAGCGAGGCGGCACGCGCGCAGACGGCGCTGCTGGCAGCACTGCCGCCGCGCTACGCCCAGGTGCTGGCGGATCTGCTGGACCGGCTCGAATCCTCGGCGCTGTTCTCGGAGGAAAGCTGCTCGTTCAGCCAGGGCGGCCTGATCGACAGCCTGCAGGCCTGGGTGGACAAGGCACGGGCCCAAATCGGGAGCATGCACTGACGTGCTTCACCCGTCCAATGGCCGCGGAGCAGGCCACGCCAGCAGACGCCGCAGAGCCGGCTTCGCCGGGCTGCTGGCGTCGTCCACCTTGAGGGGGAAGGCGCCGCAGGCGATTCAGGGGGTGTTCACTTCACTGCCTTGCACAGCTGCAGCGCGAGGCGGTGCAATGCCTGCCAGCCATCGGCAGGCCAGTCGGGCACCTTGAGGCCCTTGACGATGCCGTCCACGATGTGGGCGGATTGCAGCAGGCGCGAAGCGGCGGCATCGGAAAAACGGGGAACGATGCGCTCGAAGAGCCGCTCTTTCGTCCCCCAGACGCGGTTTTCGCGCAGTGCCATGGGCAGCGGCTTGCCGGCATTCACCGCATCCTTCACACGCTTCAGGGAGCGGATGTCCTCGGCGAGGGTCCAGTGGACCAGTACCTCGGCCTCGCCTTCGGCCTGCAGGCCGTCGAGCATGCGCTGCATGCGCGCCACCTGACCGGACAGCACGGCCTCCGAGAGCTTGAAGACGTCGTAGCGTGCCACATTGAGCACGGCGGCCTCGACCTGGCCCCAGGAGAGTTCCCCGGGCGGGTGCAGCAGGGCGAGCTTCTGGATTTCCTGGTGGGCGGCCAGCAGGTTGCCCTCTACCCGGTCGGCGAAGAATTGCAGCGTGCGCTGGCCCTCCTCCCCTGCGGCCACGCGCTGGCTCTGCGCCGCCAGGCGCTGCGCGATCCACTGTGGCAGGACACCGCGCTCCACCGGGTCGATCTGCACGCTCACGCCCTCGCGGTCCAGGGCCGAGAACCAGGCACCGGTGCGCGTGGCCTTGTCCAGCCGCGGCAGCATGACGAGCGTCAGGGTGCCCTCGTTGCCTGCGGCGGCAGCGGCGATCTGCTGCAGGGCCGCACCGCCATCCTTCCCCGGCTTGCCCGAGGGAATGCGGATTTCCACGACCTGCTTGTCCGCAAAAAGCGATAGCGAACCGCCCGCCGCCAGTACCGCGCTCCAGTCGAAGTGCGCGCCCGCCACGGTGTGGCTGCTGCGCTCGGTGTAGCCCTGCTCGCGCGCGGCGGCACGGATGGCATCCGCGGCCTCCTGCTGCAGAAGCGGCTCATCGCCGTGGATCACGTAGAGCGGCCGCACCCCCTTCTGGAGATGTGCGGACAGCTGGTTCAGCGCGATCTGCATGGCAATGCACCACCGGCCCCGGGAAGTGGCCAGCCCGCCCTCATTGCGGACGCGCCGCGGCCAGACGCCGCAGCAACTGCTGCACGAGATCGGTCTGCATGTTGCGGTAGAGCAGCGCCTCTTCGGCCTCCTTGGCGAGGGCGATGCTCTCGTTGTAGCTCACGTCGCGCTGCTGCACGAGTTCCGTCGGAGCAATGAGCTCCGTGCCCTGCTGGTTGCGCAGCCGGAAGCGGATGCGCAGGCGCAGCTGCAGTTCGCGCACCTGGCCGGACGCGTTGTAGCCCACCACCACGCGCTCGCGCTGTTCGGACAGCAGCTCGAACACCGCGTCGGCCTTGGGCAGGTCGGCGGGATCGCGCAGCACCGTGAGGTCGCCGCCCGAGCCCTTGAGGGTGCGCTCGAGTTCACGGCCCAGGGCCGAGCCGGCACCTGCCTGGATATAGAGGGTGCGGAACTGGAACTCCGGCGCGCGGCGCAGGTGGAAGCCGCAGGCAGTGAGGCCGGCAGCCAGCGGCGCTGCGGCCAGCAAGGTCAGGAACGAGCGTTTGCGCTGCAGCATGGTGCGGGCTCTCGGGTGCAATGGGTTCAAAACGGGCGGCGAAACGATCAGACGACCACGTTCACCAGCCGGCCCGGCACGACCACGACCTTCTTGGGTGCGGCGCCGGCAGCGTGCTTGTGGAAATCCTCGCTCGCGAGGGCGATGCGCTCGATCTCCGCCTTGTCGGCGCCGGCCGGCACACGGATCGCGCCGCGCAGCTTGCCGTTGATCTGCAGCACCAGTTCGATCTCGTCCTGCACCAGCGCACCGGCGTCCACCTGGGGCCAGGGCGCGTCCAGCAGGTCGCCCAGGGTGCCCGCGTAGCCCAGCGAACTCCAGAGGCCGTGGGCAATGTGGGGCGTGGCGGGATAGAGCACGCGCAGCAGGATGCCGAAGCCTTCGATGAGCGCGACCAGGCCGCCGGGCGCGTCCGTGGACTTGAAGTCCTCCAGCGCGTTGAGCATCTTCATCGCACCGGAGACCACGGTGTTGTACTGCATGCGCTGGTAGTCGTAGTCCACCTGCTTGAGCACGGTGTGGATCTCCAGGCGCAGCGCCTTGGCTTCCTTGCCGAACTGCACATCCTGCAGGCTGTGGGCGCCCTGGATGGCAGCCTCGGTGGCTGCGGCATCGATGCCCGTGAGCTTCACGCCGAAATTCCACACTCGGCGCAGGAAGCGGTAGCTGCCCTCGACGGCGGCATCGTTCCACTCCAGCGTGGCCTCCGGGGGCGCGGTGAACATGGTGTAGAGGCGCGCCGTATCGGCGCCGTACTTCTCGATCAGCTCCTGCGGATCGACGCCATTGTTCTTGGACTTGGACATGGTGCCCACGCCCTCGTAGTCGATGGACGTGCCGGCCGGCAGGCCGCCCACCGCATTTTTCAGGCGGGCGCCGGTGATCTTGCCGGCCTCGTCCAGGACGTGCTCCACATCGTGCGGCCAGAAGTATTCCTTACCGCCCTTCTCGTTGCGGCGCGAATAGATGTGGTTGAGCACCATGCCTTGCGTGAGCAGCTTGGTGAAGGGTTCGTCCACCTTCACCAGGCCCAGGTCGCGCATGACCTTGGTCCAGAAGCGCGCGTAGAGCAGGTGCAGGATCGCGTGTTCGATGCCGCCGATGTACTGGTCCATGGGCATCCAGTAGTCGGCGCCGCCGGCCACCATGGCATCGGCGTTCTTCGGATCGCAGTAGCGCATGAAGTACCACGACGAATCCACGAACGTGTCCATGGTGTCGGTCTCGCGACGCGCGGCCTTGCCGCAGACGGGGCATTTCACGCCGGCGTGGAAGCCCTCATGCTTGTGCAGCGGATTGCCGGAGCCGTCCGGGATGCAGTCCTGCGGCAGCACCACGGGCAGGTCCTTCTCGGGCACCGGCACCGCGCCATGCTCGTCGCAATGGATGATCGGGATCGGCGTGCCCCAGTAGCGCTGGCGGGAAACACCCCAGTCGCGCAGGCGCCAGGTGGTCTTCTTCTCGCCCAGGCCCTTTTCCTGCAGCGCATGCGCCACCGCGGATACAGCCTCGGGGTACGACAGGCCGCTGAAACTGTCGGAGTTGATGGTGACGCCGTTCTGCTTGTCGGCGTACCAGTCCTGCCAGCGGTGGTAGTCGAAGGTCTCGCCATCGACGAGCACGACCTGCTTGATCTCGATGCCGTACTTGAGCGCAAAGGCGAAGTCGCGCTCGTCGTGCGCGGGCACGCCCATGACGGCGCCGTCGCCGTAGCCCATGAGCACGTAGTTGCCCACCCAGACCTCGACAGGCTCTTCCGTGAGCGGGTGCGTGACGGTCAGGCCCGTGCGCACACCCTTCTTCTCCTGCGTGGCCAGTTCGGCCTCGGTGGTGCCGCCGGTCTTGCATTCCTCGATGAACGCGGCCACTTCGGGCCTGGAGCGCGCGGCATGGGAGGCCAGCGGATGCTCGGGCGCCACGGCGCAGAAAGTGACGCCCATGATGGTGTCGGCACGCGTGGTGAACACGTACATGCGGCCACCGCCGATGGGCTGGCCGTCATCCCCGCGGATGTCGTGCGTGAAGGCGAAGCGCACGCCCTCGCTCTTGCCGATCCAGTTCTCCTGCATCAGCCGCACCTTGTCGGGCCAGCCGGTGAGCGTGGCATTCGGGTTGCCCACCTGCACGTGGTCGAGCAGCTCCTGCGCGTAGTCGGTGATCTTCAGGTAGTAGCCGGGGATCTCGCGCTTTTCCACGGGCGCACCGGTACGCCAGCCCCGGCCGTCGATGACCTGCTCGTTGGCGAGCACGGTCTGGTCCACCGGATCCCAGTTCACGACCTGGGTCTTGCGGTAGGCGATGCCCTTCTCCAGCATCTTGAGGAACAGCCACTGGTTCCACTTGTAGTAATCCGGGTCGCAGGTGGCGACCTCGCGCGACCAGTCGATGGCCAGCCCCATCGCCTGCATCTGCTTCTTCATGTAGGCGATGTTGTCGTAGGTCCACTGCGCGGGCGGCACGCCGTTCTTGAGCGCCGCGTTCTCGGCCGGCAGGCCGAAGGCATCCCAGCCCATGGGCATCAGCACGTTGTGGCCGTTCATGCGCAGGTAGCGCGTGAGCATGTCGTTGATCGTGTAGTTGCGCACGTGCCCCATGTGCAGCTTGCCGCTGGGATAGGGCAGCATGGAGCAGGCATAGAACTTCTTCTTGCCGGCGTCTTCGGTCACGCGGTAGGCATCGCGGGCGGTCCAGTGGCTGTGCGCGGCGCGCTCGACCTCGGCGGGGGTGTATTTGTCTTGCATTGGAAAAAGGGGACCGGGCCGCGCTGGCGGCCGCCGGCGTTTTCGCAGGAGGAGGGGTTCGCCGGATTTTAGGCGCGATGCGGACACTCCCGTCCGGACGCCGCGGCCGGAGGACCGCAGGCGGCTTCAGATGGACTCGCTCTGCTTGAACACCAGGCGGCCGATGGGAATGCAATCCGGCTCGGCCCAGGCCTTGCGCGGATAGCGGGCCTGGTCGGGGTTGTCGCACGAGAGCCACCAGCGCCCGCCATCGCGCTGGACGCGTCGCAGCAGCACTTCGCCGAAGCCGTTGATGGCGAAGACCTGCCCGTCGCGCAGCGTGGTGTCCGACGTGTTCACGACCACGATGTCGCCCGCCTGGATGGAAGGCTCCATGCCGCTGCCGCGCGCGCGGATGGCCAGCAGGCACTGGGGAATGTAGCCACGCCGCTCCAGCCAGTGGCGGTGGAAGGTGATGGGGGCATCCTCGTCGGTCTCGTCGGGCCAGATCGCGTAATCCGCGATGCCGGGTCGCAAATGCAGGGAGACCGGGAAGAGCTCGTACATCTCAGGCCCTGCGTCGAAGTCGTATGCGACGGAGGATTCCCGGATGCCGGCCGGCGCGGGCGGCTGCGAGAACCAAGCATGCATGCCGCGCAGGGACTCGATGTGGCGCACCGTCTTGTCCGACACGGCACGGTTGCCGCAGAGCATCTGGCGCACGAAGGCGCCGCCACGGTAGCCCAGCAGGCGACCGAAAGCTGCCACATTGCCCTCCGACAGACGGCGCACGGCATCGGCGAGCCGTGCCCGCCGCTGCTCCTGAATCCGACGCTCGTCCATCAATCCAAGTTAGCATGCCGGATGGAACCATTTGCTATGATGATTTCATACCAATTGCTGACAATAGTAGCCGATCCGCACGCACGACGGCACGACTCTCGTGGGAGGCGAGCGCAGCATGGAAGACATCGCAAAAATGGAATCTGCTGCTGTGCCAGCGGCACGGCCCCCCGGGAGCGAGGCCCGGCCCCCGCCGTGCCCTGACGCGCCCTGGCCGGCGCTGCTGTGCGGCATGGTCCACGGCGGCTGCGCAGTCTTCGCCCTGGACGCCCGGGGACGCTTCACCTGCGCCAGCGAGGGGACGGGCCAGTTGCTGGGGCGGCCGGCCGCATCCCTGCCCGGGCAACGCATGGCGGACCTCCTGGCCCACCCGCCTTCCGACCCCCATCTGCACCGCCTGCTGCTCGGAGGCGCCCTGCCCGCAGCGGCCTCCGGTTACCGCTGTGAAACGCTGCTGCACCCCGCGGGCGGCACGCCGCTGTGGGTCCAGGCGGAGCTTCAGCCGGCGGCCGGGCTGCTCACCGGCATGCTGACCGACATCACGGCCACGAAGGTGCGCGAACGGCTGCAGCACCGGGTGCTCGACGCGATGGCGCGCGACCTGCCCCTGTCCGACATCGCCGCCGGCCTGTGCGAGGACGTCGAAGCCATGCTCCCAGGTGTCGCCGTGTCGATACTCGAGCTGGACAGCCAGCACCGCCTGAGGTGCCTGGCGGCCCCCGCGCTGGAAGACGTGCTGGCCGTGCACGTCGAAGGCCAGCCCGCCGCACGGGAAGGGGATGCCCGCAGCGCGGCCGTCTGGCGTTCAGCCCCTGCCGCCTGTACGGACGTCGCCGCGGATCCGCGCTGGGCCCCGTGGCGGGAGCCGCTGGCGGCGCGGGGCTTCACGGCCTGCTGGTCCGCCCCGATCCTGGATCGCGACGGCCGGCTGCTGGGCTGCTTCACGCTGCATGGCCGGAGCGCACTGGGCTGCGACGGACTGCCCCTGCACGCGCTGGAGGCGGGAGCCCGGATGTGCGCACTGCTGCTGGAGCGGGAGCACACCCAGCAAAGCTTCCGCCGGCTGGCCTACCAGGATGCCGTCACCGGGCTGCCCAACCGGGCGTTCCTGCTGGAAGCCACGGAACGCCTGATCCGCGAGGCGCGCCGGGAAGGCCACTCTCTGGCGATCGCCTTCATCGATCTGGACCGGTTCAAGCAGGTGAACGACCAGCTGGGCCACCGGGCCGGCGACGACCTGCTGCGCGAAGTGGCGCAGCGGCTGCAGGGCGCCTCGCGACGGGCCGACATCGTGGCCCGCATCGGGGGCGACGAATTCGCCGCGGTACTGCCCCATTGCGGCAGCCGCGAGGCAGCCGCGGCCGCGCGCAGGCTGCTGGCGGCTGCGGTGCGCCCGGTGATGCTCCACGGCAGGTGCTGGAGCCTGGGCGCCAGCATCGGCATCGCACAGTACCCCCGCGACGGTACGAACGCCGCCACGCTGCTGCACCATGCGGACCTGGCCATGTATGCCGCCAAGCGGGCAGGCGGCCAGCGCCTGAGCGTCTTCCGGGGCAAGACACCGGGCGCCCCGATGGTGCGCGAGGCCCAGGACGGGTGAACGGCCCCACCGCCGGCGAGGAGCGCCCCGGCAGGTGACTCAGCGGCGCGCAGCGGCGGCCGCGTCCGGCGGGGAAGCCCCGGGCTCGGCCACGAATCCGATGCGGTGCAGGCCCGCGGCGTGGGCGGCGCCCATCACCTCGACCACCCGGCCATACGGCACGCCGGCGTCGGCACGCAACTGCACCTCGGCTTGAGGATGCGCCCGTGCCACGCCACGCAGCCGTTCGGCCAGGGCGGCGCCATCCACGGGCACTCCGCCGACGAAGACCTGGCCCGCGGCATCGATCGCGACTTCGACCGAGTCACCGGCGGCACCCTGTGTGGTGCCCTCCGCACGCGGCAGGTCGAGCCGGATGGCACTGGCCAGCAGCGGCGCGGCCAGGATGAAGATGACCACGAGCACCAGCATGACGTCCACCAGGGGCGTCATGTTGATGTCGCTCATCGGCCTGGGGGCGGATGTGCGTTCGAGGCGGCCGAATGCCATGGGTCGCAGCCGGGCTGGAGGCGGCGGATCAGCCGCCGCGGGACGGGGATTCGTCCAGGAGCAGTTCGCGCAGGTCGAGGGCGAAGCCTTCGAGGTCGGCTTCCACGCGGCCGACCCACCGCCCGAACAGGTTGTAGGCCAGCACGGCGGGAATGGCCACGGCCAGGCCCGCCGCCGTCATCACCAGCGCCTCGCCGACCGGACCGGCGACGCGATCGATCGATACCGCCCCGCCACCGGCCAGGGCCGTGAGCGCATGGTAGATGCCCCAGACCGTGCCGAGCAGGCCGACGAACGGCGCCGTGGATCCCACGGTGGCCAGCAGCACCTGCCCGAACTGCAGGCGTGCCAGGACCCGGTGCAGTGCATCGCGCAGGACACGCGTGAGCTGCTGGGAGCGCTGGCCGCTCGCAGCCAGCGAGCCGGCCTGGGCGTTGTCCGCGACACCGGCGGCGGCGTCCACCAGGGGCCTTACCAGGCCGTCCGGATCGGCCGGCACCAGGCGCTGGCGCGCCGACTCCAGCGTGGGCGAGCGCCAGAACTCCGCGGTGCTCCGCTCCACACCGGCCACGGCGCGCCGCAGCAGGCGCGCCTTCCAGAGGATGACCACCCAGCTTGCAATGGACATGGCCAGCAGCAGCAGTGCCGAGATGCGGGTGACCATGTCCCCCTGATGCCACCAGTGCCACGCGTTCATGGATATGCCACCAAGAGAAAGGAGAAAGGCTGGGAAAGCGGGCGGACGGACCTGCCGTTACCGGGCCGCGCCGGAAGGCGATCAGCCGTGCAGGCCGAGCACGTCGAACATGTCGAACAGGCCCGTGCGGTGCGCCGCCAGGAAGCGGGCCGCGCGCAGGCTGCCCTGGGCATAACCCGAGCGGCTGGAGGACTTGTGGGAGATCTCGATGCGCTCGCCCGTGCCGGCGAACAGCACCGTATGGTCTCCCACGATGTCGCCACCGCGCACCGCGGCGAAGCCGATGGTGGACGGGTCGCGCTCGCCGGTCAGGCCTTCGCGGCCGTACACGGCGCAGTCCTTGAGGTCGCGGCCCAGCGCCTGGGCGATGACTTCGCCCATCTTGAGCGCCGTGCCGGAAGGGGCGTCCACCTTGTGGCGGTGGTGGGCCTCGATGATCTCGATGTCGTAGCCCGTGGACAGCGCCCGGGCTGCCATCTCCAGCAGCTTGAAGGTGACGTTCACGCCCACGCTCATGTTGGGCGCCATGACGATGGCGGTGCGCTGCGCGAAGGCTTCGATCTCGGCCTTCTGGGCGTCGGTGAAGCCGGTGGTGCCGATCACGGCCTTGACGCCGCGTTCCGCGCATGCCGCCAGATGGGCCAGCGTGCCCTCCGGACGGGTGAAATCGATCAGCACGTCACAGCCGGCCAGGCCCTCGTGCAGGTCGGCCGTGATGGCCACGCCGCTGGCATGGCCCAGGAAGGCCGAGGCGTCGGTCCCCAGGGACGGGCTGCCCGGCACGTCCAGCGCGCCCGCGAGGACCAGGTCGGTGCCGCTGCCGCGCAGCGCCTCGATCAGCATGCGGCCCATGCGGCCGGATGCACCCGCGATCGCGACACGGATCGGCGCCGGAGTACCGGGGGAAGATGGGGTCGAAGCAGCGGAAACGGTCATTGCGCGCGAGGGAAAGGTTCGAAGGGGGCGGCTTGCGCCGGCCGCTCAGCGGGTGGTGGATTCGAGCGGCGGGTAGCTCGACGGCGGAGGAGGCACCGCGGAGTCGGCCGGCTCCGGCAGCGTGGCGGTGGAGGCCTTGGGGTATTTGGCGAGCTGCTCGGGCGTGGCCTCGAGCTGAGGCACCTTGGGCTTGGCCTTGCGCGACGTGCCGAGCGTGGCGACGAATTCCGCCTCGGTGGGCATCTCGTCGCCCTCGACGCGCTCGAACGCGTCGTTCTTGAAGAACACTGTCAGCTTGCGGGACTGGGCCTCGACGCCGGGGCGCTTGAGGGTGAAGACATATTCCCAGCGGTCGGCATGGAACAGGCTGGTCACCAGGGGCGTGCCGAGGATTTCCTTCACCTGCTGGCGCGACATGCCGGGCTGCAGTGCCTCGACCTGCTCGCGGGAGACGAAATTGCCCTGCACCACCTCGACCTTGTAAGGCGTGATCATGCTCGCGATGCGGTTGCTGGCGCTATCGAAGCTGCCGCAGGCCGAAAGGCCCGTGCCGAGCAACAGGATCAGGCCCATGCGGGCGCTGCGATGGGCGTGGACGGACATGGAAATAGGCATAGACGATATGATCGGACCATTGTAGCGGCTGGTCTTCCAGGCCTTGGCGCGCGCCCCTGGCACACCGAAGGACCCTGTCATGACGAACATCGACGAACTCAAGAGCACCGGGCTCAAGGCCACCCTGCCCCGCCTGAAGATCCTCGAGATCTTCCAGAAGGGCGCCCAGCGCCATATGACGGCCGAGGACGTGTTCCGCGTCCTGCTCGACGAGCGCTCCGACATCGGCCTGGCCACCGTCTACCGCGTGCTCACCCAGTTCGAGCAGGCGGGCATCCTGATCCGCAGCAACTTCGAGAGCGGCAAGGCGGTGTACGAGCTGAACGAAGGCCAGCACCACGACCACTTCATCTGCATGGTCTGCGGCAAGGTCGAGGAATTCTTCGACCCCGAGATCGAGAAGCGCCAGCAGCTCGTGGCCAAGGCCAAGGGCTGGGTGGTGCAGGACCACTCCATGGCGCTCTACGGCCAGTGCGCCACCTGCGCGGCGAAGGCCTCATCCGGCTCCGGCCGCTGACCACACGGCATCGGCCGCCACTGCGCTTCGCCCCGGCCGGGCGGGCGGCCTCCTCAGGATCCGTCCCGCTGCTCCATGGCGCGCCGGTGGCGCTCGACGAATTCCTGGTAGGTATCGATGCCGCGCAGGTTGAGGATGGTGTTGCGCACCGCCGCCTCCACCAGCACCGCTATGTTGCGCCCCGCCACGACCTGGATCACCACCTTGAGCACGGGCACGCCCAGCACGTCCTGGGTGAGGGGTTCGTAGGGCAGGCGTTCGTATTCGCGCTCCAGCGTTTCCTTGCGCACGAGATGCACGATCAGGCGCAGCCGCATCTTCCGGCGCACCGCCGTCTCGCCGAAGATGGCCCGGATGTCCAGCAGGCCGATGCCGCGCACTTCCAGCAGGTTCTGCAGCAGGTCGGGGCACTTGCCCTCGATGGTGGTCTGGTTGATGCGGAAGAAGTCCACCGCGTCGTCCGCGACCAGCCCGTTGCCGCGCGAGATGAGTTCCAGCCCGAGTTCGCTCTTGCCCAGGCCCGACTCGCCCGTGATGAGCACGCCCAGCCCCAGGATGTCCATGAACACGCCGTGCATGGTGATCCGGTCGGCGAAATGCTTGGACAGGTAGGCGCGCAGCACATCGATGACGAAGGCCGACGATTCGTGCGTGGCGAACATCGGGATCTGCGCGCGCTCGCACATGGACAGCAGCGCATCGGGCGCCATCTGGCTGTCGGCCAGCACGAGCACCGGCGGCTCCAGCGTCACGATGCGCGCGATGCGGCGTTTGCAGTCCTCGGGAGTGGCGTTGACGAGGTAGGCGATCTCGCGCTCGCCGAGGATCTGCACCCGGTAGGGGTGGATGTAGTTCAGGTAGCCGACCAGATCCGCACCCGAGCGGGCGGACCGTACGGCGACTTCGTCGAACCGGCGCTCTGAGGCTCCGAGGCCCGCTACCCATTCCCACTTCAATGCGGAGCGGAACGCCTCGAAGAGAACATCGGCGCTGACGACGTTGGGTTTCACGTATTGCGAACCGTTGCAGCGGGGAAGGAACGCATCACGCGGTGGCCTGGGCGGATTGCCAGCCGGCGATGAGCCCGTGGAGTTCGACTGCGTCGGTGGAGGCCTTGATGCGCTCGCGCAGCGGACCGTCGCTCAGCAGCTCCGCGATCTCCGAGAGAATTTCCAGGTGCTTCTGCGTGGCTGCCTCCGGCACGAGCAGGAAGATGAGCAGGCCCACGGGCTGCTCGTCGGGGGCGTCGAAGCCGATGGGATGCGCCAGCTGGAAAACAGCCGCCATGGGCGCCTTCAGTCCCTTGATGCGTCCATGGGGAATCGCGACGCCGTGGCCCAGCCCGGTCGAACCCAGGCGCTCCCGGGCAAAGAGGCTGTCGGTGATGAGCGCGCGAGAGAGGCCGTGCTGGCTCTCGAACAACAGCCCCGCCTCCTCGAAAGCACGCTTTTTGCTGGTGGCATCGACGCTCACGAGCACTTGAGCGGCCGGCAATATGGAAGCTAGACGGTTCATGGTGAAGGGTTGCGATTATGCACCCCCCAGCATAAACCCTGAGCTCCCGGAAAGGGGCATGAAAAAGCCGCCTTTCTGGCGGCTTTGCGGGCGATGCCGGGGTGGAAGCCGGTCAATCCCGCTGAGTGGAATCCTTGACGTTCACTTCGGGTTCACGGTCACGCTGGCTGCGCCCGCTTGATGGCGCAGTGGTGGTCCTGCAGGCGGTCCTTGTGGCGCACGACCTGCCGGTCGAGCTTGTCCACCAGCTCGTCCACCGCCGCGTAGAGGTCGGAATGCGAACTCTCCGCGAACAGGTCATTGCCCTTGACATGCACATTGCATTCAGCGCGCTGGCGCTTCTCCTTCTCCTTCTGCTTTTCGACGGTGAGAAGCACCTTCACGTCAACCACCTGGTCGAAGTGCCGGCTGATCCGGTCCAGCTTGCCCGTCACATAGCTGCGCAGAGCGGGGGTGACCTCGAGGTGGTGGCCGCTGATCGTCAGATTCATAAAACAAGTCTCCTTGGCACGTTGAAGTAAACGCCGTCGCCTCGGCGACCGAGGCGGCGGCCCGACGGATGGGAGCTCATGCATGCGCTGTCGAATCCACTATGCGCGCCACTGCCGGGAAATGCAATCCTGACCGCGGCACGGCCGGGGATACTGCTGTTACAGGTGACCGGGCTGCGGGACGGGCGCACAATGCACAGGCTGTACTGCAGGGCGCGCCCTAGAATCCGGGCAGTCCCGGCGCGCTTCTCGGCACGGGGCCGGATTACCGCTTGCAACCCTTTTCACACCATGACCCTGCCCAGCCCTTCCGCCCTGCACACCTCGTCCCTGGCTTCGCTGCCGCTGCTCGCACGCGGCAAGGTGCGCGACAACTACGCCGTGGGTGACGACCGCATCCTCATGGTGGCGAGCGACCGGATCTCGGCCTTCGACGTCATCATGGGCGAGCCGATCCCGGGCAAGGGCGAGCTGCTGACGAAGATGGCGCTGTTCTGGTTCGACAAGCTCGGCCACCTCTGCCCCAACCACCTGACGGGCGATGCGCCGGAAAGCGTGGTGTCGCCCGAGGAAGCCGCGCAGGTGCGCGGCCGCTCCATGCTCGTGCAGCGGCTGCGCCCGATCCCCGTGGAGGCCGTGGTGCGCGGCTATCTCGCGGGCAGCGGCTGGAAGGAGTACCAGGCCACGCGCTCGGTCTGCGGCGTGCAGCTGCCCGAAGGGCTGACGAATGCGTCGCGCCTGCCGCAGCCCATCTACACGCCGGCCGCCAAGGCCGCCGTGGGCGAGCACGACGAGAACATCACGTTCGAGCGCACCGTGGAAATGGTGGGCATCGACCTGGCCACGAAGATCCGCGACACGAGCATCGCGCTGTACGAGGCCGCAGCCGCCATCGCGCTGGAAAAGGGCATGATCATTGCCGACACCAAGTTCGAGTTCGGCCTGGCTCCCGACGGCACCCTGGTACTGATGGACGAGGTACTCACCCCCGACAGCTCGCGCTACTGGCCCGTGGAAGGCTACGAGGCGGCCCTGGCCGCCGGAGAGAATCCGCCCAGCTACGACAAGCAGTTCGTGCGCGACTGGCTGGAGCAGGCCCAGGTGAACGGCGCCCCATGGAACAAGTCCGCACCGGCACCGCGCCTGCCCCGCGAAGTCATTGAGAAGACGGCAGCGAAGTACCGCGAAGCCCTGGAGCGCCTCACCGGCGGCCAGTGACCGGTAACCGGGCCGGGGCCCTGCTCCGTCACTTCAGGCGCAGCTCGGGGGCCTCGAAGCGCAGCAGGATCTTTTCCCTGCCCGGCCCATCGGCCCGGGCCAGTACAAGCTGGCGACCCTCGATGCGGTAATGCTCCGCGGCGCGCAGCGCCTCGAGGAACAGCCCTTCGGCCAGCCCGGTATCGAAGCACAGCCGCAACCCCGCGTCGATGGAACCGATGCGCAGGTCGCCCCCGGACATTTCGTAGGTGGCGATGAAGGGATTGCAGCCACCGGATCCCGTGATCCGCCCTTCCTGGGGCTGCACGGCCAGGTGCGCCTGCGGCCGCCCGGCCGGGGCGGGCGGGACCACCATTCCATCCACTTCCGTGAGCTTCCAGTAGGTTTGCGCGAGCGGTACCGCGGCCTGTTCAGTGGCTGCATTGCGCGGCAGCGGCTGCAGCAGCACATCCACATGGCGGTACGCGGGGTCGCGCTGCAGCGGATTCACCCCTTCGCTCGCCATCCAGGCGATGCCGTTCACCGACACCATGGCGCGGACGACGTACCGCCGGTCGGGCACCACCTGCGCAGAGCGGTAAGGGATGCGCAGCGCCACCGGAAGCCGCTCGAACTCTTCCAGGGTCTGGCGTCCGACGATGACAGGCGGCGCATCCGCATCGGTCACGTCCAGGACGACCACCTCGAACGCTCCGCCCGACGGGATGAAGAAGCGCTGCCGGGAATAGGCCACGCCCGTCACCACGGCATCGGGTGGCGGGGGCAGGATGCCGCAGCCCGTGGCGCACGTCGCCAGCACGGCCACCGCGAGCCAGCGCACGCGGCGGGAATGCCACCACATTCCGTCGCGGCTGCCCTGTAATGCGCGCGCGGTGCGCGCCATGCCTGTCACATCAACTCAGCACCACGCTGGAGAGGCGGCGCCGGTAGGTGGCCACGACCGGATCTTCCGGGGGGATCTGCCCTTCGGCGACCTTCACGCGGGGGGGCTCGATGATCTCGAGGACGGCAACGTAGGTCTTGCGCGCGGCTTCGTCGTTCCAGGCCTTGTCGCGCATGAGGATTTCGAGCAGCTCGTCCATGGCGTCCGTCCAGCGCTGCCGGGCGATGAGCCGGCGGGCACGCTCGAAGCGCGCATCGAAGTCCCGCTTGTTGGCGCCGATCTTCTGCGCGAAGGCGGCCTCCGCGGCGGCATCGTCCCGGGCGTCCTCGGTGGCGTCGATCGCGTCCATCCACACCTTCAGCGCGCCGAGCCGGCGCGAGCCGGCGGCCTTGGCGATGACGGGCGCGAAGGCGACCTTGGCATCGTCCACGCGTCCGAGCTGCAGCAGCAGCTTCACGTAGTCGAAGCGCGCGTCGTCGTTCGCAGGGTCGGTGGCGACGGCATGCTGGAGCTTCTCGAGGGCGGTGTCGGTATCGCCATCCTCCAGCGCCTCCTGGGCAGCCTCCTCCTCGGCCTCGGCCAGCAACTCATCGGCGCTGGGCACGTGCTTGTCGAGGAAGGCGCGGACCTGCCCCTCGGGCTGCGCGCCCATGAAGCCGTCCACGGGCTGGCCGTTCACCATCAGCACGCAGGTGGGAATGCTGCGGATGCCGAACATGCCGGCGATCTGCTGCTCCTGGTCGGAATCGATCTTCACGAGCTTGAAGCGGCCCGCGTACTCGGTTTCCAGCTTCTCGAGGATGGGGCCGAGCGACTTGCAGGGGCCGCACCAGGGGGCCCAGAAGTCCACCAGGACGGGCACTTCCATCGAGGCGGCGATGACCTCGGCTTCGAAATTCTCTACGGTGACGTCGATCATTGTGTGCAGCAGGCGGGGCGCGCCAAAAGTAAAATCCCGGGTTCCACTCAGGCGGGTGCGCGCGGCGCGCAGCCCCATTCCACATGAAACCCATCCAGATCGGCGTGGTCATGGGCTCCAGCAGCGACTGGGAGACCATGCAGCACGCAGTGCAGATTCTCCAGCAATTCGACATCGCCCACGAAGCACGCGTGGTCTCGGCGCACCGGATGCCCGACGACATGTTCGCCTATGCCGAGTCGGCGGCGCAGCGTGGCCTGAAGGCGATCATCGCCGGAGCGGGGGGCGCGGCCCACCTGCCGGGCATGCTGGCGGCCAAGACCACCGTGCCCGTGCTGGGCGTGCCGGTGGCCAGCCGGCACCTGCAGGGCGTCGATTCGCTGCACAGCATCGTGCAGATGCCCAAGGGCATCCCCGTGGCCACCTTCGCGATCGGCACGGCCGGCGCAGCCAATGCGGCCCTGTTCGCCGTCGCCCTGCTGGCGAACGAGAACCCGGCACTGCGCGAACGGCTGGAGGCATTCCGCCGGGAGCAGACCGCGGCGGCCCGCGCGATGGCGCTTCCGGTCGAAGCGGCATGACGATGCCCGGCTCCACGCAGCACCCCATCCTTCCCGGCGCCACCCTCGGTGTGCTGGGCGGCGGCCAGCTGGGCCGCATGTTCGCGCATGCAGCCCAGGCCATGGGCTACTTCACGGCGGTCCTGGACCCCGACGCCGAAAGCCCTGCCGGCCGCATCAGCCACCACCACATCCGGACGGCCTATGAAGATCCGGACGGACTGGCGCGCCTGGCAGCCCTGTCGGACGCCGTCACCACGGAGTTCGAGAACGTGCCGGCGCAGGCGCTGCGCATGCTCGGCGCTGAGCGCCCCGTGGCGCCCGCGGCCGACGCCGTGGCGATCGCCCAGGATCGCGCGCGGGAGAAGGCGCATTTCGTGCAGTGCGGCGTGCCGTGCGCACCCTACGCCGTGATCGAGACGCCGGGGCAGCTGGAGGGCGTGCCGGCCGCGCTGCTGCCGGGCATCCTCAAGACCGCCCGCCTCGGGTATGACGGCAAGGGACAGGCCCGGGTGGCCACCCGCGAGGAGCTCGCATCCGCGTGGGAGGCGATGGGCCGCGTGCCCTGCGTGCTGGAAAAACGCCTGCCGCTGGCTTTCGAGTGCTCGGTGATCGTGGCGCGCGGCCATGACGGCGCGTGCGTCCACCTGCCGGTGCAGCGCAACCTGCACCGCGACGGCATCCTGGCGGTGACCGAAGTGCATGCGGACAACGTGCCTGAGCCGGTCGCACGGCAGGCCGTCGCCGCGGCCCGGTCCGTCGCGGAGGGGCTGGGCTACACGGGCGTGCTGTGCGTGGAATTCTTCGTCCTCGAAGACGGCTCCCTGGTGGTCAACGAGATCGCCCCCCGGCCCCACAACAGCGGCCACTACAGCCAGAACGCCTGCGATGTATCGCAATTCGAACTGCAGGTGCGTGCCATGGCGCGGCTGCCGCTGGTGCAGCCGCGCCAGCACAGCGCCGCCGTGATGCTGAACCTGCTGGGCGATCTCTGGTTCGCCCGCGGAGCAGCGGCCAGCACGCCCGACTGGGCCGCCGTGCTGGCCCTGCCGGGCACCCACCTGCACCTGTACGGCAAGGCCGAGGCCAAGCCGGGCCGCAAGATGGGCCACCTGAACGTCACCGCGCCCACCGCGGAGGCCGCGCGCGCCACGGCGCTGCAGGCGGCCGCGCTGCTGGGCATCGCTGCCTTCTGAGGCCCGCCGACATGATCCTCGACGGCCGGCTCCCCTCCTCCATCGATGCGGCAGCCCGGGCGCTGCGGGCCGGCCAACTGCTGGGCCTGCCCACGGAAACCGTGTACGGGCTCGCGGCGGATGCCGCCAGCGACGCCGCCGTGGCGCAGATTTTCGAGGCCAAGGGCCGCCCGAGCGACCACCCGCTGATCGTGCACGTGGCGGGGCCCGAAGGCATACCGCACTTCGCCGCGTCCGTTCCACCCTTCGCCGAGGCCCTGGTGCGGGCCTTCTGGCCCGGGCCCCTGACATTGATCCTCCCGCGCCTGCCGGACAGGGCTGCCGCGGCGGCCGGCGGCCAGGACAGCGTGGGCCTGCGCTGCCCGGCGCACCCGGTGGCGCAGGCCGTGCTCAAGGCCTGCGCATCGGATGATCCGGTGCTGGGCGGCCAGCCGGTGCATGGCGTGGCGGCGCCCAGCGCCAACCGCTTCGGCCGGGTGAGCCCCACCACCGCGCAGCATGTGCAGGACGAGTTCGGGGAGGACCTGCTGGTCCTCGACGGAGGGCCGTGCGCGGTGGGCATCGAATCGACCATCATCGACTGCACGCGCGGCGTGCCGGTGCTGCTGCGCCCGGGGGCCATCACCCGCGCCGAGATCGCCGCGGCCTGCGGACTGTCCCCCCTGTCGAAGGAGGAACTGCCGTCACATACGCCTCGGGCATCCGGCACGCTGGAAGCGCACTACGCGCCCAGTGCCAAGGTACGGCTCATGGACGCCAAGGCACTGCGCGCCGGGCTGGAACTGCTGGGCGCCGACGCGCGCCATCTGGCGGTGTACGCGCGCGACCCTCTTCGTTCGCCCTCGTCCGGCGTGGTGCTGCGCCGCATGCCGGAAGACGCCGCGGCCGCGGCCCAGGAACTTTTCGCGGCCCTGCGGGACTTCGATGACGTCGGTGTGAAACTCATCTGGGTGGAAACACCGCCGGACACACCGGACTGGGAAGGCGTGAGGGACCGCCTGCAACGGGCAGCCGCCGCCTGAACCGCATTCACCGCGACGCCTCGGCGACACGCCCGGTTGCAAAGCCTTACAGCGCCAGTCGTTACACTCTTGCTCAATTTTTCTGGAGAACAACATATGGCAGCAAATTGGATGCGCCGCTCCTTCCTGATCGCCGCCTGTGCATCGGCGGCGCTCGTGGCAGCCTGCGGTTCCAGCACCACGGAGTCGGCGCTTTCGCCCGATCGCATCATCACCTTCGGCGATGCCTTCACCGACGTTGGCCAGAACGGTGCCCTCTATACCGTGAATGACAGCTCCACCAACAACTGGACGCTGCAGATCGCCAACAATTACGGGGGCACGCTCAGGCCCTCCTCGGCGGGCGGCACGGCCTACGCCCAGGGCAATGCCCGGGTGACGGCATCCACCGATGCCGCGGGTGGCTCGGCGCCTTCCATCACCCAGCAGATCACCACGTTCCTGGCATCCAATACGCTGGGCGACAGCAACCTCGTGCTCATGAACGGCGGCATCAGCGACCTCATCGCCGGCATGTCGGCCGTGACTGCCGGCACGATGACGAACGACCAGTTCCTCTCGGCGGCGGCTACCGCCGGCAGCGATCTCGCCGCCCAGGTGCGCCGCCTGTCGAACGCGGGCGCCAAGCACGTCGTGGTGATCGGTACCTACGACCTCGGCAAGAGCCCCTGGGCCGTGGCGCTGGGCCAGCAGAGCCTGCTGAGCACCGCGAGCACGCGGTTCAACCAGTCCCTGCTCGTGAACATCGAGGACCTGGGCAAGACCGTGCTCTACGTGGACCTGGAGTACTACGGCAACCTGTTCACGGGCTCCCCGAGCGGATACAACTTCACCAACACGGACACCCCCGTGTGCACGTCGGTCGCCTCGGGCAACGACATCGGCATCGGCACGGGCCAGGTGAGCTCCCTGCGCTGCAGCGGGTCCACCCTGGTGAGCGGCGCGGACCAGAACCGCTACGTGTTCGCCGACAGCATCTACATGACGCCTTCCGCCCACCGCCAGTTCGGCACCTACGCCTACGACCGCCTGCGCGCCCGCTGGTGATCGGGGCGCCAGGAAAAAAGCCGACCCAAGGGTCGGCTTTTTCATGCGCCATCGTTTCCGCAGTTCAGAACCGGTAACCGATGCCCACGGCGAAGACGTTGGGGTTCAGGCGGATGTCGATGGTCTGCCCACTGGAAAGATGCGTCTTGGTCTTCAGGAAGCTCTTGTAGTAGGCCGCATCGACGAACCACTTGTCGTTGATGTTCCAGACGAAGCCGATCTGCGGCGTGATGCCCCACTTGTCGTCGATGGACGCCGTCGTGGGATTGGCGGGCGTGCCGCCCGTGAGGCCGTTCAGCGTGGCAGTGGTGCGCTCCTTGAAGAACTTGGCGTAGGTCACGCCCAGCCCCACGTAGGGGCGGAAAGCGGACTTGGCCTCGCCGAAGCGGTACTGCGCGAACACGGTGGCGGGAAGCACCTTGGTTTCGCCGACCTTGCCTACGCCGCCAATCGCCCCGGCGCCCTGGAATTCATGCTTGAACGGCATGCCGAACGGCACATCCACCGCCCAGTTGTCGGTCACCATGTAATTGATGCCGCCCGTGAATGCGGTATCCGAGCCCAC
Source organism: Paracidovorax avenae (assembly GCF_040892545.1). Lineage (NCBI taxonomy): Bacteria > Pseudomonadati > Pseudomonadota > Betaproteobacteria > Burkholderiales > Comamonadaceae > Paracidovorax > Paracidovorax avenae. The sequence continues at coordinate 5,307,293 of NZ_CP156079.1, forward strand.
GTCCACCTGGGTGTTGGGGAAGGCCGGAGCGGACAGGTTGCCGCTCTTGACCTGGGGCGAGATGTGCGTGGCACCCAGGCGTACGCTCCAGGTGCCTGCGACCTGCGCCGAGGCACCGGAGCAGGCGAGCAGCGCCAGTGCGCCGGCGGCCAGCGTGGCGGAGGAAGGAAGGGATGAGAGGAATCGAGCCATGGCGAATACTCCTGTCCGCTTCAGAGCCAGCCCGCCTGGGCGAGCGAACGTGCCACCAGCTGACCGATCAGCTGATGACCGTAGGGGGTGGGGTGGAAGCTGTCGGCGAAGCCGTAGCTCTTCCACCAGTCGGCACCGCCGGTGGCGCCCGCAGGCGGGGTGGTGGCCGAGAGGGCGGCCGCGGTGCAGGTGGGGAAGTTGTAGGTCGGCAGGCCGTCGCTGTCCGTGCCCGCGACGGGGCAGGCCGGGGTGGTGACATTGGTCAGCTGGTACTGGGCGGGGTTGACGGCCTGGTCCTTGAAGTTGCTGTAGAAGTCCACCACCGCCACGCGGCTGTCCCCGCTCAGCGAGGCGCCGAGCTTGGCGTTGAAGGCCTGCACCCAGCCGTCGAACACGGCCGCAGCCTGGGTGGCCGCGGCGGAGCCATTGGCGGCGGAGATGCCGGCCAGCACGAAGCGGAAGCGCGGCGTGAGCGTCACGCCCGGCGCGTTGAGCACGGCGACCCGCTTGGCGCCCTTGTCCAGGACGTTGGCGCGGACGGTGGCAGCGAACTGCGTGGCCACCGCCTGCATGTACAGGCCGCCCACCTGGGCGAGCCCGGTGGCGCCGCCAGCGAAGGCACTGGAAACGGTGGCCGCATCGAGCTGCGTCAGCAGCAGCGTGCGGTAGGCGGCGCCACCGTCGCGGGACACGCGCAGGTAGGCGCCAATGATGTCCGCGGCATCATTGCCGCCGCCGTCGATCAGGACGAGATCGCCGTCTGAGAACCCGGCCGAGCCGGCATCCTTGATCTGCTGCAGGATCGAAGTGGGCGCATTCGGGCCCGTGGGGTTGTTGATGCGGCTGCCGGCCACCGCATAGTTGGTGCAGCTGGAACTGGCGTTGAAGGAGGTGCCGTTGAAGAGGTAGTGGGCGCACAGCGTCTGTCCGTAGTTGGACGCGACGCGTTCGGGCCAGATCTGCGTGGAACCCGCGCCCGTGGCTGCCGTGCCCTGCACGGTGAACTTGAAGCCGAAGGTGCCGCTGTCGGCCAGGCTGTCGCCCATGACCTTCACGGACGTCACCCGCGCGGCCGGCGTGGTGTCGGAACCGCCGCCGCCGCAGGCTGCGAGCATGCAGGCGGCGGCCACCACGGACCAGGACGCTCTGTTGTAGATGGTTTTAGAGATCACGTTTGCTCCGTCTGGATTGGGAAAAAAAGCACGATCGTGCGCTTTACCGGAACCCATCGTAATCCCGCAGACATTCCACGCAGGGCAGGGGAATCACCGATACCCACCCTGCCGGGTCTGCAAGATAAGTCGTGCGCCCCACTCAACCATTGGGATGCTACCCCGCCTAGTGTCCTGCGTGTTGCACCCCGGCCTCAGCGCTCCGACGCGGCCCAGTCCACCAGCGCCTCCATGGCCGGGCGGGCCGCCGCGGCGTTGGGATGGTTGGCCAGCGCCACGACCACGTAGCGGCGACCACCCGCGCCATGCACGATGCCGGCGAGCGCGGAGACGTCGCGCAGCGTGCCGGTCTTGAGGTGCGCGGCACGGGCGGCGCGGCCCATCGCGGAGCGGCGCAGGGTGCCGTCCGTCCCGGCGATGGGCAGGGAGGAAAGCAGTTCCGGCATGACCGGCGAGGCCCAGGCGGTCTGCAGCATGCGCGCGAGCGATGCGGCGCTCACGCGCGCTTCGCGGCTCAGGCCCGCGCCGTTGTCCAGCACGGGCGGCTCGGTCCCCGGCATGCGCTGGCGCCACCACTGCGCCACGGCGTTGCGTGCACCGTCGAAGGTGGCCGTGCCGTTCTTCTGCAGCGCGATGGTCAGGAAGACCTGCTGCGTCATCACGTTGTTGCTGTATTTGTTGATGGCACGCACCGCTTCGGCCAGGGGCGGGGAGGCGACGGTGAACGACGGAGCGAGCCCCGCGGGCACCCGCCCCTCCCGCACGCTGCCGGTGAGCTTGCCGCCCAGTTCGCGCCACATGCCTTCCACCGCGCGGGCCGCGAAGCCCTGCGGGTCGGGCGGCGCCACGGACCAGACGCGCTCGCCGCAGGCTGCGGGGAACACGCCCTGGAAAGAGACGCTGCCCGCGGCATCGCCTGCCGCAGTCTCGGGCCGCAGCGCCGCGCGCCAGTCGCCGCATTCCGTGCCCGGCGCCGCGAGCGGCACCGTGGACGGCCATGGCGCCCCGGCCATCGGCGGCTCGGCCACCACGCGCGCCAGGCCGGCCGCCACGTCGGGCACGAAGGTCAGCGTGACCGATTTGAAATTGACCAGCAGCGCGTCCGGCGCGGCGTTGTAGGGACGCAGGGGCTCGCCGTCGAACAGCCCGGCGTCATGGGACGGCAGGTCGAAGGCGGAGCGATCGAGCACGATGTCGCCGACGATGACCTGCACGCCCTGTGCCTGCAGGCGCCGCAGCATCAGCCAGAGCCGCTCCATCACCAGCTGCGGGTCGCCCACGCCTTTGATGTACACATTGCCGCGCAGGCTGCCGCCTTGCGGCCTGGCGTCCAGATACACCGGGGTGTCCCAGGTGTAGGCCGGCCCCAGCAGTTCCAGCGCGGCGTAGGTGGTGACGAGCTTCATCACCGATGCCGGGTTCATCGGCTCCTGCGCGCGCCAGGACAGGCGCGGCGGCTGGCGGCCGTCGGCATCGGCCACCACGAAGGCGACGGCATCGGAGGGCACCCTGGCGCGCTGCAGGGCCGCCTCCACCGCGGCCGGCAGGGCGGTGTCGGCAGTACGCACCGCCATTGCGGGGCGCCCGGCGGCGGCCGGAGCGGCTTTCTGCGGCTGGGCGGGCGCCGGGGGCGCGTACAGGACTCCGCAGGCCATGCAGGCCCCCAGGGCCAGCAGATGCCCACGGAGAGCAGCGAAAGGACGACGGGACGGAAGAAGGGTCTTTGCGGGCATGGCCCGGGAGTCTAGCGATGCCCCCGGAGCAACCTGCCCGGGGCGCAGCGCGGATAATCCGTCCTCTCACACCTCTGCCCGCCCGGCACCGCGGCCGCGGGCCCGCCGCCCCCATCGCACCATGCACCTGCTCGCCTTCGACACCAGCACCGACACCCTGTCCATCGCCGTCCAGCGGCCGATGGCGGATGGCGGGCCGGCGCGCCTCTGGCAGCGCAGCGCCCCCGGCGGGGCCCATGCGTCGGCCGGACTGCTGCCGGCGATCCGGGAGCTGCTGTCGGAGGCCGGGCTGTCGTTCGATACGCTGGACGCCATCGTCTTCGGCCGCGGGCCCGGCTCCTTCACCGGCTTGCGCACGGCCTGCGCCGTGGCCCAGGGCCTGGCATTCGGTGCCCGCGGCGGCGCAGGCGTTCCCGTGCTGCCGGTGGACACCCTGCTCGCGGTGGCCGAAGAGGCCCGGGCCGCCCATGGCTGCACGCAGGTGGTGGCAGTGCTCGACGCGCGGATGGACGAGGTCTATGCGGCACGCTACGCATGGCACGCGGAAGGAGGATGGAGGGGCACCAGCGGCGACGATTTCGGCCTCTGCGCCCCGGAAGCCGTCGAGGTGCCGCAAGGCCATGTCGTCGCCGGCAATGCCCGCGCCGCCTACGGAGAACGCCTCGCGCCCGGAGCACCCGCCGCAGCGCACGTGGCGGCATTGCCCACGGCCGCAGCCCTGCTGCGCCTCGCGCCTGCGCTGCTGGCCGCCGGCCAGGCGGTGCCGGCTTCGGGAGCGCTGCCGCGCTACGTCCGCGACAAGGTGGCGCAGACCACGGCCGAACGGGCCGCGGCCCGCGAGGCGGCATCCATTGCCGGCAACCCATCCGGCGCCACGGGCGCTGGCGCATCCCCGCAGCCATGAGTGCCCAGTTCCCCGACCCGGACGAAGTCCGCTTCGAACCGCTCACGCCCGGACGCCTGGACGCATTGCTGGAGATCGAGCGGCAGGCCTATTCGCACCCCTGGACGCGCGGCAATTTCACGGACGCGCTGGCTGCAGGCTACGAAGCGCCGCTGCTGGTGGCCGGCAACGGGGAGCTGATCGGCTATTTCGTGGCCATGCGCGGCGTGGACGAAGTCCACCTGCTCAACCTTACCGTCGCACCCACCCACCAGCGCCAGGGCTGGGCGCGCGTGCTGCTCGACGCGCTCGTGCTCTGGGCGCGTGGCCAGCGGGCGCAGTGGCTCTGGCTGGAAGTGCGCGTGAGCAACCAGCGCGCCCGCGACATTTACCTGGCCCACGGTTTCCGCACCGTGGGGGAACGCAAGCGCTACTATCCCGCGGCCGACGGGGGCCGCGAAGACGCCATCGTGATGAGCCGACCCCTATGAGCCTCGACCTCGACGCCCGCCAGCGCGCCATGCTGGCCGAAATGGGCATCACCGTATGGGCGCCCTCCCCCGTGCCCCCGGCCGCGGCGCAGGCGGCCCCGGTACCGCCCGCGCCGCCGGCCGTGCCCGCCCCCGTGCGTGCCTCCACAATCCAGGCCCCGCCGCCTGGAGCCGCAGGCGTGCCGCAGGCGACCACGCCGGCCGCGCCACGGTCCGCCGCTCCCGTGCAGCCTCCTCCGGCAGCGCCCGCCGCCGGGGTACGCACGCCGGAAACCAACGGGCCGGTTCTGCGGCTCCATGCGCCGCAGCCCCTCTATCCGCAGGCCGACCCCGCCGCCACGCCCACCGAGCTCGGCAGCGGCTGGCTCGTGGTCGGCGAAAGCCTGTCGCCGGACGCTCCTTTGTCCGGGGACGCCGGCAAGCTGCTCGACAACATGCTGCGCGCGATGCGGCTGCACCGCCATCCGCGTACGCATTTCTCCGCCGTGGAACGGGCTGCCCCCGGGACGACAGAAGGTCCGGAGGACGCTGCCGGGTCACTGCAGACCGCGATTGCCACGCTGCGGCCGGCGATGGTGCTGGTGCTGGGCCTGCCGGCCGCCCGCGCCGTGCTGGGCAGCCGCGAGCCGCTCGGCCGGCTGCGCGCCACGGCACACCAGTTGCCGGACGGCACGCCCGCCGTCGTCACCTACGACCCGGCCTATCTGCTGCGCGCGCCCGAAGCCAAGGCTGCCGCCTGGGCCGACCTGTGCCGGGCGCTCGCGCACGTGCGGGCGGCATCGGCACCGGGGTCTCCGGCCACCGGGCACTGAGGGCCCGGGGCCGCCGCAGTGCCCGCACGGGCGGCCCGCCCTGACACGCGGCCGTCACATGGCCGCTCTTGCGCAATGCGATAATTCGCAACTTGCTTTTTGGAGAAAGCTCCGTGGAAACCTACCCCAGTCGGTAGCTTTCAACTCCCGGCATGCCCAGGGCCTTCGGGGGGTTGAAAGCACCTCCCTTATCCCCTTCGCCAACGGCGCCGCGGCGCCAACCCACCGGGAACGAGCCCATGCTCAACATCTTCACGCTCGCCAACGGCCGCCTCGTCCAGGAAGAGATCGAATCCCTGGAAGAACTGGCCCGCTTCCAGCCGATCTGGGTGGACCTGGAATCGCCCACGCTCGAGGAAAAGCGCTGGATCAAGCAGCATTACGGCCTGCAGATCCCCGCGGACGCGATGGACGAGGACATCGAGGAATCCGCCCGCTTCTACGAGGAAGACAACGGCGAGCTGCATATCCGCAGCGACTTCCTGATCGACGACGAGGACAACCCCCGCTCGGTGCGCGTGGCCTTCATCCTCAACCTGGTCAACGACACGCTCAAGAGCAAGGGCGTGCTGTTTTCCATCCACGACGAGGACCTGCCCGTCTTCCGGCTGCTGCGCATGCGCGCGCGCCGGGCGCCGGGCCTGATCGAGGATGCCAAGGAAGTGCTGCTCAAGCTCTTCGACCTGGATGCGGAGTATTCCGCCGACACGCTCGAGGGCATCTACGACGAGCTCAAGGAAGTGAGCACCCAGGTGCTGGCGGGCGACGTGACGGATGCGCGCGCCGGCGAGGTGCTGGCCGCCATCGCGCGCCAGGAGGACCTGAACGGCCGCATCCGCCGCAACGTGATGGACACGCGCCGCGCCGTGAGCTTCATGATGCGCAGCAAGATGCTGAACGCCGAGCAGTTCGAGGACGCGCGGCAGATCCTGCGCGACATCGAGTCGCTGGACAACCACACGGCGTTCCTGTTCGACAAGATCAACTTCCTGATGGACGCCACGGTCGGCTTCATCAACATCAACCAGAACAAGATCATCAAGATCTTCTCGGTGGCGAGCGTCGCGCTGCTGCCGCCCACGCTGATCGCGAGCGTGTACGGGATGAACTTCCAGTTCATGCCGGAGCTGCAGTGGAGCTACGGCTACGCCTACGGCATCGCGCTGATGGTGGCGAGCGCGGTCGGGCCGATGTGGTACTTCCGCAAGCGCGGCTGGTTGAAATGAATCCCCCCTGAGCGCTTCGCGCCGTCCCCCCAGGGGAACGATGCCAGTGGCCCGGCGGAGCCGGTTCCACGGCGTCTGCTGGCTTGGGGCCGCGCCTTCTGCATGATGCGGGGAAGCATCGAAGGCTGTCGCATCACGCTGTGGGTTGGCAGTCCTCTTGTTTAAAGCATTTGCAGGAAGCGGCGGATGATGCCGTCCGCGTAGCGCGCGGCCACGGTCTCCACGAAGCGGGCGAAGTCCACGTGCGCCGTGTCGTCGGCGCGGTCGGAGATGGTGCGCACGGCGCCGAAAGGGATGCCATAGTCCGCGCAGACCTGGGCGACCGCGGCGCCTTCCATCTCGACGGCCAGCACGTCGTGGTCCGCGGCGCGCAGTGCGTCGCACAGCGCCTTTGCACCGGCCGCGGTGGAGACGAACAGGTCGCCGCTGGCGACGAGGCCGGTGTGGCGGCGGGGGGCACGCGCCGGGCCCTCCGCGCCGCCGGCCGGCGCTCCAGGGTCCAGGTCCTGCAGGCAACCGTCCACCGCCGCAGAGAGCAGGCCGGCCAGATGCGGATCGCACGCCAGCCGGGCGCGGCCGTAGCCGGGCAGTTCCCATCGAGGGAACAGGGGCGATGCGTCCATGTCGTGCTGCAGGTAGTCGTGCGCGACCACCACGTCGCCCACCTGCACGCCGTCCCCCAGGCCACCCGCCACGCCCGTGAACACGATGCGCGTGGCGCCGAAGCGCTCGATGAGTGCCGTGGCGGTGGTGGCCGCCGCCACCTTGCCGATGCCGGAGAGGGCCAGCACCACGTCCTGCCCGTCCAGCGTGCCGCAGAAGAACGTCCTGCCGGCGTGCACGATGCGCTCGCCCGCCTGCAGGGCGGAGGACAGGCCGGCCTGCTCTTCGGGCAGGGCGCTGAGGATGGCTGTTCGGAGCATGGGGTAAAAAAAGCCGGCGGCACTGCGCCGCCGGCCGCTGGGCCAAAGCCCCGGTCAGGCCTTCTTGCTGTCGCGCAGTTCGCGGCGCAGGATCTTGCCCACGGGCGTCTTGGGCAGCGATTCGCGGAACTCGATCAGGCGCGGCTGCTTGTAGCCGGTGAGATTGGACTTGCAGAACTCGCGCACCTGGGCTTCGGTCAGCTCCGGGCTCTTCCTGACGATGACCAGCTTCACGGCTTCGCCGGTCTTCTCGTCGGGCACGCCCACCACCGCGCACTCCATCACGCCCGGCAGCGCTGCCACCACGTCTTCCACTTCATTCGGATAGACGTTGAAGCCGCTGACCAGCACCATGTCCTTCTTGCGGTCCACGATCTTGAAGAAGCCGCGCTCGTCCATGGTGCCGATGTCGCCGGTCTTGAAGTAGCCGTCCTCGGTCATGACCTTGGCCGTCTCGTCGGGGCGTTGCCAGTAGCCGGCCATGACCTGGGGGCCGTGAATGACGATCTCGCCGGCGCGGCCGGGTTCGGTCACCGTGCGGCCCTCGTCGTCGATCAGCTTCATGCGCGTACTGGGCAGGGGCACGCCGATGGTGCCGGTGTATTCCTTCGTGGTGACGGGATTGCAGCTCGCCGAGGGGCTGGTCTCCGACAGGCCGTAGCCCTCGCAGATGGGGCAGCCGGTCTTTTCGAGCCACAGGCGCGCCACCGCGCTCTGCACGGCCATGCCGCCGCCGACGGACACCTTCAGGTTCTTCCAGTCCACCGTGTTGAAGTCCGGATGGTTGGCCAGCCCGTTGAAGAGCGTGTTCACGGCCGGGAAGCTGTGGAAGGTGTGCTTGGAGAGTTCCTTGAGCACCGCGGCGAGGTCGCGCGGGTTGGGGATCAGGATGGTCTTGGCGCCGGTGCGCATGGCCAGCATCATGTTCGCGGTGAACGCGAAGATATGGTAGAGCGGCAGCGCACAGACGCTCGCGGGCTGCTCGCCCGCCGGGATCTTGCGCATCGCGGGCTCGTTCCAGGCCTCCGACTGCAGCACGTTGGCGATCAGGTTGCGGTGCAGCAGCACGGCGCCCTTCGACACCCCGGTGGTGCCGCCCGTGTACTGCAGCAGCGCGACGTCATCGGGCCGCAGGTCGGGCTTCTGCAGGGTGCCCCGCGCGCCCTTCGCGACCGCATCGTTGAAGCGCACGGCACCCGGCAGCGAGAAGGCCGGCACCATCTTCTTGACCTTGCGCACCACGTAGTTCACGAGCAGGCCCTTGAGCAGGCCCAGCTGGTCGCCCATGGCGCACAGCACCACGTGCTGGACCTGCGTCGCACCGATGCAGGCCTGCAGCGTCGCGGCGAAGTTCTCGATGATGATGATCGCCCGGGCGCCCGAATCCTTGAGCTGGTGCTCGAGCTCGCGCGGCGTGTAGAGCGGGTTCACGTTGACCGCCACCAGGCCCGCGCGCAGGATGGCCGCGATGGCGACCGGGTACTGGGGCACGTTGGGCATCATGACCGCCACGCGGTCGCCGCGGGCGAGGCCCAGGCCCTGCAGGTACGCGGCCAGGTGGCGGCTCTGCACTTCGGTGTCGGCGAAGCTGATGTCCTTGCCCATGAAACTGTAGGCCGTGCGGTCCGCGTGCTGCTGGAAGGCCTCCTCCATCAGGGCGACGAGCGACGGGTACTGCGTCGGGTCGATGTCGGCCGGCACCCCTTCGGGGTACGCGGCAAGCCACGGACGGTCGTTCATGCTGTATGTCTCCAGAACCTGCTGTTACAAAGAAACCCGCATTCTCGGGGTACCGGCCCCGGGCGCGTGTCTGGGCTTACCCTAGCGCCCGCCCTGCTCGGACGGGGCCCAGGACCGCCTGGCCGTCACTGCGCGGGGGGAATGGCGGGAGGAATCGCGGGGGGAATGGGGAACGGCGGAAAGACCATCCGCCCGTCCATCATCGAGACGCTCAGGCGCGCCGCGTCGGCGAGCTTCTCGCTCCAGCGGAACGCGGGCCGCCCGGCCACGAGGAATTCGTCGTTGGAGTGGGTGACGGGCCGCAGCAGGCTCTGGGCCGCGACCACGTCCACCGAGATGAATCCGCCACCATTGTTGGCGTAGCGGTACATCACGTGCGAGTAGGGCCCGCCGGGCGCCAGGCGCTGCTCCGCCATCCACCGGGACACCCCGGGGCGGCTGAGCGCGAGGTAGTTGCCCGTATCGGCGCGGCGGCGGTAGCGCAGGCAGTCGGCCCGGGCCGGGCTGCCGCGGGTGCGATCCTCGACGAACACGCCGTCCTGCTGCGGGCAGGGCAGCGTCCACAGGGTGGTGTCGCGCGGGTAGTTGGTGGCGTTGGTCTGCACGAAGACCAGGGCCAGGAGCGGACGGTCCTTGCCGGGGCCGCGCAGGCCCATGACGGAGGTCTCCATCGGCAGGTCGTCGGCCGTGTCGTCGGGCAGCACGTCCACGACTGTCTGCTTGCCGCGCTGCAGCACCTCCCAGTCGCCCGGGGGCAGTTCGACCTGAGCCCGGCCGACGTGCGGCAGCGACGGCTGCACCGGAGCGCACGCCGCGAGGGTCAGCAGGACGGCCCCGGCGAGGGGAAGGCACAGGCCCGCGCGCGCGGACAGAAACGACAGGGGCGGCTTTTTCACGGAACTGGGCGCCTCGAAAGGAATGCGGAAGAACCCCGCGGACATCCGGACGGGCAGCGGCAGAGGACGCGAGCGGGCCGGAAGGCGGAGTCCGAGCTTAACCCGAACCCGCCGCCCCGCTCCCTGGAGCGTCAGTTCACCACCTGCGCCAGCGCGCCGGAGGCGTACAGCCCGGCCATCTCCTGCAGCGTGCGGCCCTTGATCTCGGGGCCCTGGCCCTCGCAGCCGAACTCGATGTAGCGCTGCTTGCAGATCTGCTTGGCGGCTTCGCGGGCAGGCTTGAGCCACTCGCGGGCGTCGAACTTGTCGGGGTTCTCGGCCAGGAACTTGCGCACGGCACCGGTCATCGCCAGGCGGATGTCGGTGTCGATGTTGATCTTGCGCACGCCGTACTTGATGGCTTCCTGGATTTCCTTCACGGGCACGCCGTAGGTTTCCTTCATCTTGCCGCCGTACTGGTTGATGATGGCCAGCAGTTCCTGCGGCACGGAGGACGAGCCGTGCATCACGAGGTGGGTGTTGGGGATGCGGGCGTGGATTTCCTTGACGCGGCTGATGGCCAGGATGTCCCCCGTGGGCGGGCGGCTGAACTTGTAGGCGCCGTGGCTGGTGCCGATCGCGATGGCCAGCGCGTCGAGCTGGGTGGCCTTCACGAACTGCGCGGCCTCTTCGGGGTCGGTCAGCATCTGGCTGTGGTCCAGCTTGCCCTCTGCGCCGATGCCGTCTTCCTCGCCGGCATCGCCGGTTTCCAGGTTGCCCAGGCAGCCCAGTTCGCCTTCCACCGTCGCGCCGACCTTGTGGGCCATGGCCACGACCTTCTGCGTGACGTCGACGTTGTAGTCGAACGAGGACGGCGTCTTGCCGTCGGACATCAGGGAGCCGTCCATCATCACCGAGCCGAAGCCCAGGTTCAGGGCGCCCTGGCACACCTCCGGGCTGGTGCCGTGGTCCTGGTGCATCACCAGGGGGATGTGGGGATACATCTCGGCGGCGGCCTGGATGAGGTGCTTGATGAAGGGTTCGCCGGCGTACTTGCGGGCACCGGCGCTGGCCTGGAGGATCACCGGAGCGCCGACCTCGTCGGCCGCCGACATCACCGCCTGCACCTGCTCCAGGTTGTTGACGTTGAAGGCAGGGATGCCGTAGAGGTTTTCAGCGGCATGGTCGAGCATTTCGCGCATCGAGACGAGTGGCATGGGGTGGTTCCATTCAATGGTGGGGATGGAGCGCCCGCACCGTGCGCGGAGCACGGGCGGGGACGGTGCATTGTCGGCGGCGCCCAGCGGCGGTAACCGCTTCGTAACCGCAACATTTTAGCCGGGGCCCCCCGCCCCCGGGGCCGTCCTCAGTTCCACCCGGTAACACGTGGTGAAAGGCGCGGGCGCACGCTCCTCGCCGAACCGCCCTCCGTGCGCCTCGGCCACCCGGGCGATGATTTCGTGCCCGAGGTGCAGGCTGTCCACCGGCGCCCGCGCGGCCGGCCCCTCCGGCCCGCCCGCCAGCGCGCGCCGGCCGTCATCGCACACCTGCAGCCACGCTCCGCCGCCGCCCGTGGAGCCGGCCTGGATCTCCACCCGCGTCCCGGCGGGGGTGTGGCGCAGCGCGTTCTCCACGAGGTTGCGCAGCGCCATTTCCAGCAGCACGGCATTGCCGCGCACCGCCACGGGGCCATCCGCTGCCACGCCCAGGGCGGATCCGTGCTGCCAGGCCGCCTGGGCGTAATCCGCGGCCACGCTGCGCGCCAGCTCCGCCAGATCGACCTCGGCCTCCAGCTCATGCAGCCGGGTGCGGCTGGCCCGCGCCAGGGCCAGCAGCTGGTTGAGCACGTGGCCTGCGCGCAGCGCATCCTGGCCGATGCGGGCCAGCGCCTCGGCCTGGGCGGGGCCGTCCAGGCCGCCGTCCAGCGCACGGGCCTGCAGCACGATGGACGACAGGGGCGTACGCAACTCGTGCGCCACCTCGTTGGCCAGGCGGCGCTCCCGCACGAGCGCGGCCTGCTGGCGGTCGAGCAGCGTGTTGATGGAGGCCACGACGGATTCGAATTCGCGCAGCGTGCCCCCGGTGGGCAGGCGCCCGGCGCCGGCCACGTCCAGCGCCGCCACGTCCTCCGACAGGGAGTAGAGCGGCCGCAGGCCGCGCCGCACCGCGAAACCCAGCACGAGCATCACCACGGGCAGCAGCCACAGGCCGGGCTGCACCATCTGCGCGGCGATGT